>JANMCG010000127.1:0-2357 GCA_031361075.1 Novosphingobium sp. | reverse complement strand
CAGCAGGGGCTCAGCACCGGCGTGATACCGGCGCTCACGCTGGGCACGCTCGAGACCGGGATACGCCGGTTTCATGAAATTCTGGAAGAACAGATGGGGCTGGCCTAGCGACAGGGCTGCGAGAGGTTCAGCCTGTCGAGCCCGCGCGCCGCCCTTCCCCCTGGCGCAACTCCCGGCTAAGGGCGCTGGATGACTTCTCCAGACCAACCTCGCCAAGACGGCGGTTCGGCTCCGCGCCAAGGCGACCGCATCGCCAAGTTACTCGCTCGCTCCGGCATCGCCAGCCGCCGCGAAGTCGAGCGGATGATTGCCGATGGCCGGGTCAAGCTGGGCGATGAAGTGTTGACCACCCCCAACACAGTGCTGACCAGCTTGCGCGGCGTGACGGTTGACGGAAACCCGGTCAAAGCGCCCGAAGCCGCCAAACTTTACGCGTTCAACAAGCCGCCGGGGCTGATCACCGCCGAGCGTGATCCGGCTGGCCGCCCCACAATCTACACCGCACTGCGCAATGCCATGCCCGAAGGTGCCGGGCGTGTGATGCCGGTCGGGCGGCTGGACTTCAACACCGAAGGACTGCTGCTTTTGACGAACGATGGCGGATTGAAACGCGCGATGGAACTGCCGTCATCGGGAGTTCCGCGCACATACCGGGCGCGCACATTTGGCGATATTACCCAGAACGAGCTGGAATCATTCTCCGAAGGGATCGAGATCGACGGGATGCGCTATGGCAACATCAACGCCAATATCGAGCGCAGCACCGGGCGTAACCGCTGGATCGAAATGACCATCACCGAGGGCAAGAACCGCGAAGTGCGCCGCGTGCTGGAGCATCTCGGGCTAGAGGTCAGCCGCTTGATCCGGATCGCATACGGCCCGTTCAGGTTGCTCGATCTGCCACGCGGCATGGCGGTCGAACTGCGCGATGCCGAAGTCGAGAAATTCGTCGCCACGCTCAAAATCCCTGGCACCCCCGGCGAAGTGCGCAGCCCGCAGGATCATGCGCGCAACCGCGTACTGCGCAGCCGCCGCTAAGGAGAACGGGCCGATGCGAATAATTGCCGGGCAATGGCGCGGGCGAAAATTGATCGCGCCGGCGGGTGAAACCACCATGCCGACTTCAGATCGCACCCGCGAAACGTTGTTCTCGATGCTGGTCAGCCGGCTCGGTTCGTTCGAGGGCCTGACTGTGGCCGATTTGTTTGCTGGTTCGGGCGCGCTGGGGATCGAAGCGCTGTCGCGCGGGGCCGCCTCGTGCATTTTTGTTGAACAGGACGCCGCGGCGATCCGTGCGCTGCGGACCAACCTGGCCAGCTTGCAGGCGCAAACGCAAAGCGATGTGCGCGCCGCTTCGGTGCTCGCGCTGGGCCCGGCTAAGGCACCGCTCGATCTGATCCTGCTCGATCCGCCATACTCCACCGGCGCGGGCGTGGTTGCGCTCGAAAAGCTGCAACGGCTGGGCTGGGTTGGTTCGGCTACCTGGATTAGTCTGGAGACGGAATTAAAGGAACCAGCCGTGATCAAAGGTCTATCAGCGGTGGCCGAACGCAAAGTCGGCAAAGCGCGGCTGACGCTGTTCAGGCTGGAGGACGCGCCAGACTAACTCCGATTGCGGTCAGCGCGCCAGCCCCGACCAGCAACCACCCGATCGATCCGCCATGCCCTGCATTGACCATCTGCTTGGCCAGCAGCGGCGTTACCGCGCCGCCCAGGATTCCGCCTGCGTTGAACGCCACCGAAACGCCGGTGTAGCGCACCGGCACCGGGTATAACGCGCTGAGCCAGCCGCCCAGCGGACCATAAACAAAGCCCATTGTGAACAGCGCAAGTGACAGGGTGCCAAACACCGCGAGACCCGAGCCCGAGCGCAGTCCCGCAGCAAACACCAGCCCCACACCGATGGTCGCAAGCGCCCCCAGCAGCAAAATCCGCCGCGGGCTGCTGCGGTCAGCCAGCCACACCGCCGTCACGATTCCCAGCGCAAGGAAGCAATTGGCGCCAAGTTGCAGCAGCAGGAATTGTTCGCGCAGATAGCCAAGCTGCTTGGTGGCCAGATCCAGCGCGAAAGCCGTCGAGAGATAAAACAGCGCAAAGCACGCTACCACCCCCGCGCTGCCTGCCAAGACCCCGCCCCAGTGGCGGCGCAACAGTTCGCCGATCGGCACCGCAGGAGGCGGGGACCGCGCCAAGGCTGCCTTGAACGCAGGTGTCTCGGCCAGGTTAAGCCGCACCCACAGCCCGATCCCGACCAGCACCGCGCTGGCGAGGAACGGCACCCGCCAGCCCCAGCTTAAGAATTGTGCATCGCTAAGCCACAGTCCAAGCAGCAGGAACAGCCCGTTAGCCGCCAGGAA
>JANMCG010000102.1:0-2513 GCA_031361075.1 Novosphingobium sp. | reverse complement strand
GATCCGGCCGAGGCGCGCAATTCGATCCGGATCGGGTTCGGGCGCTATACCACTCACGAGGAAGTCGAACTGGCGTGCCACGCGATCGCGGCGGCCGCTGCGGTGCAGGGGGTATGATGGTCACGGTCACGTTCATCAGCGCCAGCGGCGATCGCACGGTGGCGCAAGCGGCCGAGGGCGACATCCTGCTACGGCTTGGCCAAGCCGCCGGAATGCCGCTTGAAGGGACTTGCGAGGGGCAGATGGCTTGTTCGACCTGCCACGTAACCGTCGCGCGCGACTGGTTCGGCAAATTGCCGCCCGCCACCGAGGATGAAGAAGATCTGCTCGATCTGGCGGCAAATGTCCGTCCGGCCAGCCGTCTGTCATGCCAGATCGTGCTGACCGCCTCGCTCGACGGGCTTGAAGTTCACATTCCGGGCGATAGCCACGATATGCGGCGGCGCTAAACGCCGCCGCATACCAAGGTTCGTTCAGCCCAGCGCGTCGATCAGCGCCTTGGAAAATGCGGGAATATCATCGGGCTTGCGGCTGGTGATAAGATTGCCGTCGACCGCGACTTCCTGATCGACCACATCGGCGCCGGCGTTCACCAGATCGGTACGGATCGAAGGCCACGAGGTGACTGTGCGGCCTTCAAGGATATCCGCTTCGGCCAGCAGCCACGGGCCATGACAGATCGCCGCGATGGGCTTGCCGGCGTCGTTGAAATCTTCGACCAGGCTGATGGCATCTTCGTCCATCCTCAGAATATCGGGGTTCATCTGCCCCCCGGGGAGCAGCAGGGCGTCAAAATCACCTTCCGATACCGAGGCGATGGTCGCATCGACGGTGACGCTGTCGCCCCAGTTCTTGTCTTTCCAGCCTTTGATCTGGCCAAGTTTGCTACTTGCCACCACGGTCTCAAAGCCGGCGGCTTCAAGCGCGGCTTTAGGGTCCATCAGTTCGGATTGTTCGAAGCCATCGGTGGCGAGAATGAGGACGCGCTTGGTCATGCTGGAAAACTCCGGTTTTGTCGGGGGACTTGCGATGCAAACGAACGGCGGAAAAACCCGTTCCGCACTTCCTTGCTGCTGGCCGCGTTGCTAGGGCGCTTGGACAATGACCACCGACATAACCGAGCCAGATCCCTTCGACGCGATCGTCGATGCGCCGTTCGACAGCGCATTGTCGCAGCGCTATCTCATCTATGCGCTGTCGACGATCACCGCGCGGTCGCTGCCCGATCTGCGCGACGGGTTGAAACCGGTTCACCGCCGCCTGCTGTGGGCGATGCGGCAGTTGAAGCTCAATCCAACCGACGCGTTCAAGAAATCGGCCCGCGTGGTCGGCGATGTGATCGGCAAATATCACCCGCACGGCGACCAAAGCGTATACGATGCGATGGTCCGGCTCGCGCAGCCGTTCTCCCTGCGCTATCCACTGGTCGAGGGTCAGGGCAATTTCGGCAATATCGACGGCGATAATGCGGCTGCATACCGCTATACCGAAGCCAGGCTTACCAAGACTGCGATCCAGTTGATGGCGGGGCTTGACGAAGGCACGGTCAACTATATCCCGACTTACAACGGCGAGGACGAAGAGCCCGAGATTTTCCCCGGCGCGTTCCCCAATCTGCTCGCCAACGGCTCGAGCGGGATTGCGGTTGGCATGGCCACCAGCATCCCCAGCCACAACGTTGCCGAAGTGATCGACGCGGCGCTGCTGTTGATCGATAATCCCACCGCCGAACATGCCGAACTGATGCAGCTGTTCCACGGCCCCGACTTTGCCACGGGCGGGGTGGTGGTCGATAGCCCGGCGGCGATCAGCCACGCCTACGAAACCGGACGCGGCGCAATCCGCATCCGCGCGCGATTTTCGACCGGGCGCGGCAGCGACGGCATGTGGGAAGACAGCGGGATCGAACGGCTGCCCGGCGGGCAATGGCAGCTGGTGGTCAGCGAAATCCCGTATATGCTCGCCAAGGGCAAGCTGATCGAACAAGTCGCGGCGCTGATCGCCGATAAAAAACTGCCGATCCTCGAGGACATTCGCGACGAGAGCGACGAGGCGATCCGGCTGGTGTTTGTGCCCAAAAGCCGCAACATCGACCCCGATCTGCTGAAACAAAGCCTGTTCAAGCTGACCGATCTGGAAACGCGGTTCAGCCTAAATCTCAACGTGCTCGATGACACCCGCACCCCGGGAGTCATGTCGATCAAGCTGCTGCTGCAGGAATGGCTCAAAAGCCAGATCGATATCCTGATCCGCCGCAGCCAGCACCGGCTTGACAAGATTGCCGACCGGCTCGAGCTGCTCGGTGGTTACATCATCGCCTTCCTCAACCTTGACCGGATCATCGAGATCATCCGCACCGAGGATGAGCCCAAGCCGGTGATGATGGCCGAATTTCTGCTCACCGATCGCCAGGCCGAAGCAATCCTCAATATGCGGCTGCGCAGCTTGCGGCGGCTCGAGGAAATGGAATTGCGGCGCGAGCTCGACAAGCTCACTGCCGAGCAGGACGAGCT
>JANMCG010000096.1:0-11744 GCA_031361075.1 Novosphingobium sp. | reverse complement strand
GAGACTCGGTCATTGCAGTGCAACATAACTGACTGTGGATGCACCCAATGTGAAGGGCAAGCACGCGGCTGTCCCCCGGCAGGACGGTTTTTTCACCGCGCGCCGTAATGTTCGAGTGCGAGTTCGGCCTTGTGCGCAGGTGGCGGATCGCCCGGCCACAGCCGGACCAGCGGAAGCTGCGTCCCGCCGCGCGCCGTCAGTTCAGCCCGATCGATGAAGCGCGGAGCGGCGGGATCAAGGGCGATGATCAAGCTCACCGGCACATCGCTGGCGGTCGGAAAGGTCAACAAGCCCAGGTTGCGTAGTTCGAGCAGCCCAGCGATATTCAGCGGCGGACTGGCATAAAGTCGCCCGCCGCGCAGTTCCAGCGTCACCCCGTCGTCCCCGATCAGCACCGCGCCGCGATCGATCAGCGCCAACGCCAGGCTCGATTTTCCGCTTCCCGGTGCGCCTTCGATCAGTACTGCGCGGGTACCAATCGCGACGCAGGTGGCGCGGTGCAGCAGGCTCACGCCTCGGTCGCTTCGGCGGTCGGCAGTTCCAGCACCAGGCATGCGCCCGACCGGCCATCGGGGCGATCGGTCGCCACCAGCGAACCGTCGTGCGCTTCGGCAATGGTTCGCGCAATCGCCAGACCCAGCCCCGAATGGTTGCCGAACGCCTCGCTATCGGGGCGCAGCGAATGGAACCGGTCGAAAATCTTTTCGCGCGCTTCAAGCGGAATGCCGGGGCCCTGATCGGTGACGCTGAGTTCGACGTGTTCGGGGTGGCGGGTCACTTCAAGCACGACCGTGCCGCCCGGCGGCGAGAACGAGCAGGCATTGTCGAGCAAGTTGACCAGCACGCGCTCAAGCCGTGCGGAATCGCCCGGGACTACCCACGGTCCGGCGTCTTGCGGCTCGATCCGGACGGTGCAGCCGACTGAGCCAGCCGCGCTGTCGCCGCGTTCGGCGCGCGCTTTGACCAGCGTTTCAGCCAGCGTCATCAGATCAACCGCATCGAATTGCGTGCGGCTGAGTTCGGCATCGATCCGGCTGGCTTCGGCGATGTCGGTCACCAGTCGGTCGATCCGCTGGACATCGTGCGCGGCGATTGCGGTCAATTCGACGCGGAGCTGATCGTCTTTGACCTTGCTGAGCGATTCGAGCGCGCTGCGCAGACTGGCCAGCGGGTTCTTGATTTCGTGCGCGACATCGGCGGCGAATGTTTCAACCGCATCGATCCGGTTACGCAGCGCGCCGGTCATGTCGGACAAGGCCCGCGCCAGCAGCCCGATTTCGTCACGCCGATCGGGCAGCCGCGGCACTTCGACCGCGCGGTCGCGCCCCAGCCGCACCCGCACCGCCGCGCGCACCAAAGTGCGCAGCGGCTTGACGATGGTCCGCGCCAGAAACAGCGAGAGCTGGATCGAGATCAGCAGCGTCACCCCCAGCACGATCGCCAGCGTCTGCCGGGCATCGCGCACCGACTGGGTGATGTCAGGCGCGTTGCGCGTGGTCAGCAGCAGCTCGCCATCAGTGCCGATCGCGGTTGCGGCGGTAATCACCGGGCTTTCGTCAGGCGCGGTGCGCTCCATCACCGCGGTGGTGCCCGAGCGGCTGGCTTGTGTCAGTTCGGGCCAGCTGGTTGCGGCATCGACCGCCGGTGCCCGGTACGGCGCGATCGGCGGTGTGCCGAGCGTCCAGTTCATCGACCGGTCAAGCACACGTGCCGCGTTGAGATACCACGGATCGGCCTGCGGATCGGCGAAGATGAAGCTTGGCCCGGCGACTTTGAAACTGTCGAGTGCCAGCGCACCATCGGCGCCGTAAACCCGCAGCCGCAAGTGCTGATCGGTGCCGATCCGCGCAAGCAAGGCGGCGCGGCTGCGCGGCGGGGTCTGGGCGAGCCCGGCGGCAGCAATCTCGGCCTCGGCGCTGGCGAGCTTGAAGCGTTCGGCGACCAGCTGGCGGCGGTACGAATCGAGGTAGAACAAGCTGCCGGCCATCAGCCCGAGCGCGATGATATTGACCGCGAGGATCCGTGCGGTGAGCGACGTGCGCCGGGTCCAGTACAGCCGGCGCTGGCGGACCGGCGGGGGCGGAGGCTCAGCCATCAGAGAACGAATATCCACCGCCATAGAGCGTTTCGATCGCTGAGAACTGCGGATCGGCCGCGCGGAATTTGCGGCGCAAGCGCTTGATGTGGCTGTCAATCGTGCGGTCGTCGACAAACACATCGTCCGAATAAGCCGCATCCATCAACTGGTTGCGGTTCTTGATCACGCCGGGGCGGGTGGCCAGGGCTTCCAGCAGCAGAAATTCGGTCACCGTCAGCGATACCGGCGCACCTTGCCAGGTAACCTGATGCCGCGCCGGGTCCATCACCAGCCGACCGCGCGCCAAGGCTTCGCTTGGCTCGGCCGCGGCGTCGCTGGCCGGATCGGCGCGCGCCAGCTCGCTGCGGCGCAGCAGCGCGCGGATCCGCGCGACCAGCAGCCGCTGGCTGAACGGCTTGGTGATATAGTCATCGGCGCCCAGTGCCAGCCCCAGCGCCTCGTCGGGTTCCTCGTCCTTGCTGGTCAGGAAGATCACCGGCAGTGCGCTGGTTTCGCGCAGCTTTTGCAGCAGTTGCAACCCGTCCATGCTTGGCATCTTGATGTCGCATACCGCCAGATCGGGCGGATTTTCGAGCAAAGCCTTCAGCGCCGCGACCCCGTCCGAATAGACCCGCGTGACGAACCCTTCGGCCTGCAGCCCGATTGACACCGTGGTCAGGATGTTGCGGTCATCGTCGACCAGCGCAATGACTTGTGGCGCGCTGTCTGACAGCGGCGGCGGCTCGGGCGGCGGGGCGGGAGTTTCGATCATCGATGCTGTGCGACCCGGTTTTATGCCAGACTGACGGGGCTATGGGGTTAGCGGGTAACGCGGCGCGGCGCAATCAGGCCAAAATGCCTAGCTAGCGCGCTGAAATTCATGGGAAAATGGCCTGCCTCCAGTCAATTTGACGGAATCAGCCTGAGCGCCTATGCGCGCCTGATAAGTCCAACGCATTCGTATGCGGCCGGATGTCGCAAGGGTCCGCTAAGTTGCGGGCAACCCTTTGGAAAAATTGACGGAGATCGCTTTGACTGGTTCGCTTTCGCATCCGCTTTCCGCGCAGGGCATTGTTACGTCGGCGGTGGTATTTGCCAATCTTGGTACTGCTCCGCTGGTTGAACATGCGCTGGCCAATGGCGAAGGCAAGCTGACCAAAGACGGTGCGCTGTTGGTCGATACGGGCAAGTTCACCGGGCGCAGCGTGAAAGACAAGTACGTTGTCCGCGACGCTGCCACCGAAGCTACGATTAACTGGGGCCCGATCAATCAGCCGATGACGACCGCGCATTGGGCCGTGCTCAAGGCTGATTTCCTGGCTGCCGTGAAGGACCAGAGCGAACTTTATGTCGCCGACCTGTTTGGCGGCAGTCAGCCTGAATACCGCGTCAACGTGCGGGTGATCACGCAAATGGCTTGGCACAGTCTGTTCATCCGCACATTGCTGGTCCGGCCATCAAGCGACGAATTGGCGAGCTATTTGCCCGAATACACGATCATCAACCTACCCAGCTTCAAGGCTGATCCGGAGCGGCACGGTTGCCGCAGCGATACGGTGATTGCGGTCAACCTGACCGAAAAACTGATCTTGATCGGCAACACCGAATATTCCGGCGAAATGAAAAAGGGCGTGTTCGGCCTGCTTAACTTCCTGCTCCCCGCGCAAGGCGTGATGCCGATGCACTGCAGCGCCAACATCGGCGCCGACGGCACCAGCGCGATCTTCTTCGGCTTGTCCGGCACCGGCAAGACCACGCTTTCGGCTGATGCCAGCCGCACGCTGATCGGCGATGACGAACATGGCTGGTCGGACCAGGCTGTGTTCAACTTCGAGGGCGGCTGTTATGCCAAGATGATCAATCTTTCGGCCGAGGGTGAGCCTGAGATTTACGCAACCACCAAGATGTTCGGCACGATCCTGGAAAACGTCACGATCGACGAGGACACGCGCGAGCTTGATTTTACCGACGCCAGCAAGACCGAGAATACCCGCGGCGCCTATCCGATCGAATTCATTCCCAATACGAGCGACAAGAATCTCGGCCCGCCGCCGTCGAACATCATCTTTCTTACCGCCGATGCCTTTGGCGTGCTGCCGCCGATCGCCCGGCTTACCCCCGATCAGGCGATGTACCACTTCCTTTCGGGCTATACGGCCAAGGTCGCCGGGACTGAAATCGGCGTGACCGAGCCGCAGGCAACCTTCAGCACCTGCTTTGGCGCTGCATTTATGCCGCGCCATCCCAGCGTTTATGGCAACCTGCTGAAGAAGCGGATTGCCGAAGGCGGGGCACAATGCTGGCTGGTCAACACCGGCTGGTCGGGCGGTCGCGCGACCGATCCGGGCATCAAGCGGATGCCGATCAAGGCCACCCGGGCGCTGCTTAACGCCGCGCTCGACGGCAGCCTGGGCGATGCTGAATTCAAGAAAGATCCCAACTTCGGGTTCGAAGTGCCGATCGCGGTGCCCGGGGTTGACAGCAAGCTGCTCGATCCGCGCGGCGCATGGGCTGACGGGGAAGCTTACGATCAAACCGCGCAGGATCTGGTCGGCAAGTTCATCGATAACTTCGCCCAGTTCGAAGCCCATGTCGATCAATCGGTGCTCGAGGCCGCGCCTAAAGCCGCCTGAGCCTCCCGGCTTTCACTCCGGGATAATCGATCCCGGAGTACCCATGCCATGCCCGATCATGCCATTCGCCTGTTCGAAAGCAGCGCGGCCATTCGGCGTGTCGGCACGGGGCTGCTCGATTGCACCCTGCCGAAATGCGACTGGACGCACGAGGCGCATCTGGCGATGTGTGCCTGGCTGCTGCTTGAGCGCAGCGCAGTGCGGCCCGAAGCTGACTTGCCCGGCATCATCCGCGCTTACAATGGGGCGGTCGGTACGCTGAGTGATGATACGCAAGGCTATCACGAAACGCTGACTCAGCTTTATATCCGGGGCGTGCGGGCGTTCATTGCGGCCGCCCCCGCGCCCGATTTGCTGGCGCAGGTCAACGCGCTGCTGGGCAGCGCCGTAGCGCAGCGCATCTGGCCGCTGCGGTTCTACTCGCGCGAGCGCCTGTTTTCGGTTGCGGCCCGGCGCGGCTGGGCCGAGCCGGACATTGCAGCGATTTCACTTTGATGCCGGGCAGCGCGCGATTAAGCTGCCGCCTTTCCGTAACAAGGAGTGATCGGCATGGGTATTTTCGACAGCATTATGGGTCAGGTTGGTGAGCATGCCGACGTCGGCAATCTTGCGACCAAGCTGGGCATTCCTGCAGAGGTCGCGGAAAAGGCAATTGCTGCGCTGGGTCAGTCGCACGCCGAGCCGGGCGATACGGTTGCAGGCGCGGCCGCCAAAACCGGGCTCGATACCGGCATGCTGAACCAGATTGTGGCGCAGATCGGCGGCGAGGGCTCGCTTGGGCAGTATGCGCAGATGCTTAACAATCCCGCGGCCAAGGGAATGCTCGGCATGCTGGACCGTGACGGTGACGGAAATCCGCTCAACGATCTGGCCGGGATGGCATCGGGCCTGTTCGGAAAAAAGTAACGCGTTCAGAAGTGACGAAAAAGGGGCCGTGACGCTGCTGCGTCACGGCCCTTGTCGTGTCGCCTTAGCGCATTAGTCGAGCAGTTCGGCAGGCACCATGCCGCCGTTGTCGGCCAGCGCCTTCATCACCTGCTTTTGCAGCATGATGTTGTCTTCGGCCGAACCCGAATAATCGGCGTTGCCCAGTTCATGCGCGAGCGCCTTGCGGTTTTCGTAGCTGGCATCGATCCCGACCAGCTTCATCAGATCGACCACCGAGCTTTTCCAATTGAGGTTGTCGGCGCCGTCCATCGCGGCGAGCGATGCCGCCACGTCAATCGGGGCAGCGGCAGCAGCCGGCGCAGCGTCGGCCATCGGAATGGCAGGAGCTTCGGCTGCGGGGGTTGCGGCGGCGGCCTTGTGACCGAAAATGGCGTCTTTGATTTTGCTGAATATGGACATGGCAACTTCTCCTGCGTGGGCGGCGACTCGCAGATGAGCCGCTAATCCCTGCGGCCACCGAATTAGCATGTCTGGCCCGCAGTTGAAGCGCTTAATTGCGGCAGCTATTTGGCTGATTTTTCAGTAATATACCGCGTAATGTTATCACCCAGAACATCGAGCGGGACATTGCCGCCGGTGACCACTGCATCGTCGAAATCGCGCAAGTCGTACTTGCTGCCAAGCGTGGCGACCGCTCGCGCGCGCTGCGCCAGGATCTCGCTGTGGCCCATCTTGTAGCCGCACGCCTGCCCGGGCCAGGCGCAATAGCGATCGACCTCGGGGGTCACTTCGGCCAAGCCTGAACCGTTGGTTTCAGAAAACCACTGGATCGCTTGCGCGCGAGTCCAGCGTTTGGCGTGCAGCCCGGTATCAACCACCATCCGGCAAGCGCGGAACGCAATCGACTGCAGGTAACCCAGCCGGCCGATCGGATCGCCTTCGTAAGCGCCCAGTTCGTCGCCCAGCGTTTCGGCATAAAGTGCCCAGCCTTCGGAATAGGCGTTGAAGGCCAGGATCGAGCGGATCAGCGGCAGTTGATTGGCATATTCGCCTTGCCAGACGTGCCCGGGGATCCCTTCGTGAAACGCCAGGGTTGCCAGCGAATAGCGGCTGTGCCGGTCGGTATCGCCCAGGTTGATCCAGATTTTTCCCGGCACGGTGCCATCTTTCGATCCGGCCCCGCCGTAAGCCCCCGGCGCGCCGGCTTCCTCGGCCAGCGGTAAACGCCGGATTTCGAGGTTGCCCTTGACCAGCGTGCGAAAGGCCTGGGGCAATTTGGTGCGGATGAAGCCGATCTTGCGCTGCATCAGCGCGATAATTTCGGCGCGGCCCTGGTCGTCGTTGCTGAATTTGAAGCGCTGGTCTTGCCCCAGCGCGGTCATCCGCGCGCCGACCGTGCCGCTGGTGAAACCGAGCTGGCGCAGGATCGGGTCCATGCGGGCGTGCAATTCTTTGACCGCTTCAAGCCCGAGCGCATGCACTTCATCGGGGGTGCGGGCGGTGGTGGTGCTGGCGCGCAAGGCCCAGTCGTACCATGCACCGCCGTGCGGCCGCGCCCACAGCCCGGGGGTGGAGCCATCGGCATCCTTGGCCAAGGCGCGTTGCGCGGTGATCTCGGCAAGCTGGCGGGTGAGCGCGGCGGCGACCGGACCGGTGGCCAACGCCTGCGCGCGCGCGCTCCAGTTGCCGGGGATCGTTGCAGTGCGGCCGGTCAGCGACGAAACCAGCCCGCCCCCGCTGCGCGCATCGCCCAGCGCAATGGCCAGCTGGTGGATCGTTTTGTCAAGCAAGACCGCAGGCGGGATCACTCCTTGTGTGCGCGCCGCCGCAATCCGCGCGGTTTCCCCATCGAGCTGCGCCGGAAACTGCGCCAACCGGGCAAGGTAAGCCTCGGCATCGTCGGCATCCTTGACCGGATGCTCGCTGTCGAGGAAGCGCGGGGTATCAAGATAGGCTCCGACGTTCTGAATGACGGCATAAGGTGCGTTGCGATAGCCGCCAACGGCGACATCGCCATATGGCAGGGCAAACCCGGCAAGCGCGGTGCTGAACGCGCTGTTCACCACTGCCACACTGGTGCGGGTTGCCGGATCGAGGCTGCCGGGCGCAAATTTTGCGGTGCTGCGCAAAGCAGTGCGCAGCACCTGCGCCAACCTGGCCTGCCCGGCCGCCGATCGATCGCCCAACGCGCGCCGCAGACCGGCCCGCACACCGGTATCGACCCCGAGCGAGGTGGCACCTTCGGGTTGCAGCTCGAGCAGGTTCCACGCGGTTGCTTCGAGCAAGGCGGCTGCGGCTGGCACCGGCGCAGCGGTGATTCGCGGCTGGCAAGCGGTGAGCGCCACTGCGCCGCTGCTGGCGCCGAGCATGGCAAGGGTCTGGCGGCGGGTAGCAAGCATCTGATTTTTCATCACGGGCAAAGTGCGAGCGGCGCAGCGCCAAGTCAATCGGGCGATAAATTAGTGGCTGGTTTCATGCCGCCCGCCTGCTTAAACAGAAACCTGGGGCGGCTCCGTTGAGCCGCAGGAGGACGATATCATGGCTGCCAGTGACCTTATCTCAATTCTGCAACAGACTGGCGGCATCGGTGCCATCGCCAGCCAGCTCGGTATTTCGCCGCAAATCGCCGAAGCGGGCGCGGCGGCATTGCTCCCGGCGGTGGTCGGGGGCTTCAGCAAGCAGGCCGATGCCTCGGGCGGCGGGGAGGGCGGTCTTGGCAGTCTGATCGGGATGCTTGGCGGGCTGGGCGGCGCATCGCTTGCTACCAACGTCATCGGGCCGGAACCGACCGATATCAGCAAAGGCAATGACGTGTTGGGGCAAATCTTTGGTTCGAAGGACGTCAGCCGTACGGTGGCGGCGCACGCGTCGAACCAGTCGGGGCTCGATCCTGCGCTGCTCAAGAAGATGCTGCCAATCCTGGCGATGCTGGTGGCGGGCTATATGTCCAAGCAAGCCAGCGGTGCGACCGGCGAGCAATCGGGCGGCGGCGGGCAAAGCGGCGGCTTGGGCGGAATGCTTGGCTCGGTCCTCGGCTCGGTGCTTGGCGGCGGTAGCCAGTCAGCCCCGGCGAGGGGCGGCATGGGCGGAATGTTGGGCGGCGTGCTCGGCTCGTTGCTTGGCGGCGGCAAGACCAGCGGCGGTGGCAATGCGCTTGACGAGATCATCGGCATGGCCGGCAAGCTGACGCGCTAACAGGATCTGCCGCCGATGGCCAATGCCACCGTCCTGTCGATATTGATGCTGGCGGCCATCGCGCTGGTGCTGGGTGCCGCCGCATTGTGGCGGCGGCGCGGGGGCGGGCGGCAAGTTTGGCTGATGCTGGTGCTGGCGGCGGTGCTGGCGGTCAACATCGCAATCTGGGTGGTGCCATCGGGTGATGGCACCGCACCGGTGCAGCAGGAATTGAAATAAAAACCCCCCTCCTCTTCAGAGGAGGGGTTGGGGGTGGTGGCGCAGCGAGCTGTGCCCGCAAAGCGACTGGCGTCGCTACACCACCCCTTGATCCCCTCCTCTGAAGAGGAGGGGGAAGCTATTACTTGATCGGGCAGTCGGGCGACAACCGCATATCGAGGTAATTGTCGACCGAACCCATCAGATCGCCCATTTCGTTTTCAAAGAAATGGTTGGCGCGGGGAATTTCTTCGTGGTGGATCGTGATGTGCCGCTGGGTGCGCAGCTTGTCGACCAGCTTTTGCACCGAATTGGGCGAGACCACCGTATCGGCGACGCCCTGAATGATAATGCCGCTTGCGGGGCAAGGGGCAAGGAAGCTGAAATCGTACATATTGGCCGGCGGCGCAACCGAGATGAACCCGCGGATTTCGGGGCGGCGCATCAGCAGCTGCATCCCGATCAGCGCGCCAAAGCTGGCGCCTGCGACCCAGGTAGTCGAAGCCTCGGGGTGGATTGACTGGACCCAATCGAGCGCCGAGGCAGCATCAGACAATTCGCCAATGCCATTGTCAAAGCTGCCCTGGCTGCGGCCAACCCCGCGAAAGTTGAACCGCAGCGTGGCAAACCCGCGCGCCTGAAAGGTCTTGTACAGCGCCATCGTGATCCGCTCGTTCATCGTCCCGCCGGCTTGCGGATGCGGATGCAAGATCATTGCAACCGGCGCGCGCGGGCGCGACGCGGGCTGGAAACGGCCTTCAAGACGGCCTTCTGGGCCGGGAAAAATCACTGACGGCATGGGTTCAAAGCCTGTGTTGTCTGGTGCGTAGCGTGGCCTTCGATGACTTGTCGAAAGTCCGGACCGCTTTAAGCTAGGATCGGGTAGCAAGGGCTATATAGAAACCAAGGTCCGAAAAGCAACGATTGCGAACATGCCAGCCAATTTCATCTACCTCGATCATCAGGCAACCACCCCGCTTGCGCCCGAAGCGCGCGCGGCGATGCTGCCGTGGCTGGCGGGGCCCGAGTCTATGCAATTCGCCAATCCGCATTCGATGCACCGGGCCGGGCGCGGCGCGGCGGCGGCGGTCGAGGTGGCGCGCGAGCAAGTCGCGGCGCTGCTGCCCAAGGGCGGCCGGGTCATCTTTACCAGCGGCGCGACCGAGGCGCTTAATCAAGCGATCCGATCGGTTCCGCGCGGGGCGATTGCCTGTTCGGCCATTGAGCATTCGGCGGTGATCAATGCCGCGCTGGCAACCGGCGCAGCGGTGCACGAATTGCCGGTCAGCCACGAAGGACTGGTCGATCCCGAGGTTGCGCTTGTTCCGGGCACCGGGCTGGTCGCGGTGATGCAGGTCAACAACGAGATCGGCACGGTCCAGCCGGTTGCGCGACTAACGCAGCGCGCGCACGAGCTGGGCGCGTTGTTCCTGTGCGACGCGGTGCAAGGCGCGGGCAAGCTGGCCCCGCCCGAGGGAGCCGATCTGATCGCGATCACCGCGCACAAACTTTATGGTCCCAAAGGAATTGGCGCGCTGTGGGTGCGCGACGGGGTGGCTATCGCCGCGCTGAACGCGGGCGGCGGGCAAGAAGGCGGGCTGCGATCCGGCACGCTCAGCCCTGCGCTGTGCGCGGGATTTGGCGCAGCGGCGGCGCTCGCGCAGTCGCGGATCGATGCCGACTTCCAGCACGTGTCAGGACTGGCTGCGCTGGCCCGCTCGATTCTGGCGCGGTGGACGCTTAACGGCAGCGAAACCGCGCGCTGGCCGGGCAATCTCAACTTGCGGCTGGACGGGCTGAACTTCCCGCGGCTGCTCAGCGATTGCCGGAATATTGCATTTTCGGCGGGCTCGGCCTGCGGCAGCGGCACCGGCGCACCCAGCCGCGTACTCAGCGCGATCGGGCTTGATCCGGCCGAGGCGCGCAATTCGATCCGGATCGGGTTCGGGCGCTATACCACTCACGAGGAAGTCGAACTGGCGTGCCACGCGATCGCGGCGGCCGCTGCGGTGCAGGGGGTATGATGGTCACGGTCACGTTCATCAGCTCCAGCGGCGATCGCACGGTGGCGCAAGCGGCCGAGGGCGACATCCTGCTACGGCTTGGCCAAGCCGCCGGAATGCCGCTTGAAGGGACTTGCGAGGGGCAGATGGCTTGTTCGACCTGCCACGTAATCGTCGCGCGCGACTGGTTCGGCAAATTGCCGCCCGCCACCGAGGATGAAGAAGATCTGCTCGATCTGGCGGCAGATGTCCGTCCGGCCAGCCGTCTGTCATGCCAGATCGAGCTGACCGCCGCGCTCGATGGGCTTGAAGTGCACATTCCTGGCGATAGCCACGATATGCGGCGGCGCTGAACGCCGCCGCATATCACGGTTCGTTCAGCCCAGCGCGTCAATCAGCGCTTTGGAAAATGCTGGAATATCATCGGGCTTGCGGCTGGTGATAAGATTGCCGTCGACCGCGACTTCCAGATCGACCACATCGGCGCCGGCGTTCACCAGATCGGTACGGATCGAAGGCCACGAGGTGACTGTGCGGCCTTCAAGGATATCCGCTTCGGCCAGCAGCCACGGGCCATGACAGATCGCCGCGATTGGCTTGCCGGCGTCGTTGAAATCTTCGACCAGGCTGATGGCATCTTCGTCCATCCTCAGAATATCGGGGTTCATCTGCCCGCCGGGGAGCAGCAGGGCGTCAAAATCACCTTCCGATACCGAGGCGATGGTCGCATCGACGGTGACGCTGTCGCCC
>JANMCG010000058.1:0-7110 GCA_031361075.1 Novosphingobium sp. | reverse complement strand
GGCGTCATATTGGTGCAGAAATCTGAAGGTGGCGGACTGGGCACCGGCGGCAGCCCGGCCGGCCTGATGTCGGCGCGCGGCGCAACCGATTTCATGACCCGGCTAACCGCAATCTTAGCGATAATTTTTGTGTCTTTATCGATCATCCTCGCCGCTCTGGCGGTCAAATCTAGCGGTAACCGGACAATCGACGATTCGCTTAACCGGACGGTTGCGCCGGCGGCGCAATTGCCCAGCGACCCGCTGCGCGGTGCCGGTCAGCCGGGGGCAGCACTGGTCACGCCGAGCGCCCCCCCGGCTCCGTCAGCCAGCTTGGCCCCGGTGGGCACGCCGACCAAACAGCCCTGACAAAGCGTCGCTGCGCCTAAGACTGGTCGGCCCTATCGGGCCGGCCGGATCACGCATAACTGTGGATTGCCTAAATGGGCGCTTGCCCGCGTGCCCCACTACACCTTAAGGCTTAAATCCCATGGCGCGGTTCATTTTTATTACCGGCGGCGTGGTCTCGTCGCTTGGCAAAGGTTTGATGGCCGCAAGCCTGGCAGCATTGCTGCAGGCGCGCGGCTTCCAGGTTCGAATTCGCAAGTTCGATCCCTATCTCAACGTCGATCCAGGTACGATGAGCCCATATCAGCACGGCGAAGTTTACGTCACCGACGATGGAGCTGAAACCGACCTCGATCTGGGACATTACGAACGCTTCACCGGCGTGTCAGCGAGGCAGGCCGACAACATTACCTCGGGGCGGATTTACCGCGACATCATCACCCGTGAACGCCGCGGCGACTATCTGGGCGCTACCGTGCAGGTCATTCCGCACGTCACAGACGCAATCAAGGAATTCGCACAGGCCGATGTCGATGGTCTCGATTTTGTGCTGTGCGAGATCGGCGGGACGGTCGGCGATATCGAAGGGCTGCCGTTCATCGAGGCGCTGCGCCAACTGCGCAACGAATTGGGGCGCGAGCGGACCTGTTCGATCCACGTGACGCTGGTGCCATACGTCGCTGCTGCGGGCGAGCTAAAGACCAAGCCAACCCAGCATTCGGTGCGCGAGCTGACCAGTCTGGGAGTGCAGCCCGATATCCTGCTGTGCCGCTGCGAGCATCCTCTGCCCGAGAACGAGCGCAACAAGATCGCGCTGTTCTGCAACGTGCGCAAGGAAGCGGTGATCCCTGCGCTTGATGCCAGCAGCATCTATTCGGTGCCGCTGCAATATCATGCCGAGGGACTGGATGCCGAAGTGCTGCATCACTTCGGCTTATCCACCCCCGCGCCGAACTTAAGCCGGTGGGAAGACATCGTCGACCGGTTTCAAAATCCCGAGGGCGAGGTGACCATCGGAGTGGTCGGCAAATACGTCGGCCTGCCCGATGCTTACAAAAGCCTCAACGAAGCGTTGGTGCATGGCGGCATGGCTAACCGGGTCAAAGTCAACATCCGGTGGATTGATGCCGAGTTGTTCGAGGCTGGTGATGATGAGATCGCGCAGCGGCTCGAACCGATGGATGGCATCCTGGTGCCGGGCGGGTTCGGGGTGCGCGGGACCGAAGGCAAGATCGCGTCGGTGCGGTTCGCTCGCGAACGCAAAGTGCCGTTCTTCGGGATTTGTCTCGGGATGCAGATGGCTTGCGTTGAAGCAGCGCGCAATACCGCCGGAATCGCGAGCGCCGGATCGACCGAATTTGGCGCGACCGACGAACCAGTCGTTGGCATTATCACCGAATGGATGAGCCCTGAGGGTCTGCAACAGCGCGGTGCCGATACCGATCTGGGCGGGACGATGCGGCTGGGCGCCTATGAGGCGGTCCTGTCGGGCAACAGTCACGTTTCGGCGATATACGGCGGCGCGACCACGATCAGCGAGCGGCACCGCCACCGCTACGAAGTAAACGGTGCTTACCGCGAGCGGCTGGAACAGAGCGGACTGGTGTTCTCCGGCATGTCTCCCGATGGCCTGCTGCCTGAAATTGTCGAGCGGCCAGATCATCCGTGGTTCGTTGGCGTGCAGTTCCACCCCGAACTGAAAAGCCGGCCGTTCAATCCACATCCGTTGTTTGCCGGGTTTATTGCGGCGGCATTGCAGCAAGCCCGCCTGGTCTGAACGACCCGGACGCCACACTTCAATCGATTGCCGAACGATCATATCAAATGATATGACCTGATGTTGCGAAATGTCCTTGCCTTATTGCGGGCAGAGGCGGTAGCCGTGCACTTCGACGCCGACTTGCACTGGATCTCAGGCAAGTTCTCGCGCGCACACGTACTTTGATTTCAGCGGTCGCACGCGAATACAGGGTGGCAATGTTTCGATAATTTACCGGTTTCGGCATGTTGCCGAAGACAGTCTTGTCGTAACTGATCGTCTTCTGCGACCCGGATGATCAGGTCCTGACAAGACGGCGCGCAAGCGCCGTGGGGGTGGAACGCAAGTTCCACCCCCTAATTTATCGCACTTGTGACCCTTAGGCTGCGACAGCGCTTTCGGCGACATCCTTGACCATGCTAAGGGTTTTCTGCGTGCCCACCGGGACTTTCTTGGGTTTCATCGCATCGGGCACTTCGCGCACCAGATCAATCACCAACAACCCATCCTCCAGGTTGGCGTCATCGACGCGGACATAGTCGGCCAGTTCAAACCGGCGTTCGAACCCGCGCTGCGCAATCCCGACATGCAGGAACTGTCCGCCATCGCTCTCGATGCCCTTATTGCCTTGGACGACCAGCAGGTTCTGTTGCGCAGTAATTTCGATGTCGGCAGGCTTGAACCCGGCCACTGCAACAGTAATCCGATAGGCATCGTCGCCGCGGCGTTCGATGTTGAACGGTGGGTAGTTGTCACCGGTGCCGACACTGCGCTGGTTCTCGAGCAGATCAAACAACCGGTCGAAGCCGACCATCGAGCGGCGATAGGGGGTAAAATCGAAACGGTTCATGGCAAAATCCTCTGTTGAGCAATTGAGCTTAAGTGTTGAACGGACCGGGACCCGCATTCGGCATCCCGGTGGCGCACTGTCCTTGTGGACGATGACTCCGCACCCGATGTATGTTAGCCATGCCGCGTTTCAAGAGGAGCCAAAATGTCTGCCCCCAAAGTCGAAATCTATACCAAGTTCGGTTGCCCCTATTGCAGCCGCGCCAAGGCGCTGCTTGAAAGCAAAGGCGTGACTTATGATGAGTACGACGTTACCATGGGCGGGCCAAGGAAGGCTGAAATGCTTAAGCGTGCGCCCGGCGCACGCACTGTTCCACAAGTGCTGATCGCTGGACAGGTGATCGGCGGGAGTGACGATCTGGCCGCGCTTGAGCAGGCCGGTAAACTCGACGCCTTGTTGGCCGGTTAGCCGGATGCCGCGGCTGGGCGTTCTGCAGATGACTTCGGGGATCGACCCGGCGATCAACAGCGCGGTGTTGACCGCGGCTGTAAGCGCAGCGGCGGAGGGCGGGGCGCACATGCTGTTCACCCCCGAAATGTCTGCGTTGATCGACCGTAACCGAGAGCGTGCCATGCCGCACATTGTCGCCGAAGCCGACAGCGTGCTGCTCAGCGACTTGCGCAATGCCGCCGCACGGGCTGGTATCTGGGTTGCCCTGGGGTCGATGGCAGTGCTGCGCGACGATGGACGCTGGGCCAACCGCAGCTTTGTGATTGACCAGACCGGTGCGATTGCTGCGCGTTACGACAAGATCCACATGTTCGACGTCGATCTGGCTGACGGAGAAAGCTGGCGCGAATCCAGTGCCTACGCGCCGGGCGAGGGCGTGGTCACTGTCACGACTCCGCTGGGCCGGCTCGGTCTGACGATTTGTTACGATTTACGCTTTCCCGCACTGTTCGAGGCTCTGGGCCAAGCCCGCTGCGATCTGATCGCCATCCCGGCCGCCTTCACTGTGCCGACTGGCCAGGCGCATTGGCACTTGTTGCAGCGCGCCCGCGCGGTCGAGGCAACCGCTTACGTGGTCTGCGCGGCGCAAGTCGGCCAACACGCCGATGGCCGCGCGACTTTTGGTCACAGTCTGGTGATCGATCCGTGGGGCGAAGTGCTGCTCGACATGGGCGGCAGCGCGGCGGGGTTGGCGTTTGCCGAGATCGATCCGGCGCGAATTGACGCGGTTCGCGCACAAGTGCCGTGCTTGGCCAACAAACGCGCGATTGACTGAGCAGCGCGGCCGATGATCGTGTTCGACCTGGTCTGCAACCCCGCCGCGCACCGGTTTGAGGGCTGGTTCGCCAATTCGCCAGCATTCTACGAGCAGCTTTTGCACGGACTGGTAACTTGCCCGCATTGCGGCTCGGCCGATATCGCCAAAGCGGCGATGGCGCCAAGCCTTGGCCGAAAAAGCAATCAGGTTACGTTCAAACCGGCCGCGAAGCTCCCCGTCAGCAACGAAACACTGCCGCCCGCCGCGCAGGAAATGATTACCAAGCTGGCGGCATTGCAAGCGCTGGCCTTGCAGCAATCGACTTGGGTCGGCGATAAATTCGCCGCGCAAAGCCGCGCCATCCATTATGGCGAGCAAGACCCGGCCCTTATCCACGGACAAGCGACGCGGGCCGAGGCATTGGCCTTGGCCGAAGAAGGGATCGAAGCCATCCCGCTGCCGTTCCCGGTAACGCCGCCGGGGGAAGTTAACTGATCGCCGGACTGCTGATTGCCAGTCAGCCGGACGGTGGCTATGCGCGGTAAGCATGCGCCCGTAGCTCAGCCGGATAGAGCATCAGATTCCTAATCTGGGGGCCGGTGGTTCGAATCCACTCGGGCGCACCACTTTATTTGGCAGGTATCCATCCAGCCATGCGCGCGGCTTGTTCGGCTGCAGCATCGAGCGCCGGCCCAGTAGCCATATCTTGCGCCGCTGCCATAATCGCGGCATCAGCGCTGCCGGCTTGGCGATACTGCGTTGTCTGCTGCCGTCCGCCCGCACCCGTTGCCTCCAGCTTCCAGCCTTGGTCGTCATGGCAAGCGATCCCGCTGGCTGCTTTGCCTGCAAAGCCCCGGCACGCGCTGCCGTTATTTGTGCGGAAACTCAGCAGCAGCCTGGTGCCATCAGGCGCAGTCTGGCCCGAAGATACGCCGTCGAGGGCAGCCGCCAACTGGCCATCGGCATAGCCGCTTGGCGTGCTCGCCGGGCGACCCACCAGTACTGCAATTACCAACGTAGCCGCAATCGCCGCGCCAGCTCCGAAACGAAATTGAGGCCGTTGCCACGCGCTTTGCCGCGCCGCTCGCACATCGCGCAGGCTCACGATCTTGGCGGCTGCGTCGATCGGCGCAGTCAACCGCTCGGGCACGGGCTCAGCCAGTACCCGATCGAACCGCGCTGTCAGCAGTTCGCGCACCGCAGTGAGTTGCGCGAGCTGCTGCGCGAGCGCCGGATCAGCAGCAATCGCGCGGCGAATCCGCACCGCGTTGACATCATCCACTTCACCATCGGCGTAAGCGGCCAGTTGCTCAGACGAAACGCTCATGCTGCTGCTCCCAGCTTGATCATCAGCGCCTCGCGCCCGCGTAACAGCCGCGAGGTTAATGTGCCGATCGGGCACCCAATGATCGCGGCCGCTTCGGCGTATTTGTAACCTTCCACCAACACCAGCAACACTGCTTCGCGCTGTTCATCGGGAAGCGTTTGCAGCGCGCGATCAACCATCGTCAGTTCGACCCGCGCTTCCTGATTGCCCATAACGCCGACGGTTAGCCCGGCTTCCTCTTCAGCAAACGTCTTGTCCCGGCGGGTTCGGGCGCGGGCCGTGTCGATCCAGATATTGCGCATGATCCGATACATCCAGCTATCGAGCCGCGTTCCCTCCTGCCATTGCTGGCGCGAAACGAGCGCACGCTCTAGTGCGGCCTGACACAAATCGTCGGCGTCGGCCGGATTCCGCGCCAAGCCTGCCGCAAAGCGGCGCAGCCTGGGGAGGAACGCGGTCAGCCCGGTTAAAAACGCATCGTTCTGCATCAGCACCTTGATATGGATTAAACGCCCGGTGATCAGCGTTTAATCCAACGTTAAGTGAATATTCTATGAGGACTACCCATGAGCCTGCATCCGTCCACCATTTTTGCGGCCGTTCTACTGTGCTGCGCGAGCCAGACTGGCGCGCAGCTCGATTTGCCCGGCAGCCTGCCGAACGGATTGCCCGGAATGCCAGAAGTGGGCGCGGTGGCGGGCCGGTTGCCGAACGCAGGTGCCGATAAGCTTGCCCGCTCGCTGACGAAAGTGCCGAACACACTGCGCGAAGCGCGGCTCGAGCGGATCGGCACGATTTTGGCCGCTAATCCCCAGACCATCGAGCGCGACCGCGATGGCGCCCCGGCGCGGCGCGGGGTGTTATTGCTGATCGATCCTGATGCGGCGACGTTGGAGCGTGCTGCTGCGCTGGGGTTCAGCCCCGGTGCCGAGACGCAGATCGCCGGCTTGGAAATGACGGTCAGTCAGATTGCGGTGCCCACGGGTGTGTCGCTGGCCAAAGCGCAACGGTTGCTCGAAAAGAAAATTCCCGGCGCGAATGTGTCGAGCGACCAGATCTTCTTTCAAAGCGGCGACGGCGGTGCTGCTGCGCCGAAATCTGATCCCAGCAGCAGCGCAGCAATCCATACCCCGATTGGCCTGATCGACGGAGCCGCCGCGCAGGCGGTCAGTGCCACCAAAGGATTTGCCGCAGGAGCGCCCTTTCCCAGCAACCACGGCAGCGCGGTGGCGGCGTTGGCGCGCAATGCCGGCGCGCGCACAGTCTACGTCGCGGATGTCTATGGCACCGATCCGGCTGGCGGCAACGCCTTGGCAATTGCGCAAGGACTTGGCTGGCTGGTGGGGCGCGGCGCCAAGGTAATCTCGATTAGTCTAGTTGGACCCCGCAGCCCCTTGCTCGAGCGCGCCATAGCCGCGGCGCAAGCGCGCGGGGCGGTGATTGTCGCAGCGGTGGGCAACGATGGACCCGCTGCACCGCCGAGTTATCCCGCATCGTATGCCGGTGTGCTGGCGATTACCGGGGTGGATCGGCGCAACCGTCCGCTGATCGAGGCGGGCCGGGCCTTGCATCTGGACTATGCTGCACCGGGTGCGGATATGTCGGCGCTTGATCGCACCGGGCGGCTTGTCGGGGTACGC
>JANMCG010000243.1:0-31791 GCA_031361075.1 Novosphingobium sp. | reverse complement strand
AGACCGTAGCCCAGACGCCAATCGGGCCACCACAACAACGCCACCAGCAGCGGCACCGCGACGATCCGCGACAGGGTGAGCAAGTTCGGCAATGTCAACATACGCGCGGGCATAGCCGCCCTGCGCGCGGTGCAAAAGAGGCACTTAGCGCTTGTTCACACGCGCCTAAGCGTTAGGGTCCGGTGCTACCCGGGGCGGCGCAAAGCAAATTCATGACAACCCAGACTCATCTGATCCGCAGTCGGCGCTTTCTGCCGCTGTTCGTCACGCAATTGCTCAACGCTTTCAACGACAACTTGTTCAAAAACGCGATGGTGCTGTTCGTCGTGTACAGCGTCTACAATTCCGAAGCCGCCGAAGGCCAGTTCAGCGCGATTGCCTCGGCGGTGTTCATCCTGCCGTTTTTCATACTCTCGGCAGTGTCGGGGCAATTGGCCGATATGCGCGACAAAGCGCGAATCATCCGCATCGTCAAAGCCTGCGAAATTGGCATCATGCTAATCGGCGCGGCTGGGCTGCTCTTGGCGTGGAAAGGCATGGCGGTGACCACCGTGGCAATCCCGCTGATGCTGGTCGCACTATTCGGGATGGGGGTGCATTCCACTTTTTTTGGCCCGATTAAGTATGCAATTCTGCCGCAGCATCTGCATCCCGATGAAGTGTTGGCCGGGACCGGACTGGTCGAGGCTGGGACCTATATCGCAATTCTGGCGGGGACGATCCTGGCGGGATGGATCCCGGTGCAATGGGCGGCGGTGGGCGTAATTCTGACCGCGGTCGTCGGCTATTTCACCAGCCGTTCGGTCCCCCCCGCTCCGCCCTTCCATGATCCCGAACCGCTTGATTTCCATTTGCTGCGTGCGTCATACGATCTGGTGCGCAACACCAGCCACGATCGGCGGGTTTTTCTGGCGATCATGGCAATCAGCTTTTTCTGGACCATCGGCACTGTGCTGTTCGTGCAGTTCCCGCCGCTCGCCAAAAACGTGCTGACTGCTAGCAAAGAAGTCGCCAGCCTGTTTCTGGTGGTCTTCTCGATCGGGGTGGCGATCGGCTCGCTGTCAGTCAACGCACTGCTGAAAGGCACTGTATCGGCGCGCTATTCGCCCAGCTCGGTGCTGGCGATGGGGCTGTTTGTGGTCGGGTTTTTCATGGTTTGCCGCCAGTGGACCCCGCACCCCGGCGGGTTGCTGACCATTACCGCGTTCATGGCGCAGCCGCTGGCGGTGCCGCTGTTGCTGTGCCTGCTGGGGATTGCGGTGGCCGGCGGGATGTTCGTGGTGCCGCTTTATGCGTTCCTGACCACGTTCGTTGACAAGTCGCAAACCTCGCGCACCATCGCGGCGAACAACATCGTCAACTCGTTCGCCATGGTGATCGGCTCGCTGCTCGCCAGCGGGCTGTCGTTTGGCGGCGTGCCGATTGTCCATCAGGTGCTGCTGAGCGCAGCAATGTGCCTGATTGCAGCATGGCTGGCCCGCAAACTCGTCGCCGCGGAAGTGGCAGTCCGTCAGGCAGCCTGATCGCTCAGGCCCAGCTCGCTCAGGCGATAAACAGCGATACCGCGATGAAGCAGGCGCAATAAGCCATCAGGAAATCACGCGCGTCCTGCATCCAGCCAGGGCGAGCCCTGGGAACGGCCAGCGGCGTAGTGCCGCGGCGGACGTGGGGGGCAAGCTGGGCCAAAAACGGATGGCGAGCCTGTTCATCGGTAAGTACGAGCGACCTTCTCATGGCGACCGGGTTAAGCAGATCGAAACCATCGCGCCAGCGCCGAAACAGGCGATAACCGGGGCCTTCCCATAGTGGCACAGCTTCACCCGCGTTCGTGAATCGCCGCGCTGCGTTGCGGCGGGCCCGCTCAGCGGCTAAGCCCCGCAGATGACCGAGCTCACGACAGTTAACGGCGGGCGCCTGCTCGTCGATTGCCTAATCGCCCAAGGTGCCAGCCGCATTTTTACCGTCCCTGGCGAGAGCTTTTTGGCGGTGCTCGATGCACTGCACGATTCGCCTGCGGTACAGACTGTGGTGTGCCGCCAGGAAGGCGGCGCGGCGTTCATGGCGTGCGCCGATGGCGCGCTGACCGGCCAGCCCGGCATCTGCTTTGTCACCCGCGGCCCCGGCGCAACCAATGCCAGCATCGGCGTGCACGTGGCGATGCAGGATTCGCAGCCGATGTTATTGTTCATCGGTGACGTCGCTCGCGGGATGAAAGACCGCGAAGGGTTTCAGGAGGTCGATTTCGGCGCGATGTTTGCGCCGCTGGCCAAGCTGGTGCTGCGGATCGACGATCCGGCGCGCATCCCCGAATACGTCGCGCGCGCGTGGCGAGTCGCGGTCTCGGGGCGGCCCGGTCCGGTGGTGATCGCGCTGCCTGAAGATATGCTGGTCGAACACGTAAGCGGGGTGGGTCCCCGCCCACCGGTCCATCGCCCGGCGCAAGCGGTCTGCCCCGATGCGATGGCTGTCCTGATGGATCTGATCGAAGCGGCGGCATCGCCGGTGGCGATCGTCGGCGGCGCGGGCTGGCACGCCAAGGCGCGCAACCATTTTACCGCTTTTGCCGAACGGATCGGTCTGCCGGTGGCGGGCGCGTTCCGGCGGCAGGACGCAATTTCCAACGCCAGCAAGGTGTGGGCGGGGAATCTGGGCTATGGCCCCGGCCCAAGGCTCACCGAACGGATCAAGGCCGCCGATCTGATCATCGCGGTCGGTGCGCGGCTGGGCGAGGCGACTACTGACGGGTATACGCTGATCACGCCCGAACATCCGGGGCAACTGCTGGTCCACGTGCATCCCGACCCCAACGAGCTGGGCCGGGTTTACCGCCCCGATCTGGCGATCTGTGCCGATATGGCCGAATTCGCCGAGGCGGCAGACCTGTGGGACGATGACTTGTTATCGTTCGATGCCGGACAATCGGCCCACCTTGAATGGCTCGACTGGTCAACCGCCACGCCCGCACCTTACGCGCTCGACATGGGCGCTTGCGTCACCGCGATGCGCGCGGCGCTGCCGGGCGACAGTATCATCTGCAACGGTGCGGGCAATTTCTCAGGCTGGTGGCACCGGTACTGGCATTACGATGGCTTTCCGACCCAGCTTGCGCCGACTGCCGGTGCGATGGGCTACGGCGTGCCCGCCGCGGTCGCCGCGGCATTGCGCCATCCCGAACGGACCGTGGTGGCTTTGGCCGGGGATGGCGATTTTCTGATGAACGGGCAGGAATTGGCCACCGCGGTGCAATACGGCTGCGATCTGTTGGTGGTGCTGGTTGATAACAGCGCTTACGGCACGATCCGGATGCACCAGGAACGCGAGTTTCCCGAACGCATATCCGGAACCACATTGCACAACCCCGATTTTGCTGCGCTGGCAGTGGCTTATGGCGGCTGGTCGGCCCGGGTCGAAACCACCGCGCAGTTTGAGGCGGCCCTGGCGCAAGCGCAAAGCCGCAAGGGGCTGCGGCTGCTGCATCTGATTATCGATGTCGAACAATTGAGTGCCGGCGGGGCGACGATATCGGGGCTTCGCGCCAAAGGACGGTAGCTCCTCGGTCCCGCTCGGCATACTGAACTCACATATGGGCGTCTATCCCCTTCGCATACGTCAATCATCGGTTCAGTCTGTGTTAGGCCTCTCGGCCTAAAGGGGCCGAGATGAGCAAACACGTCACCACAACGATTCGATATGATGGACCCGCACTGTCGGGCCATGAAATGGACGTGCAGGACTTAGCCCCGGCGCTATTGGCGCTCGCTGAAATTGCGAAGATTGCCAACCAGAAATTCAACGGCGACCGCGCATCGATCAAGATAATGGTCAATGCTGATACCGAGCAGCAATGCTTCCAATTGGACTTGAGCCTTGTCCAATCGTGGATGGACCATGCCACGCTTCTTATTGGCAAGGACAACCTCGCCACCGTCGAGCAGATTGCCAAAGTGATCGGTTTTACCGGCGGCTCAGGCACCGGGCTTTTCGCTGTCTACAAGTGGCTTTACGGGAAGAAGGACAAGGCGGAGGAAACCACCGTTACATTCACGGCCAGCGATTCAGCAGGCATGACGGTCATAAACGTCAACGGCGACGGGAACCAAATCACAGTCACCAATCAGACTGCCATACTCGCTCAAGACCCCAAGGTTTTGCAGCACGTAAAGACCGTCCTCGAACCCTTGGGCAACAAGGACTATGAGGATTTCAGCATCATCAAGGACGGGAAGCCGGTCATTAAAATTGACCGCGAGGAAGCCCGGAATATTCGTGAAATGGCCGTTCCTCTTCCGAACGAAACGGATTCCGAGAATTTTGTCTCAACCGTCAATGGTCAGGTTGAGATCGTCACCGCTCAATACAAAGGGGCGGCGCAATGGGGGTTATGGTGGACTGGGCGGACGCGCCTTATGAAGATCGACGACGACCGCTGGTTGACGAGGTTCCAGGCTGGTAAGGAGCCGGAAGCCAAGCCGGGAGCGTGGCTTGATGTGACGATGGAGATCACGCAACCGCGTGACAAAGCGCACCCGCCGACCTTTGTGGTCAAGCTGGTAAAAGGCGTCCTCCCACCGTCCTCCGATGAGCAAGGAGCGCTATTTGATGGATAACCTCAAGCAAGCCCGTGCGCAGGGCAAGCTCGACCAGTTCGCCAAAGATCGGGAAGGTGATGCCCCCGGCGACGAAGCCGCGTTCGAAGCTACTTTGCAGTCAATGGCCGGAAAGTCGAAAGCAGTTCCGGCAGCATCGAAGCCGGATTGTGCCGACGATTGAAGCGGTATTCGAATTCCTTGGCATAGCGGCCAAGGTATTTCGGGCTGACACTGGTATGCGTCCCTTGGATCGAGCATTTCAGGTGCCGCCAAAAACCTTCGATAGCGTTCACTGAAACCGTCGCTGCAAGGCGGTAATCGTAATAGGCATATTCCTCTGCGCCGTGGTTCACGGTGGCATGGCGATAGCCCGCCGCGCCAAGGCCCCGGTAGCTGTTCAGTTCGTCGGTATGGACGACGCCCCCGATCTGCACGTTCAATTCTACGAAAGGCTGCAAGGTGATCCGGCGCTGGTTCGGAACAACCGCCGTCACCACTTCGCCGCCACGTTCCATCGCGCCGATCAGCACAGTCTTTGCAGCCGAGCCGCGATTGTGAGTGCCGCGCTTCACGCCGCCGATCAGGGTTTCGTCAATCTCAACGTGAGTGCCGGGGCCGCCGATAGGGGCTTCACCGTCAACGTCTGCCATGTGCTGGCGAATAAGGCCCGCCATGCGCCATGCCGTCTTGTAAGTAACCCCAAGCTGCCGCTGCAATTCCTTGGCGCTGACACCGTGCCGCGTGGTCGTGAACAGGTGGATTGCGTAGAACCAGAGCTGCAAGGGCGTGCGGGTCTGCTCGAAGGGCGTTCCTACGGTCGGGTGCAGGTGGTGACCGCACCACTGGCACGAATAGGCCCGCTCTGCCTTGATGCGATACCAGTTCGAAGGGCGCTCGCATGACGGGCAGGTGAAGCCCTGTCCGAACCGCACGTTGAACAGGTGATTGAGGCAGGTTTCGTCGTCAGGAAACTGGCGAAAGAACTGCGTTGTGGTGAGAGGTTTCTGTGCCATGCACCATCATATACCCCATTCGTTCTACGTATGCAAGGGGGATAGACGCCCACATATGGTTCGGTTTTGTATTGATAGCAGTTGATAAATATCGGCGCAATTTGCCTGCGCCGGAACTGCCTAGATCAGCTCAAGGTTCGTGCGGATTGTTGCAGCTTGCACGTGGTCGGCGTTTGGCAGCAAGAGTAAGCTCTGTCAAAAATTTGTCGGTTTGCCAGACAGCCACCTTGGCTGTTCGCCAGCCGCTGGATTCCCGCGTTCGCCTTCGATGGCAATGTAGCCATAGGCTCTAACGCCTTGTTCTTATACGGTGTTGTATCGAGGGTATCGCTGGAGCCAGACCGCGACAGGCTGCCTGAGGATTGTTGACACATAGTGGTAGTAGAACGCTCCAACCCGGCTCGATCGCCAGCATCTCGCAGGGGGGGGAAATTGTTTAGCGCAATTACCCTAAGCGGAACATCGGCATGCCGTTGATTGTTGGCATTGGCGCGTCAGCGGGCGGCCTTGATGCGTTCAAAAGCTTTTTTGCAAATACTCCCGCAGATACCGGCATGGCGTTTGTGCTGGTTCAGCATTTGTCACCCGATCACAAAAGCATGTTGGCTGACCTGCTTGGCAGAACAACCGCGATCGACGTTATCGAGGCGGTTGATGGCGTCGTGGTCAAGGAAAACTGCGTTTTCGTCATCCCGCCTGATTCCACAATGACAATAGCGGGTGGGCGGCTCAAAGTATTCAGGCCCGCACCACCGCGCGACCGCCGGCGCCCAATCGACACCTTTCTGCAATCGCTTGCGGACGATCAGGGCGAGAACGCCATTTGCATCATCCTCTCAGGCACTGGTAGCGATGGCACGCTTGGCGTCGCCGCGATCAGAGAAAAGGGCGGTTTGACCTTGGCGCAAGCAGAGTACGACCATCACGCGCTGCCAGGCATGCCGCAAAGTGCCGCGGCAACCGGCCAGGTCGATGAAGTTCTGGCCGTTGAAGCCATGCCGGCCAGACTGGCGGCATACCAGGCACATCTAATGGGCGTCGCCGGGAGCAAGGACGGCGAGGGAATTCGTACTGATGCGGTTTCGCACATGGCGACAATCATGGGCGCACTGCGGGCACGAAGTGGTCACGATTTTAGCGAATACAAAGAAAAGACGCTGGTTCGACGGCTGCAGCGCCGGATGCAGTTGCTTCAGGTTGAGACACCCGCAGCTTATATTGAACTTTTCCGCAAACAGCCGGAAGAGCTCGACCTGCTGTTTCGCGAGCTTCTGATCGGTGTAACGCAATTCTTTCGCGATCCCGACGCATTCGCGGCTTTGAACGAAATTGTTTTGAAAGGACTCGTATCGGGCAAAGGTGCGCATGAAACCGTGCGCGTCTGGGTGCCGGGCTGCGCAACAGGGCAGGAAGCCTACACAATAGCAATTTTGCTGCGCGAGGCGATGGATGCGCGCCGCCCCAAACCGAAGATTCAGATTTTTGGAACCGATATCGACGATCGCGCCGTCGCCATTGCGCGGCTCGGGCGCTTTCGCAGTCCGGTTGCGGGTGTCTCGGCGGAGCGACTTGAGCGCTGGTTCAAGCAAGAAGGTGACGATTACTGCGTCGCACCGGAAATCCGTGAAATGTGCGTATTTTCAACACATAGTGTCATCAGAGATCCACCCTTCTCAAAACTCGATCTGATTACGTGCCGCAATTTGCTGATATACATTGATCCGCCACTTCAAGATCGCGTCATGCGCAGCTTTCATTATGCTCTGAAGCCGGGCGGGCGTCTGTTTCTGGGGTCATCGGAATCGGTAACGCGCACCACGAAACTTTTTTCGACCAAGGACAAGAAGCAACGCATTTTTGAGCGTCGCGAAACAGATGGCACCGTGCTTCCGACCCTGAATCATCGGGGCGCAGGTATCCCGCTGCCAACTTTACCAAGCGCGCTACCATCGGGGACGAACGACCGGATCGAAAAAGGCGCTCGCCGGGTGATGGAGAAACACAATCCACCGCATGTTGTGATCGATCGCCAGCACCAGATTGTCCGCATTTCGGGAGCAGCACTAGGCCGCTATTTCGAACCCGCGACCGGGACACCGAGTTTTGCACTGTTCGATATCTTGCGCAAACCGCTTCGTCCGGCAGTACGAAAAGCATTGCAAGATGTTCAGGCGTCCAAAGCGACGGTGCGGAACGCAAATGTACCGCTCCGCATCGACGGTAAGCCGCATCTGATGATGCTGATCGCCGAGCCGATGGACGACGACGGTGACTTGATTGTCCTGGCATTCCAAGATGGCGGTTCCGACGTATCCGAGAGCAAGGCGGCAGCGCCGGGCGTAGACTTGCCCGACGCAATGCGGGCGATGGAGCAAGACCTGCTGACGACCCGCACGCAGCTTCAGTCCTCGATCGACGAGCTTGAAATCGCCAACGAGGAGATGAAATCTTCAAACGAAGAATATCAATCGGTTAACGAAGAGTTGCAATCCTCCAACGAGGAACTCGAAACCGCCAAGGAGGAAATGCAGTCGGTCAATGAAGAGCTTCAGACGATCAACGTCGAGATGGCCAGCAAGAACGAGCAACTGACGCATCTCAATAGCGACATCAAAAACCTGCTCGAAAGCACCGAGATCGCCACACTGTTCCTCGACGAGCATCTGAGAATCAAAAGTTTTACGCGTGGTATCAGCGACATATTCAGTGTCCGCGACAGTGATATCGGTCGTCCGATTACCGAAATCGTCAGCCTGCTCGACTATTCGGAGCTTCAACGCGACGTGCAGACCGTGCTGCGCAAGCTCGTCATGACCGAGCGTCGGGTGACGTTGACCGATTCAACGATGGTTTTCGAAATGCGCGTCCGCCCTTATCGGACCGTCGATAATGTCATCGACGGTGTCGTGTGTACGTTCGTCGATATCACCGCGCGCGAAGCCGCCGACGCCGCTTTGCGCGCCAGCGAACATCAATTTCACGTGATGGCGGAGTCAATTCCGCAGCTGGCGTGGATCATGGATGGCGACGGATATATCTTCTGGTATAATAAGCGCTGGTTCGATTATACAAACACGACGCTTGAAAACATGAAGGGTAGGGGCTGGCGGAGTGTCCACCATCCCGATGAAATCGACCGCGTAGAGAGGCACTTGAACCACTGCATCGCGACGGGCAAAATTTGGGAAGACACATTTCCGCTTCGTGGCGCAGATGGCACCTATCGCTCATTCCTCTCTCGTGCCGAACCAATCCGCGACGAGAATGGCAAAATCATTCGCTGGTTCGGCACGAATACCGACGTGGAGGATCAGCGGCGCAATGAAGAGTTGCGCGAGTTGCTCCTGAAAGAAATGGACCACCGGGTCAAAAACCTCTTCGCCATTGTCGGCGGCGTCATCACGCTCAGCGTACGATCGGCGACAACGCCGCAGGACTTGGCGAAGACTGTCCGGGGACGCCTCGGCGCGTTGGCCAGCGCGCATCACCTGATCCGGGGGAGCAAGCTGGACGCAAAAAAAGAAACCACCCTGGCAGTTCTCGTCCAGGCAATTTTATCGCCTCATATCGATTTTACGGACAATGCCGAAAATAGCCGGGCCAATATTGACGGTCCAGAAATTACCATCGGCGGTGATGCAGTAACCAGCATGGCTCTTGTTCTTCACGAACTGGCGACCAACGCGGCCAAGTACGGCTGCCTGTCGGCCCTGCAAGGGCGCGTCACAATCGTGTGGAGGATCCAGGCTGATAAGCTTGTGCTGACATGGCAAGAACATGGCGGCCCCGTCGTCACAGGTCCACCTGAGCGCGAAGGATTTGGCAGCACGCTTGCCCGAAACACTGTGGCGGGTCAGCTTGGCGGCCAGTTTGAGCTTCAATGGAACCCCGAGGGGCTGACTGCTGTCATGTCGGTGGCGATGGCCCGACTGGCTTGATAATGGTAAAAGGCGTTTTGCAATTTTCTCCATAAACCAAAACATCGCGGCGCTAAATGACGCACTCGTGCTTGTTGCTGAAGATGAGGCGATCATCGCTTTGGACGTCGCCATGGCGATCCTTGACGCTGGCGGGCAAGTTGCTGGCCCCGCCGCAAGTGTGCAGCAAGCGCTGGCGTTCATCGAAACAATGCCCATCGACGCCGCAATTCTTGACGTCAATCTTTCAGATGGCGACATCTCGCCGGTGGCTGAAATCCTGCTGGCCGCAGGCATCCCGATCATTCTTCAAACCGGCGTCGGCCTGCCCGCCGAGTTGATCGCGAAATATCCTGATCTGCCCGTGCAGATTAAGCCTTGTCTAGCCGAAAGTCTGGTTGCTCAACTGGCCGTGCTGATTGCGGCCCGCCAATCGGCTCGAATAACTGGGGCGACGTGAATGGGTCGCCCACTCCGGATTTGCGGCGCGATGGGCCATGAAACAGGTTCAGGATCACGGAAAAAGCGGGGTGAGGTGGCGCAGCGCTAGATCCGCCTATGTCTTCGATAACCCCACAATGTGCTCCCACTCGGCCGGTTTGACCGGCGAGATCGAGAGCCGGAACTTGGTCAGCAGGTCCATGTCAGCCAGCGCGGGATCGGCCTTTATCTCCTTCAAAGTCACCGCGCGATTGAGCTTTTTGACCGGCTTGACCTTGACCGAAGTCCAGCGCCCGCTCTCATCGGTCGGATCCTGAAACCCGGCCTTGGTAATTTTGATGATGCCGACAATCTCCACGCCAACATTGGAATGATAAAAGAACGCCTCGTCGCCCACCGCCATCGCCCGCAAATGCAGCCGCGCGGTGTAGTTGCGCACCCCGTCCCAGGTCCCCTCACCCTCGGCGATCAGATCGTCCCAGCCGTAAACGTCGGGTTCCGATTTCAGCAGCCAGTACGATTTGATTTTGGTCATGTCACGCCGTGCAAAAGGGTCTATGCCGCGGCCATAGCAAGGCAATTACGGACCCGTCCACCAATGGTACTCGATAAACTCCCAGTCCTCTCGCTCGCCGACGACAAGGCGCGCTTTTCGCAGGATATCGGCGAAAGCTTCCGCACTTTCGGCTTCGCGCTGGTCAAGGATTTCGGCATCGATCACGATCTGATCGAACGTGCCTGGGCGCTGTCGGAGCAATTCTTTGCATTGCCCGAGGCCGAGAAGCGCCGCTATCACAACGCGGCAATCTCGGGCGCGCGCGGCTATACCCCCTTCGGGGTCGAAATTGCCAAGGACGCCAAAGCGCATGACCTGAAGGAATTCTGGCACATCGGCCGCGATCTGCCTCCGGGCAGCCCGCTGGCTGACATGTCGATGCCGCCGAACGTCTGGCCCGCGCGGCCCGCTGATTTCGAGCCAGTGTTTACCGAGCTTTACCGGCAGTTCGATGCCACCGGTGCGACCATTCTGGCGCGGATCGCGGCCTTTCTGGGCCTCGACGAGCACTGGTTTGAACCCGGGATCGAAGACGGAAATTCAGTCATGCGGCTGTTGCACTATCCTCCGCTTGACGCGCACGGCGGCGAAGCGATCCGCGCCGGGGCGCACGGCGATATCAACCTGATCACGCTGCTGCTCGGCGCCGAGGAGGCAGGGCTTGAACTGCTGACCCGCGACGGCACGTGGATCCCGGCCAATCCGCCGCCCGGTGCGCTGGTGGTCAATGTCGGCGATATGCTTGAGCGGCTGACCAACCATGTGCTGCCTTCGACCATTCACCGGGTGCGCAACCCCGATGCCGCGCGCGCCAAATTCAGTCGTTATTCGATGCCGTTCTTCCTGCACTTGCGCAGCGATTATCCGATCGAGACGCTGCCGCAATGCGTCACCGCGCAGAACCCCGACCGCTATCCCGACACGATCCTGGCTGACGAATTCCTGCAGCAGCGGCTGCGCGAGATCGGTCTCAAGAAATAGCGCGGAATTGCCGGCGCGGCGCGTAAAGCTGCTTTTAACGCTATTTTCAGCCCTTGCTGCGACAAGTTGCGCTCGATGCAGGCGGGGGAAGCGCGCATGGCGCAGAGCCAGATGACAGTTGCAGCCAGATTTGCCCAATCGCCGCGCATGCGGCGGATGAGCCGCGATGTGATGACGCTGGGGATCGCCGGAGCAGCAATCCTGATGTTCATCGGCACCGGCGGATCGGTGCTGCCGCAGATTGTCCGGGCGTGGCTTGGCCAGGGTAACGCTCCCAATTTGCTGCTGACCAACGCGCTGTTGCTAAACGTCGCGCTGATCATATTCGGCTGGCGGCGCTACCGCGATCTGGCCGAAGAGGTGGCCGAGCGCCGCACTGCCGAGGCGCAGGCCCGCGAACTGGCCGAGCACGATACGCTGACCGGTTGTCTGAACCGCCGCAGCATCACCGCCGCAGCACAGACGCTGGTCCAGACTGCGCGCGGGCGCGGCGATCCAGTGGCTTTCATCATGCTCGATCTCGACCGGTTCAAACAAGTCAACGATGCCAGCGGCCATGCCGCCGGCGACGCGCTGCTGCGCGCCGCAGCCAAGCGTATTCGCGCCGCCATTCCCGCCGGAGCCTTGCTGGCTCGGCTTGGCGGCGATGAATTTGCCGTGGTGGCCGCGTTTTCCCCGGGCCGCGGCGACGAGATTGAACTTCTGACCGATACCCTGGTCGCCGCCGTAGCGCAGCCGCTGCTGTACGACGGGATCGAGATCGAGACGACAATTTCGGCCGGAATCAGCCGCTCTGAGCCGGGCGATCCGGCCGACATTCAAAGCCTGCTGCACATGGCCGACATTGCCATGTACCATGCCAAGCGCAATGGCCGGAACCGGTTCACCTGGTTCGAACTCAACATGGAAAGCGAGCAACGGTTCCGCTCTGAAATCGCCGCCGGAATCCGCCGCGGCATCGCGCTGGGTGAATTTGTGCCCTATTACGAAAAGCAGATCGACCTCGACAGCGGAGACATTGCCGGGTTCGAGATGCTGGCGCGGTGGAACTCGCCCAAGTTGGGACTGGTCAACCCCGACATTTTCATCCCGGTCGCCGAAGATATCGGGCTGATCGGGCTTTTGTCGGAAAGTCTGATCCGGCAGGCACTGAGCGACGCGCGCAATTGGGATCCCAAGCTAACGCTGTCAGTCAACATTTCACCGGTGCAACTACGCGATCCGTGGTTCGCGCAAAAGTTGCTTAAAATTCTGGTTGAGGCAAATTTCCCGCCCAGCCGGCTCGAGATCGAAGTGACCGAAAGCTGTTTGCACGAAAATGTCGGTCTGGTCCGTTCGCTGATCACCAGTCTCAAAAACCAAGGCATAACCGTCAGCCTCGATGATTTTGGGACCGGATACAGTTCCTTGTCGCAACTGCGCAGCCTGCCGTTCGACCGGATCAAGATCGATCGCAGTTTTGTGATGTCGCTGCTTGAAGACAAGGACAGCGCCACCATCATCCAGTCGATCATTGCGCTGGGCGACGGGTTAGGCCTGCCGATCACCGCCGAGGGGATCGAGAACGAAGCGGTGCTGGCGCAGCTGCGCGGGCTCGGCAAATTCAAGGGCCAGGGCTATCTTTACGGGTTTCCCGAAACCGCTGCCACAACTGAGGCGGAACTGGCGCAGCTTGACCTGCTGCTCGATAATTCAGCCAAGCGGGATGAACCCGCCCAGCCCGATGCCAGCCGCACCGCGCTAGGCTGACTGGACCAAGCCGACTGGACTGAGCCGACGGGGCAAGGCTGACTGGACGCGCCGCGCACCAGCGCATAAAGCACTGGTCATGCGGGTTCCCTTTGTAAAAATGCACGGGCTGGGCAACGATTTCATCGTGCTGGATGCGCGCGCCGATGCCGTGCCGGTGATGACCGCTGCGCTAGCCGCTGCGCTCGCTGATCGGCACACCGGGATTGGTTGCGATCAGCTGATCCTGCTTGAGCCATCGGTCACGGCAGATCTGCGGATGCGGATATTCAATCACGACGGCGGTGAGGTTGAGGCTTGCGGTAATGCCAGCCGCGCGGTCGGGCTGCTGCTGGGCCATGCAGCGCAGATCGAGACGCTTGGCGGCTTGCTGTCGGTCGGCCCGGCGGTTGACGGGGTGGAGGTGGAACTGCCCGCGCCGCGCTTTGATTGGGATCAGATCCCACTGGCATATCCGATGGATACACATACCATGCCGGTCGCATGGGACGAGCTCGTTGCGCCATGCGCGGTGAATGTCGGCAACCCGCACGTGGTATTCTTCGTGCCCGATAGCGATACCGTCGCGCTTGACCGGCTCGGCCCGGAGATTGAGCACGACCCGTTGTTCCCCGAACGGATCAACGTCAACATCGCCACTATCGACAGCCGCCACCGGATCCGTTTACGGGTGTGGGAGCGCGGCGTCGGCGAAACCCGTGCTTGCGGCACCGGCGCCTGCGCCACCGCAGTTGCGGCAATGCGGCGCGGGCTGGCTGAGCGCAAAGTCACCGTGGCATTGGCGGGCGGCGATCTGGTGATCGAATGGCCGGTCCAGGGCGCGATCCGCATGACCGGACCAGCCAGCATAAGCTTTCGCGGCCAGTTCGACAGTGCGGCGTATGGAGCGCCGACTTGACGCTATCGGTGATCTCGCTGGGCTGCCGGTTGAACTTGTCCGAAAGCGAAACGCTGCGCGCGATGCTGCCCCAAGACGGCGACCTGGTGGTGATCAACAGCTGCGCGGTAACCGCCGAGGCGGTGCGCCAGACCCGCCAGTCAATCCGCCGGGCGCGGCGCGAACATCCGCAAGCAAGGCTGCTCGTTACCGGTTGTGCCGCCGAAATAGAGCGCGCGTCCATCGCCGCGATGCCCGAGGTGGACGGTCTGATCGCCAATGCGGCCAAGCTTGATCCGCGCGCGTGGAATGTGCCGGAAATTCCGCCGACGCTTGCCCATGCACAGCACAGCCGCGCGTTCGTTGCAGTGCAGAACGGCTGTGATCACGCTTGCACGTTCTGCGTAATTCCACAGGGACGCGGGAGCAGCCGTTCGCTGGCGGTCGATCAAGTGCTGCGACAAGTTGACCGGCTTGTGCAAAGCGGTGCCGGCGAAGTGGTCTTGACCGGAGTTGATCTGACCAGCTGGGGGGATGACCTGCCCGGCGCGCCCATGCTTGGAAGTCTGGTCGCTGCGATACTGGCGGCAGTTCCGCACCTGCCCCGGCTCCGGCTGTCTTCGCTCGATGGGATCGAGATCGACCCCGTGCTGTTCGAATTGCTGGCCAGCGAGCCACGCATTATGCCGCACGTTCACCTCTCGCTCCAGCACGGCAATGACCTGATCCTCAAACGGATGAAGCGCCGCCACTTGCGCCGCGATGCGGTGGAACTGGTCGCACGGCTGCGCGAGCGCCGCCCGGCGCTGGCAGTGGGTGCCGATCTGATCGCCGGATTTCCGACCGAAGATGCCGCTGCGCACGCTGACAACCTGTCGATCATCGCCGAACTTGGCGTGGTCCACGGGCATGTCTTCCCTTACTCGCGGCGCCCCGGCACCCCGGCGGCGCGGATGCCGCAAATCGGTGGCCCGGTCATCAAAGCGCGTGCCGCCGAACTGCGGGCCGCGGTGAGCCAGCAGCGCAACGCATGGCTGATCGGACATTTGGGCCAGCAGCTCAGCGTGCTTGCAGAGCGCGACGGAACCGGCCATGCGCCCAGCTTCGCCCGGGTGCAGCTGCCCCCCGCCACGCCTGCCGGAACCATTCTGACCGTGACCCCCACCCGTATCGTCGAAGGCCTGCTGGCATGAGCGCGGAAGACGTCAAAGACTCGAGCTGGAGCGACCGGCTGCTCGGCGGCTTTCGCAAGACGTCCGAGCGGCTGGGTGAAAACCTGGCCGGGATCGTCAGCAAGACCCGGCTTGAGGAAGCCCAGCTTGATGAGCTTGAAGACGCGTTGATCCTGTCGGACCTGGGCCCGCGCGCCGCCGCACGGATCCGCGAAAAGCTGGCGGGCGAACGGTTCGAGCGCGGCGCTGACGAAGCCTCGATCAAGGCCGCCGTCGCCGAAGAGATCGCCGCGATCCTGCGCCCGGTGGCCAAACCGCTCGACGTGGTCGCCTTCCCGCGCCCGCAGGTAATTCTGGTGATCGGGGTCAACGGCAGCGGCAAGACCACCACTATCGCTAAACTGGCGCACTATTTTCAGGAACTCGATTACAGCGTGATGCTGGCTGCTGGTGATACGTTTCGCGCGGCCGCGATCGGCCAACTTAAGGTCTGGGCCGAACGGGTCGGGGTGCCGATCATTACCGGCCCTGAAGGCGGCGATCCGTCCGCGGTGGTGTTCGATGCGGTCAAGGCGGCGACCGAACAGGGGATCGACGCACTAATCGTCGATACTGCCGGGCGGCTGCACAACAAGCGCGAGTTGATGGACGAGCTCGCCAAAATCCGCCGTGTGCTTGGGCGGCTCAATCCCGAAGCGCCGCATGATGTGGTGCTAGTGCTCGATGCGACCAACGGCCAGAACGCGCTGCAGCAAATCGAAATTTTCAAGGAGGTAGCCGGAGTGACCGGACTGATCATGACCAAGCTCGACGGCACCGCGCGCGGCGGCGTGCTGGTCGCCGCAGCCGAACAGTACGGCCTGCCGATCCACGCAATCGGGGTTGGCGAAAAACTGGACGACCTGCGGCCGTTCGATCCCGATTTGGTCGCGCGGGTGATTGCGGGGGTAGCGTGATGGAACAGGTCGCACCCAAGGCCAAGCCCAAGTCGGGCTGGCTCAACATCGTGGTCGACTATGCTCCGGTGCTGGTGTTCTTCCTGAGCTATCGGCATTTCTCGCCGAGCGATCACAACGATGCGATCGGCGAGATGCTGGCGGTGGTCAAAAGCACCGCCGCGTTCATGGTCGCGGCGATCACTGCCTTGATCGTATCCCGCTGGCGGCTGGGGCACATCTCGCCGATGCTGTGGCTGTCGACGCTGTTAATTGTCGGGTTTGGTGGGCTGACCATCTTGCTGCGCAATCCGGTGTTTATTCAGATCAAGCCAACCGCAATTTACCTGCTGTTCGGGGTAACGTTGCTGGTTGGCGTATGGCGCGGAAAAGCTTTTTTGAAGGTGCTGCTCGAGGCAGCGTTCGAAGGTCTGGACGATGCGGGCTGGCTTAAACTCTCGCGCAATTGGGGGCTATTTTTCCTCCTGCTCGCCGGACTGAACGAGGTGCTGCGGCAGTTCTATAACGTCGCAAATGGCAATTTCGGGACCTGGATTGCGCTCAAGCTGTGGCTGTTCATGCCGCTGTCGTTCCTGTTCACCTTTACCCAGTTGCCAATGCTGCTGCGCCACGGGCTGATGAAAGATGCCGAGGACGCAGTAATCACCGATCCGCCGCATGGTGAATAATAGCCGCTGCACTGGTGACAAGCGCGTAAAAATCGCGCAACAGTGCGGCTTAGACGGGTCGCGGGGCACTGCTCGCGAAATATTCTCGGGGGAAAACAATGGCTAAGTTTTTTGGTAATCTGCATCTCGTCCTGCTCGCCGGGTTCGTCTTGGCGGTGCTGGTGATGTATCATTACGCGGGCGCGTCTGACGGCGCCTTGCCGATCACTGCCAGCTCGGTGCTGCGCTGGTTGCACGTCTTCTTTGCAATCGTGTGGATCGGTCTGCTGTATTACCTGAACTTCGTGCAGGTGCCTACCATGCCCAAAATTCCCGCAGAACTCAAAAGCGGCGTGACCGGCTACATTGCCCCCAGGGTGCTGCTGTTTTTCCGCTACGGGGCGTTGCTGACGGTCCTGACCGGACTCGCGATTGCTTTCGTCGCTGGCTATGGTGATCGCGCCATGCGGTTCGCTGGCGCAACTGCGGCGGAAAACCTGATCGGGCTGGGCATGTGGCTGGCGCTGATCATGGCGTTCAACGTGTGGTTCATCATCTGGCCAGCGCAGAAGAAGATCCTCGGGCTAGTCGACGCTACGGCTGAAGAAAAAGCTGCTGCTGCGCCGCGCGCGCTTTATGCCAGCCGCACCAATGTCCTGCTGTCGTTGCCGATGCTGTACTGCATGGTCAGCGCCAATCTGGGCTGACATTGATAAGATCAACGAGCGGCGCGGTGTTCCTTGAGGGAGCGCCGCGCTGTTCTTTTGCGCGGCGAATGCTAGGGCCGCCTGCATGACCGCGCAGATCGAACCGTTCCACACCATGTCCGTCAGCGCATTGGCGCACCGGCTTAAGGCCGAAGGTCGCAGCGTAATCCACATGGAGTTTGGCCAGCCATCAACTGGCGCGCCGCCCGCCGCGATCGCCGAGGCGCACCGCGTGCTCGATGCCGATCCGATGGGCTATTGGGAAAGCCAGCCACTCAAGCTGCGGATCTGCCGCCACTATGCCGAGACTTATGGCGTAACGCTCGATCCGGCGCAGATCGTGCTGACTTGCGGCGCATCGCCCGCGCTGGTGCTGGCATTGAGCATGAGCTTTGCCCCTGGCGCACGCGTAGCGATGGCGCGGCCAGGCTACGTCGCTTATCGCAATAACCTGCGTGCGCTGCATATGGAGCCGGTCGAGTTGGATTGCGGCGCGGCGGAGCGGTACCAGGTCAGTGCAGCCGCGCTGGCCGCGCTTGATCCTGCACCCGACGGCGTGATCCTCGCCAGCCCAGCCAACCCCACCGGCACGGTCATCCCGCGCGCCGAACTGGCCGCGATTGCTGAGGTATGCCGGGCGCGCGGCATCACGATCATCTCGGACGAGATTTACCACGGCATTGCTTACGGGATGGCCACGCCCTCGGTGCTCGAGGTTGAGCCCGGCGCGCTGGTGGTCAACAGCTTCTCGAAATTTTACAGCATGGCCGGGTGGCGGCTCGGCTGGCTGGTCGCACCGGCAGCCGGCATCGATGCGGCGCGCGCGCGGATGAGCAACCTCTACCTCACTCCGCCCAGTCTGGCGCAGCACGCGGGCTTAGTGGCCATGGACTGCGCCGAGGACATCGCGCGCAACATCGCCACATATACCCGCAACCGCGAACTGCTGCTCGCCGCCTTGCCCGAGCTTGGTCTCGCGCGGATCGCGCCGCCTGACGGGGCATTCTATGTGTATGCCGATGTTTCCGACTACACCGATAATTCGATGGAATTCTGCCTCGCCCTGCTTGATGCCACCGGGATTGCCGCCGCGCCGGGTTATGATTTTGATCCGGTCAACGGCCACAACTTCGTGCGGTTCAGTTTCGCGGTGTCGACCACGCAAGTCCAGGACGCAATTGCGCGGATGAAACCGTGGTTTGCCGCGCGCAATCGCGGCGCGCGCCATTCGATGCGTTAGCGACTGTCGCTGAATTAAATTTCGACCTGACTGCCAAGCTCGACCACGCGGTTAGTGGGCAGGCGGAAGAACTCCATCGCACTCGCGGCGTTGCGCAGCATCCACGCGAACAGCTTTTCGCGCCAGATCCACATCCCCGGCTTTTCTGAGGCAATCAACGTCTGACGCGAAAGGAAGAAGCTGGTTTTCATCATCTCGAACGGTGCGCCGCACATCGTCACGCGTTTGAGCGCGGCGGGCACATCGGTTTCCTCAAGGAAACCGAATTTGATCACCAGCCGATAGAACCCCTGCCCCAGATCGGTCGATTTGAACCGCCGCGCTTCATCGACATAGGGCACGTCCTGAATTGCCACGGTCAGGATCACCACCCGTTCGTGCAGCACCTTGTTATGCTTGATATTGTGCAGCAGCGCAGAGGGCACGCCCTTGCTGGTGCTGGCCATGAACACCGCCGTGCCCGCCACCCGGGCCGCGCTGGAGTGCGCACTTTTGGCGAAGACCTCCATCGGCACGGTGCCCTCGGCCATCGACTGGCGCATGAGCATACGCCCGCGCGACCACGTGGTCAGCATCGTGAAAATCGCCAGCCCCATCACCAGCGGCACCCAGCCGCCGTCGGGAATTTTGGTGAAGTTGGCGAGCAGATAGGCCGCATCAAGCGTGAAAAATACCGTCAGCAGCGGGATCGAGAACCACTTGTTCCAATTCCACATGTTGAATAGCACCACCGCCAGCAGCACATTGTCGATCGTCATCGCCCCGGTCACCGCGATGCCATAGGCGGCGGTCAGGTTCGACGAGCGCTGGAACACCAGCACCAGCACGATAACCGCGATCATCAGCGCGGTGTTGATTACGGGAATAAAAATCTGCCCAGCCGCCAGACTGGTGTGCTTGATCGACATACGCGGCATGAAGCCCAGCTGGATCGCTTGCTGCGTCACCGAAAAGGCACCGGTGATCACCGCCTGGCTGGCAATCACGGCCGCAGCACTGGCGATCAGCAGCAGCGGCCACTGGAACCAGTCGGGCGCAAGCAGATAAAACGGGCTGACCAGCGCGGGTTCGCCCATACGCATCAATAGCGAGGCCTGCCCCAGATAATTGCATACCAGCGCCGGCAGCACGATCCACAGCCATGACACCCGGATCGGCTTGACCCCGAAGTGCCCCATATCGGCATACAGCGCTTCAGCCCCGGTCACCGCCAGCACTGCCGCGCCCATCGCCAGAAACCCCTTGAACGGATCGTTGATGAACATGTCGGCAGCATACTGCGGGCTTAGCGCCCAGATTACCGCCGGATGTTCGGCCACGCTGATCAACCCCAGCACCGAGATAACGGCAAAATAGACCAGCATGATCGGCCCGAACCACGCCGCAACCTTGGCCGTGCCCTGGTTCTGGATCATGAACAAGAATACCAGGATACCGACCACGATTGGCACCACCAGGCGGCTTAACGCGGGGTTGTAAACCGCCACCCCCTCGATCGCGCCCAGCACCGATACGGCTGGCGTAATCATGCTATCGCCATAGAACAACGCGGTGGCGAACACCCCCAACAGAACGATCCCGCTTGACCACTTTTTGCCCGAGACATTCTTGTTGATCAGCGCCAGCAACGCCAGACTGCCGCCTTCGCCCTTGTTATCGGCGCGCATGATGACGGTGACGTACTTGATCGTGACGATGATCATCATCGACCAGAACATCAGGCTGACGATGCCGTAAAGATGCAGCAGATCTAGCGGTAACCGGTGACGCCCGCTGAACGTGTCACGCATGGCATAGAGCGGGCTGGTACCGATATCGCCGAACACCACGCCGATTGCGCCGACCGCCAGCGCGGCTACGCTGCCGGGCGGGCCGTGCGCGCCTGCAATGATGTCATCGTCGTCCGGCTGATCGCCCCCAGGCTGATTTGCCGTGCCACTCGGGCCTGCCTCGCTCATGCACCCACAACCCTCAACCCCAGCCGCGTGCGGGTCAAGCGCCGATAGCTAGCAGCTAGCCAGCGCGCGGTCCAGCCAGTCACGTTGTCAGCGGACCGCGGGCTGCGCTGGCGCAGCGGGCTGAGCGAGCAGCCCGTCAAGCAACTGCACCCGCTCAGCCAGCCCGGCGCGCCACGGGGTGGCGGGCGGGGTCCGCGCCAGCAAATCGGCCCACAAGGTCCGGCCTTGCTCCGGGCGGCCGTTCTTGATCATTGCCAGCCCGAGAAAGAAGGGCGGCCCGGCGGCTTGCGGATCGGCATCAGCAGCCTGGCGGTAAGCATACAAGGCAGCCGGGGTCAGCGCACCATCGGCATGTCCGACCAGATTATTTCCCAGCGCCAGCCAGGCCGTTGCATCGCGCGGATTTTGTTCGATCGCGCCAAGCAGCAGACCAGCCGCGTCGCTGAACGCGCCTTGCCGGGTCAGCGCATCGGCGGTCACCAGAAACCGGCCATGCGCAATCGCGCCTTCGCCCGACAATTGCTGCCGGGTGGCCACCAGCGCCGCTCCGGCCTGACGCTGCTCGGGCTGCGCCGCCGCTGGCGCTCCGGCCAAATCGGGCTGCGCCTGATAGACAAATCCGATCAATCCAAACACCAGCGCCGCCGCAATCGCTTCCCAGCTTTTGCGCGGAGCTCGGCCGATCCGGATCACCACCACCAGCGCGAGCATCGCCAGACCGATCGCCATGATCCACCCCGTCATGCTACGCTCCTGCTAAACCGCCGCCGCAGCAGCACGGCCGCTAGCACCAGCAATACCAGCGGCGCGGCGAACAAAGGCCAGGTCAGCGCGGTTATGCGCGGGGCATAGCTGACATAATCACCATAGCGCTCGATCAGCCAGGCGCGGATAGCCTCGGGCGTTTCGCCCGCCTTGATCCGCAGCCGCACCTGATTGCGCAAGTCGCCGGCAATCGGTGCGTCCGAATCGGCAATCGACTGGCCTTGGCATTGCAGGCAGCGGAGACTTTGCATCAACGCTGCCGCTTTGGCTTCTTGCGCCGGGTCATCAAGCTGGACGTAAGCGTAAGGCGCGGGCGGCAGCGTATCGTCGGCTCGCCCCGGCGCAGCAAACAACAGCGCGGCGATCAGAAGCGAGCCTCTCATTGCCCGGCCTCGGCCACTTTGGCGGCAATCATATCGACCTGATCGGCGCGGATATCGCCGATATGCTGATAACGGATGACGCCGCGCCCATCGATCACGAAGCTTTCCGGTACGCCTGATGAACCCAGCGCAAACTGGATTGCGCTGACATTGTCGGCACCGATGCGGCTGAACGGATTGCCGTTGCGGGCGAAAAACTGCTTCAGGTCGGCCGGCTTATCACGGATCGCCACGCCGACCACATCGACCCCGCGCGCGCGCAATGCCGCCAGTTGCGGCGCTTCGACCGCGCAAGGCACGCACCAGCTGGCAAAAATATTAAGTAAATGCACTTTGCCATCAGCCAGATCGGTGCGCGCCAAGCCGGCCCGATCTGGACTGGCCGCAGCCAGGGCGAAGTTTGGCAGCGGCCGCCCGATCATCGCGCTTTTAACCGCACGATCAGCCGGACGGAGCAGGCCCAGCAGGACCAGCGCGGCAAACAGCCCGAATAGCACCAGCGGCAGCCACAGCGCCCAGCGTGCCGTGCGATCAGCCGCGGGCATCAGTTGCGACCCTGACGCTGGCGGCGATATGCAATCTTGCCGGCCGCCTCGCGCCGCCGCACTTCGCTTGCCGCGCGGCCCAGCAGGGCCAGCGCTCCGCCCAGCGCAATCAGCACGCCGCCCAGCCAGATCAGCGTCACAAACGGCTTCCACCACAGCCGCAGCTGCCACCGGCCGTCGTCGGCTTCATCACCCAGCACGGTGTAAAGTTGGCCGTTCCAGCGGGTCAAAATAGCGCTTTCGGTGGTCTGCTGCGGCGGGGTCCAGAAACTGCGTGCCTGCGGGCGGAGTTTGCTTGGCCGGGCGCCGCCATAGCTTGCGCTGAGCGATGCCTCAAGCGCGGTCCAGTTCGGCCCTGCGACTGGCTCCACCCGGTCCAGCCGCACCAGCCACGGTCCCACCGCCACGGTTTGTCCGACCCGCGCGGCGACCAGTTTTTCCGTGCTGAATGCGCTGTCCGAGGCCGCTCCGAGCAAGGCCACGCCAATGCCGAAATGCGCGATCACCATGCCCCACAGCGGCAGGGTGACTGTGCGCAGCCGCCGTCCTTTGATCGGCACCAGTGCAATCATCAGCAAGGCCGTACCCATCGCGATGCCCAGCACTGACAGCACCGGTACCCCGCGTGCGGCCAGCCAGATTGCGACGCCCAGCAGCACCACTGCGGGCAGGATCAGCACCGGACGCAGCCGCACGAGCCCGTCATTGCGCCAGCGCAGCAACGGCCCCACCCCCATCACCACCAGCATCGGCAACACGAACACCGCAGTCGCCGGATTGAAGTAAGGCGGCCCGACCGAGACCTGCGCGTTCAGCGCTTCGGCCAGCAGCGGGTACAACGTGCCCAGCAGCACGATCCCCAGCGTACCGGTCAGCATCACGTTGTTGAACACCAGCGCACTTTCGCGGCTGACGAACGCAAAGCGTTGTCCCTCGCTTACCGTGCCTGCGCGCAAGGCAAATATGGTCAATGCGGCGCCAATGTTGATCGCCAGCAAGGCCAGAATGAAACTGCCGCGCTGCGGATCGACCGCAAACGCATGCACGCTGGTCAACACCCCCGATCGCACCAGAAAAGTCCCGACCATCGACATCGCAAACGCGACCACGCCCAGCATCACAGTCCACGCGCGCAAGGCATCGCGCGCCGCCAGCACCGCGACCGAATGGAGCAGCGCGGTCGCCGCCAGCCACGGCATCAGACTGGCATTTTCAACCGGATCCCAGAACCACCAGCCACCCCAGCCCAGCTCGTAATAGGCCCAGTACGAACCGGCGGTGATCCCCAAGGTCAGAAATATCCACGACCCCAGCACCCACGGCCGCATCGCGCGGGCGAACAGCGGGGTTACTTGGCGGGTGAGCAATGCACCGACCGCAAAACTGAACGCCACCGACAGCCCGACATAGCCGACGTACAGCGTCGGGGGGTGAAACGCCAGGCCCGGATCCTGCAGCAGCGGGTTAAGACCGTTACCCTCAGCCGGGGCCGGATTTAGCCGCGCAAACGGGTTGGACGAGATCAGCAGGAAAGCGTAAAATCCAAGACTGACAAAGGCTTGTGCCGCCAAGGTTGCCAGCATTGTCGGCTCGGGCAAGCGCCGCTCGATCGCCGCAACCAGGCCGCCGCTCAGCCCCATAATTGTCACCCACAGCAGCATCGAGCCCTCGTGGTTGCCCCAGGCTCCCGCGACCTTGTAAAGCAGCGGTTTGGCCACATGCGAATTGGCTGCCACCAGCGCGACCGACAGATCGGTACGCCAGAACAGCGCGATCAGGCAGGCAAAGGCGATTGCCACCAGCCCGGCCTGCACCATCGCCACCGGCCGGACCACCGGCGCGAGCGGATTGGTTGGCAGCCGCAGTGCCAAAAACCCGGCGACGAGCTGCAACGCCGCGAGCGCTGCCGCCAGCCATAATGCCGCCAGGCCGAACGTCGCGATCATCTGGTGATTTCGATCTTCTGCCGGGCTTCGGCGGCGGTCATCTGCTGCATCTCGCGCGGGACGTATTTCTCGTCGTGCTTGGCCAGCAGATTGTCTGCGACAAAAGTGCCATCGGCGCGGCGGTGGCCATCGGCGACCACGCCCGAGCCTTCCTTGAACAGATCCGGAGTGATGCCGGTAAAGCTGACCGGGATCTGCGCCTTGCCGTCGCTGACCACGAACTGGATCGTCACGCCGTCAGCCGCTGTTTTAAGCGAGCCCGCCTGCACCATCCCGCCCAATCGCACCGCGCGATCGGCCGCGGGTGGTTTGCTCGCCATCTCGGCCGGCAAGTAGAAAAACGAAGCCTGATTGCGCAGCGCCCAGGCCGCCAGCAAAGCCGCCGCCACTAGCGCCGCCAGCGCTGCCAGCACCAGCACCAGCCGTTGATGTTTGGGCTTGATCGCCGTGCTCACCGATTGCGGCTCCGCTCACGCCGGGCCTCGGCACGGCGCATCGCGCGCCAGCTGAGCAGCACCAGCGCCGCGGTTCCGCCGACCGCCAGCGCATAGGCGGCCAGAACGAACGGCCAATGGTTCAGCTGTTCATGCATCGGTATAATCATGCGCGCGGCGGCGCAATCGCGCCTCGGTTTGCTGATCGGCCAGAATTGTCCGCATCCGCGCCAGTACCACCCCGCCAAACAGCAGTGAAAAGCCCAGCATCGCGGCCAATAACGCATAAAGAAATTCCGGTGCCATCGCCGATTTGCCCAGCGTGATGCTCGGCGGCTGGTGCAGGCTGTTCCACCAGATCACCGAATAGTGGATGATCGGGATGTTGACCGCTCCGACCAACCCGAAGATCGCGGCGATGCGCGTGTTGCCTTGCCCCGATCGCGCCGCTGCATCGGCCAGCGCGAGGTATCCGCAATAAAGAAAAAACAGCACCAGCATCGAGGTCAGTCGGCCATCCCACACCCACCATGCGCCCCATGCCGGGCGGCCCCAAAGCGATCCGGTGATCAGGCACAGCAATGCAAAGAATGCGCCGGGCAACGCAGCAGCGCGCGCAGCGATAGTTGCAAGTGGGTGGCGCCAAACCAGTTCGCTCAGGCTGGCCAGCGCGATCATCATCCACCCGCCCATCCCCAGCCACGCGGCGGGAACATGGACAAACAGGATCCGCACGGTCTCGCCCTGTAGCTGTTCGGCCGGCGCTTTGAGCAGACCCCAGGCGAGCGCAGCAGCGGTCAGCCCGGTGCCGATCAGCAGCAGCGGTCCGGTCAACAGCCGTGCCAGGCGTAGGAACCGGGCAGGATTGGCAAAGCCGTGCATGAGCGCTTTCATCAACCTTCGCGGGACCACGATCAGGCCCGCGCCGCCTTGCCACGCAGCGCTGTGCCGAGCAAGCGACAAGGCCGCTGTTGCAACCCGCAATCACCGCTCGAATTCGGCGCTGGATGAGCGAAAATGGGGCGATCGATGGGTCTCGAACCCACGACCTCCGGTACCACAAACCGGCGCTCTAACCAACTGAGCTACGATCGCCACCACCACGTCGGGCCAAAGCCCTGCATGGCAGGCGCGCGCCTTTGCATAGCTGGTGCGCATTGGGAAGAAAAAACTGCGCGCAAGGCCGTCGTTCTGCTCACCGCAACGAATGAACATTAAGGAATAAAAATTAACCCTCTTTGGTTAGCTTCAGGCTTGAAAATGCTGAAATTGGGGTCGTCCGCCGTGAGTGCCAAGCCAAAGGTTGCCAAAATCGAGGTGCCGGTCGCCCGGCCCAATACCCGCCGGACGGCGCGCCGGATCGCCGGAGCGGTAGCCACGGTGCGATCATCGCACGGCGAGCGCAGCCGCGCGCAAATCCGCGATGTTTCGGTGTTCGGGTGCAGCCTGGTGGCCGATGTCGACTGGCTGCGCACCGGCAGCTTCATCACGCTTCAGTTTAGCCCGGAATGGTCAGTCCAAGCGATCGTGCGTTGGGCCCGTAACGGGGTCGGCGGGGTCGAGTTTCTGCGCGCGATCAGCGAAGTTGATGCCCGCGCTATCGCCGGAGACTGAGCGCACGGCGCGCGTAGCAGCGGCTGCATAGCAAACGGGCGGCCCCACTGGAGCCGCCCGAGTTGTTTGCGTGAACCGCAGCACTCAATTCTTTTTGAGCGTAAGTCCGCCAAAGCGCTTGTTGAACTGGGCAACCCGGCCGCCCTGATCGAGCTGACGCGTCCCGCCGGTCCAGGCTGGGTGCGACGTGGGGTCGATTTCAAGCACCAGCGTATCGCCCTCTTTGCCCCAGGTGGAGCGGGTTTCGAACACGGTACCGTCGGTCATCTGCACCTTGATGGTGTGATAATCGGGATGGATTTCGGCCTTCATGGATCAACTCTTTCGCTGCGGCCGGTACCGACCGGCCAGAAAAGGAAGCGCGGCGCTTAGCGGGGTTGGTGGCGCTTGTCCAGCCTATCGGCCGGTGCCGCGGCCTGGCTCGCGAGACCTTGCTAAACCGGCGCGTCGGCAATCATCGCGGTGAATTCGACCTCACACGTCACCTTGCCGGCGATGCTGGCCTTACCCCAGAATTTGCACACTCGGCTGCGCTTCTGAATAAACCCGGCGTGCAGATCGAGCAGTACGCCCGGCTCGACCGGAGCGCGGAACTTGGCCTGCTCGATCGCCATGAAATAGACCAGCTTGCCAGTTCCGGCGAGCCCCAGCGTTTCAATCGCGAGGATCCCGGCGGCTTGGGCCAAAGCTTCGATCTGAAGCACCCCGGGCATGATCGGGCGACCAGGAAAATGCCCTTGGAAAAAGCTTTCGTTGAAACTGACCGCCTTGACCGCGTGGATTTCGCCGTCGGCGATCACCGACACCACCCGGTCAACCAACAGCATCGGGTAGCGATGCGGCAGCGCCGCCAGAATTTTGGGAATGTCCCAACCCGGCGCAGGCGGCTCGCCCGCGCCGGTGGAAGAGGTCTCGTCGGTCATCGCTGCTCCCGTGTGCCCGGTTTAGCGGCCTTCTGGCTGCGGTCCGGCGGGCTTGACAGCACTGGCCGGAGCGACCGGCGCCGCGCCCGTTGCGGCACGCTGTTGCTGGGCTTGCTGTTCGCGCACCCGGCGCGGCTGCCAGCCGGCAGGCGGGCTGATCTGCGCCGATGGTACCAGCGTGTTGAGTTCGGCCACCAGCCCGGCGGTTACGTCATAGGCTGGACCGGCCAGGATCACGGCATCGGGGTTAAGCAACAGCGTCAGACCGCGGCGGCCCATCACATTTTGCACCGCTTGCGGCAGTTTGTCAGTAATCTGTTCGATTACATACTCGTCCGAGGTCTGAGCCGGAACGAGGATTTGCTTGATCTCAGCTTCGCCTTGCGCCTGCATTGTCTGAATTTGGGCATATTCGGTTTGCAGCACCGAATCGGGCTTCTTGGCGGCGCGATCAGCGTTGAACTGCGTCGCCAGCGGTTTGAGCGAGGCTTCAAGCTGGTTCAGGCGGGCTTGCGCCGCGTCGTAAATCGGCTTGTAGGCCTGCTGGCGCTGTTGGACCGCATTGCGGTAAGCATTGGTGCTGGCAACTGCGGCTTGCAGATCGGCTGTGCCGACACCCGCCAATGTGGCGCCGCGCGGGCCAGCCGCAGCAGCAGCAGGAGCCGCCCGCTTGACAGTCTGAGCCAGCGCAGGCTGTGCAACCAGCGCGGCAGCCAGCGCGCTGCCAAGGGCGAATTTGATCAGGTTAGTCATCAGAATTGGGTTCCTACGTTGAACGTGAAGGCTTTGGTGTTGTCACCATCAACCTTGAGCAGTGTTTTGGCGAAATCGATCCGGAACGGACCGAACGGCGAATTCCAGTTTACCCCGATACCGATCGAAACGCGCGGTTTGGCCGAATTGCCCAGGAACACTTCCTGGAACGGCGGCACCGTTGAACCGAGCGCGGTGTTATTAAGCGAGGCCGAGCCGAAACAGGATGGCGGAGTTGGGTTAGTGGGTGAAGTCACGGTCGAAACAGCGCTTGCGGTACAGATACCGCCGACCAGCGCCGCGGCATCGACCTGCGTGTACAGCGCCGCACCGGTGGCATCGCGCGAAGCGATAAAGGTCCCGGTTGGGAACGGACTGTTCTGCAATTGCGGTGCCCGCACCCCAAACACCGCGCCGGCGTCCATGAAGATCGACGGCCGCAGCCCCAGCTCCTTGGCGCCTGAGCCGAGCGGAATTTCCAGCTCGATATGGCCCAGGTAATAGTAACGCCCGCCCAGCGCGTCATCGACCACTTGCTTGCGGTCGGTCACTACCAGCGGTTTGCCTGGATTAGCCGGATCGTCGATGATGAACTGACGCACGATGCGTGGCCCCACACCGCGGATATCGAACCCGCGGATTTGCGGCTCACCCAGCGTGAACCGGTCGGTCAGACGGATCGGGTCGGCCCCGTTGGCGTTGCTGCCGCCGTACGGGATGATTGCTCCACCTTCAGCCTTGAACGACAGAATAAAGCCCTTGGCCACCGTGTAATACTGCGCAAAGTTACCGCGGATCCGGCCATATTTGACCGACCCGCCAAGCCCGGCAAAATCGGCCGACACCGACAGCGAACGGCCGCGGCCCGGATGCACCCGGTTATCAAGCGTATCGTAAACCAGCGACATGCCGAGGATCGAACTGGTCCGCTTGCCCAAGGCGTCGCACAGATAGCGCCCGGCCAGCAGTGGATCGCACTGCAAGGTGCCATTGGCGCGGGTCGAATAATACTGGGTCTGGTCGATGCTGACATCATCGTAATTGAAAGTATAGCTGGCGACTGCCGAAACATATTCAGTCACCGGGATGCCGGCGCGGACCTGAAAGCCGGTGGTGCCCTGCTTGTAGATCGTGTTGCGGTTCGAATTGAGGTAGTTGAAGCTGTTTAGATCGCGCCGATAGACGTTGACCCCCAGGCTGACATTGCGATCGAACACGTACGGTTCGGTAAAGCTGATGTCGGCTTGCTTCGAATACTGCGAATAGGCCAGGTTAAGCCCGATCGTCTGCCCGCGTCCACGGAAATTGCGCTGCTCGATCGAGCCTTGGAAGATCAGCTTTTCAAGGCTGGAATAACCCGCCGACAATTGCAGCTGCCCGGTCGGCTTTTCCTCAACATTGGCTTCAAGGATAATCCGGTCGGGTGCTGAGCCAGGCTTTTGCTCTACTTCGAACTTTTCCTGGAAATAGCCCAGCGAGTTGATCCGCGCGGTCGACCGTTTCACCTGCAGCGAGTTGAACGCATCGCCCTCGGCCAGCCGGAATTCACGGCGGATAACCTTGTCCTGCGTCAGCGTGTTGCCGTTGACGTCGATCTTTTCGACATAGACGCGCGGTGCTTCGGCGATCTGGAAGGTCAGCCCCATCGTTAATGCGTCTTTGTCGCGCGCATAGTCGGGCCGCACATCGGCAAAGGCATAACCGAACGCGCCGAGCGTCTCGTTCAGCTTGTCGATCGTGTCTTCGACCTGCTTGGCATCGTACCAGTCGCCGGTTTTCATTGGCAATTGCGTGGCGAGCCGCTCGCCGTCAAAATCGCGCAATTGGCTTTCAACCTTGATCGGGCCAAATTTGTAGCGCGGACCTTCTTCGACCACATAGGTCAGGATGAAGTCCTTCTTGTCTGGCGTCAGTTCGGCCACCGCCGAAACGATGCGAAAATCGGCATAGCCCTTGGTCAGATAATACTGCCGCAGCTTCTGCTGATCGAACGCCATCCGGTCAGGATCGTAAGTCGTCCCCGACGAGAAGATCCGCGTAATGCTGGCCTGCTTGGTATACATCTGATCGCGCAGATCGCCGTCGGAGAAATGTTCGTTGCCGATGATGTTGATCTGGCGGACCTTGCTTTTGGGCCCTTCGTTGATTTCGAACACGATATCGACGCGGTTCTGGTCAAGTGCGACCATCTTGGGATCGACCGAGGCAGCGAACCTGCCCTGCCGCTTGTACAGCTCGATAATCCGGGCAACATCGGCGCGCACTTTCGAGCGCGTGAAGATCTGCCGCGGCGCGAGCTTGATCTCGGGCGTGATCTTCTCGTCCTTGATCCGCTTGTTACCCTCGAGCACGATGCGGTTGATGACCGGGTTTTCTTTGACCTCGATCACCACATTGCCGCCATCGTTAGTCACTTTGACGTCAGAGAACAGCTCGGTCGCAAACAAGTCTTTCAGCGCCTGATCGGCGCCGGCCTGGGTATAGGGCTGACCAACCCGCAACTTCATGTACGAACGGATCGTATCAGGCTCAAGCCGCTGCGCGCCGTTGATCGTGATCGACTGGATGGCGACCGGCGCATCAGGCACTGCCGCCACCGCTGGGGTGGCGACCGGAGCCGCAGGTTGAGCCGCCGACTGAGCTGCTGACTGAGCCAAGGCCGCTTGCGGCACCCCCGCCAGGATCGTGGTTCCCAGCAGCGCCGCGGCAAACCGCAACCCCGCACGGGCAGCGGCGGAACGATCGGTCGAATTAGGTGAAATAAACAAGGCTATTCCCGTCAATTTTAGCTGCGGCACGGATCGCTGCGGCATTGGCCCGGTAAGAACAGTGCGCCCGCAGCATGCAGGCATGTCGCCGCCCTCTGCCCGATGCGCCCCGTCCGATCAAGCACAGTTGCTGCAACCTTCCGCAGAATTACAAGTCCCGCCCAACCGTTCAGCCTGTTAAAGTAACATCCCGGCAAGATCATTCACAGTGACGAACACCGCAAAGGCCAGCACAAATGCCATGCCGATGCGAAACGCCATTTCCTGACTGCGTTGACCCAGCGGCTTGCGGCGAATTGCCTCCGCAGCATAAATCGCCAGGTGCCCGCCGTCGAGGGTCGGGATTGGCAGCAGGTTGATGAATGCCAAATTAATTGAAATCAGCGCGGCGAAACTGACAAATTGCAACCAGCCTAGCGAGAGCATCTCGCCTGAGAATTTTGCAACCTTGGGCAGCCCGCCCATTTCGCGGATCGAGCGCTCACCAGTGAAAATCTGTTTAAGCCCAACCGCCATCATCCGGGCGATGCCCAGACTTTGCGTGGTCCCATAAGCCACTGCGTGCAATGGATTAACCCGTTGATATTCCAGTCCGGACGAGCCGATCCCCAGCAATCCGCGCCGCGCCTCATTACCAAACTGGTCCTTGGTAACATCGAGCGCTAACTTGATCGGAGTGGCATAGCGCCGCCCCGCCCGCTCGTAGGCGATCGTCACGATATCGCCCGGATATAAAGCCACGCGGGGCGAGATGTCCGTAAAATCATCGATTTGTGTGCCGTCAACGCTGACAATTCGATCGCCCAGTTGGAGCCCAGCGGCCTGCGCCGCTGAATTTTCCGAAAAGCTGCCAATCA
>JANMCG010000136.1:0-12653 GCA_031361075.1 Novosphingobium sp. | reverse complement strand
GCATGCCCACGCGTGGAATTCAATCGTGCCCATCTGGACGCAGGCGAGCAGCCCGGCAGCATCGCCGACGTAAAGGTAATCCTCGCTGCCGCCGTCCTTTTCGCGGATCGGCACGTGTTTGACCGCCGCGCCAAACGAGCCACTGTCATGCTTCTGGAAAAAGCACTGTTTGGCGCGGCCTTGCGGGCAGCGCACCAGGCTGAGCGGGCGCTGGCCCGCGTAAGGCAGCATCAGCGGCGCAACAGCGGCGTAATAAGCCGCAAGATCGCCTTTGGTTTGCCCGCTTTCGGGGAAGATCACGCGGGTTGGGTTGGTGAGCTTGACCGCGTGATCGTTAGCGGGAGCCGTCTCGGCGCGTTCGGGCGAAACTTCGGCGGCCTTCTTGTCGCCGCGCAGGCCAAGGAAGCTGCCGTGGCGCACCGATCCTTCGGCGGTGAATTCGGCGAAGGCGACTTCGGCACCCAGTTCGGGGTGCAACCAGGGGACCCCGCGCGAATCCTCTTTGCTCACTTCGAGCGCGGGCTCGTCGGTCTTGAGCTTGGCCATCCGCCGGGCAAGGTCGGCCATGGTGTCCTGCCCGAACCCGGTGCCGACATTGCCCTTGTAAACCAGCTTGCCGGCTTCGTGCTGAGCGAGCAGCAACGAAGCGAACGGCCGCGCCTTGCTGGGCGATTTCTTCCAGCCGGCGATCACGAATTCCTGCCGCAGCGTGCACTTGACCTTGACCCAGTCCTTGCTCCGGGCGGAGCGATACGGCGCATCGATCCGCTTCGAGATGATCCCTTCCTGCCCCGCCGCGCACATTCCCTTGAACAGCGCCTCGCCCGCGCCGATCACGTGATCGGCGACATGAACCGGATCGGACGCGCCGTGCAGCAACGCCTCCAGCCGCTCCTTGCGCTCGACATTGGGCAGGCCAGTCAGGTCCTCCCCCTCCAGTTCGACCAGGTCGAAAGCATGGAATTCCAATTTGTCGCCCGGGCCTTGCGAACCGTGACCACGCTTGAGCACGCTTTGCAGCTGCGAGAAATCGGGGTTGCCGTCCTTGTCGGGCGCGATGATTTCGCCGTCGATCAGGCAGCTGGGCAAATCGAGCTGGGCCAGCGCAGCGGCCAACGGGCTAAACTTGTCGGTCCAGTCCTTGCCGCCGCGCGTCCACACCGTCACGTCGCTGCCCTTGGCGGCGATCAGCGCGCGGTAGCCGTCGAACTTGATCTCGTGCATCCAGCCATTCCCGGCGGGCACCGCATCGACCAAAGTGGCGAGCTGCGGGCCGCGGAATTTGGGCTTGGCGGCTGACTTTGTCTTGCGCTTCGGCTTGGGCGAGGCGGCCGCATTGTGCTGCGCCGCGCTGGTCATCTCGGCGGCGAAGGACTTGCCTTTCTTCCCCGCGAGCGAATGGCTCCCGCCCGCATCCGCCGCGATTTCAGCCATCGAGCGCCCGGTCAGCACGCTGGTCAGTTCGCGCTCGACCAGCGGATCGCCCGCCACCTCATGGCCATCCGCGATCTTGCGCAGCAGCCAGTTCTCGCGCTTTTCGTTACCGCGCGGTTTCAAGCGGATCAGCAACCACTCGCCCTTCATCCGCTCCCCATCGAGCGTGAAATGCAGGTGTCCCTGGTCGATGTCTTTCCAGCTCTTGCCCGGCACCGGGGCCCAGGTGCCGCGATCCCACAGCATCACCGTTCCGCCGCCGTATTCGCCCTTGGGGATCGATCCTTCGAACTCGGCATAGGCCAGCGGGTGGTCCTCGGTGCGCACCGCGAGCCGCTTGATCGCCGGATCGGGCGACGGTCCCTTGGTCACCGCCCAGCTCTTGAGCACCCCATCGGCCTCGATCCGAAAATCCCAGTGCAGCCGGGTCGCGTCGTGCTTCTGAACGATGAAGCGGTTTCCGGTCGTGCTGTGCTCGACCTTCCCCGCGGGCTCTGCCGTGAGCTTGAAATCGCGCTTGGCGTTGTAATTAGAGAGGCTGGACTTGGCCATGTCAGCCGGTCTTTCGGGCGGGTTTCTTGGCGGCTGGCTTTTTCGCCGGAGCCTTCGTTGCTGGAGCCTTCGTTGCCGGAGCCTTCGCGCCAGTCTCGCCGACCGATTTTTTCAGCGCCGCCATCAGGTCGATCACATTGCTGCCCGAACGCGCTGCTGGTTCTTCGGTATCCTCCAGGATCGCCTTTTTGCTGTTCGACTTGGCCTTGCGGTCGATAAGCTTGCGCAGCGCATCGGCATAGCGGTCATGGAACGCGGCTGGATCGAACAGCGCGCTGCGCTGCTCGATCAGCGTGGCGGCCAGATCGAGCAAGTCGGCGCGCGGCTTTTCCCCGCTCACCTCGGTGAAGAACGACTGGCCTTTGCGCACCTCATCAGCGTAACGCAGCGTCTCAAGCAGCAGGCCTTTGCCGCACGGCTTCAGCGCAACCAGCTTTTCGGAACCGCGGATCGAAAGCTGCCCCAGCCCGATCTTGCCCGCCTTGCGCAGCGCTTCGCGCAGCACCACGAAGGCTTCTTCGGCGAGGTCGTCGGCCGGGGCGACATAGTACGGCTTCTCGAAATAGAGCGGGTCGATTTCGTCCGCCCCGACAAATTGCACCAGCTCGAGCGTCTTCTTGCTCTCGATCTTGACCGCCTCGATCTCGCGGTCCTCCAGCAGCACGAACTCGCCCTTCGAGATTTCGTAGCCCGAGATAATATCGTCCTTATCGACCGGCCCGACCCCGGCGGCGGTCTTCTCGTAAGCGATCGGCTGGCCGCTGGGCTCATGAATCTGCCGGAACGCGATCTTTGCGCCAGATCGCGTGGCAGCGTAAATTTCGACCGGGATCGAGACCAGTGCGAGCCTGATCTGCCCCTGCCAATATGCCCGTGCTGCCATGCGCATTCCTCCTGTGAAGAGGAAACGCGGGGTACGAGGCAGGGTTCCCCCGCAGCAGTCGCGCAATTTCCTTGCTTTTTACCGCAACGCAGCATATATCCGCGTCACATCCAACCGGACCTTGCCCGGGCACCTGCCCCGGTAAGCCAGTTTGGCGCCGCGTGAAGCCTGCCTGATGGCGGGATTGCCCCGAACGCCCGGTTGACCGTTTACCAGCCGCCTTTGTCACGCAGGGTTGCACTTGATGCACCTGTCCCGCCGCGCCGATTCCCGGCGTGTGCCCGGCTATATTTTTGAAAGATTCTTATGTCCTATTTTACCGACCTTGGGCTCGCCGAGCCGCTTCTTCGCGCGCTTGAAACCAAAGGTTATACCGATCCTACCCCCATTCAGGTGCAGGCTATTCCGGCGCTGCTGCAAGGCCGCGATCTGCTTGGCATCGCGCAGACCGGCACTGGCAAAACTGCGGCCTTCTCGCTCCCTTCGCTGCACCGTCTGGCCGCCAATCCCAAAGGGCGGATGAACGCCAGTTGCCGGATGCTGGTGATGAGCCCGACCCGCGAACTGGCGGCGCAGATCGCCGAAAATATGCGCGGCTATGCCAAGTATTTGAACCTGAGCGTGCAGTGTATCTTTGGCGGCGTGCCCGTGGGCAAGCAAGCCCGCGCGCTGGCCGGCGGGGTCGACATTCTGGTTGCTACCCCGGGGCGGCTGCTCGATCTGATCGATCAGCGCGCGCTGACGCTGCGCAATGTCGAGATTTTCGTGCTCGATGAAGCCGATCAGATGATGGATCTGGGCTTTATCGTGCCCTTGAAGCGCGTGGCGAATATGTTGCCCAAGGAACGCCAGAGCCTGTTCTTCTCGGCCACCATGCCCAAAGCGATTGCCGATCTTGGCAAGCAGTTCATCAGCAACCCGGTCCGCGTTGAAGTTGCCCCGCAGGCCACCACGGCGGAGCGGGTCGAACAGCGGGTAACGCACCTGAACCAGGGCGAAAAGCAGGCGCTGCTCTCGTTGACCCTGCGCGCTGGTCTGGCCGAAGACGGCAAGATCGAACGCGCGCTGGTCTTCACCCGGACCAAGCACGGCGCCGACCGCGTCGTCCGGCATCTGGTTTCGGCCGGGGTTTCGGCTGCGGCGATCCACGGCAACAAGAGCCAGGCGCAGCGCACCGCCGCGCTTAATGCCTTCAAGCAGGGCTCGACCCCGGTGCTGGTCGCCACCGATATCGCCGCGCGCGGGATCGACGTGACCGGGGTGAGCCACGTGTTCAACTTCGAAATGCCCAATGTGGCGGAGCAGTACGTCCACCGGATCGGGCGCACCGCGCGCAACGGCGCTGACGGGATCGCGATCTCGTATGTGGCGCCGGATGAGCGCGATTATCTGCGCGATATCGAGCGGCTGACCAAGGTGAAGCTGTTCCCGACCCCGCTGCCCGAAGATTTCCTCAAGGAAGCGGCGCGCTTGCCCGCCCCGACCCGCAAGCCCCAGGAACTGGAGCAGGATGCCCGGCGCGATGCGCGTGATGCGCGCGGACGCGGCGGCCCGGCGGCCCGTGGCGGCGGTGGGCGCAGCGGTGGCGGCAACAAGAACCGCTCGACCGGCGGTCAGGCCCGCGATGGCCAGTCGCGTGATCAGTACATCCGCAACGACCGGATCGCAGCCGACCGCTCGCAAAGCCGCCCGGCAGCACCCGCTCGCGGCCCGGTGTACAATCCGCTTGGCGATGTTCCGCAGGACGGCAACCGCAACGCTGGCGAGCGCCGTCCAGTGCACCATGCCGAGCGTCCATTTGGCCAAATGCCGCGCGGTGACCGGCCGCAAGGTGATCGGCCGCAAGGCGACCGGCCACGCGGTGATCGTCCGCAAGGCGATCGGCCACGCGGTGATCGGCCGCAAGGCGATCGCCCACGCGGTGATCGTCCGCAAGGTGATCGGCCACGCGGTGATCGGCCGCAAGGTGATCGGCCGCAAGGTCCACGCCGGCAAGGCGGCGGTGGCCCCCGCCGCGGCTAAGTAATACCCCTGATCGCGCGGCGCGGAAAACCCGTGCCGCGTGATCTGCATCACGGCAGGTCCAGTGCCGTCCGGCTAGACCGGCCGCAATGGATCAGCAATCACCACAACCGCTTGACCAATCCCGAGCCGGGCCCCGAAACGGGCCACAACCCGGGCTGAGCATCGCCGCGCCGTTTGCGCTGGTGCGCGCCGTGGTAATCCGCGACTGGCGCTCGCTCCAGGTGACGCTCATCGCTTGCGCGGTGGCCGCCGTGGTCACCGCGTTTCAATATCAGGTCTACACCTCGTTCGTGCGCGCCGGATCGGTCGGGCCGCGCTTTATCGGCGGCTCGGTCTGGGTCAGCGCAGGCTCGATCGAATGTTTCGATTTCCCCGGCGTCATCGGCGAAGACTACGCCGGACTGCTGGCGCGCTGGTTCCCCGGTGCGAGCACGCGCCGGGTCGCATTCGGGTTTGCCGGGTGGACGTCGCCGAGCGGTCGGCGCGGCAATGTCGCGGTGATCGGGATCGACGGCGCAACCGGTCCCGGCGGCGCGCCGCTGGCCGACACCGCGTTCATGGCCGATGCTTCGGACCTCGCCCGGCTCAACCTGAACGGCGGCGCGGGGCAACTTGCGACACTGGGCGGCGAAACGATGCAGCTGGCCGGCGCGACCGCCCGGCTGCCCACATTTCTTGGTGCGCCTTATGTGGTCACCGGGTTCGAGCGCGCGCGCAGCCTGCTGCGGATGGACCCTGGCTCGGCGGCGTTTCTGGTGATCGACGCGCCCGGCGGCGATCAGGCTGCGCTGGCGCAGTCAATCACCGCCGCCCAGCAGCATTATCCCGAGCTTACCTTGCGCAGCCAGGCGGCGTTCGCGCAAAGTTCGGCGCGTTATTGGCAGCTCAAGACCGGCGCGGGCGCAGCAATTCTGCTCGCAGCGGTGCTCGCCAGCCTGCTGATGATGATCCTGCTGGCCAATGGCGTGCTGCGGTTTTTGCAGCGCTATGCGCAAGACCTGCTGTCGATGCTCGGCCACGGCGCGGGCCAGCGTGAGGTGTGGCTGGTCGCCGCCGGGATCGCGGTGGTAGTCGCAGTGCTGACCACCGCGGCGATGCTGGTGCTGACCCCGGTGATGATCATCATCGCGCGGCCGCTTTTGCCGTGGGTGTCATTCGTCGCCGCCGATACGATCGCGCCGGTTGCCGCAATGCTGCTTGCGCTGATTGCCGCGATTGTCAGCGCAGGCGGCGCGGTGCGCCAGTATGGTCCCGAAGCGGTGTTCCGGACATGAGGGCGGCGCTGCTGCCGAGCGCGGCGCTGGTGCTGAGCGCGGCGCTGCTGTTGAGCGCGGCGCTGGCGGCCGGCGGAACGTCACAGCGCCAGACTTCCCAGTCCTCTGCCCAGTCCTCTGGCCAGTCCTCTGGCAAGTCCTCTGCCGCGCCCTCTGGCCTTGCCTCGCCTTATCGCGCCACATCGGTGGGACGGATCGACAGCGCCGGCGAGGCACGCGAGCTGGTGGCCGCCGCCGACGGCGTAATTGCCCGGGTGCTGGTGCGCCGCGGCGAGCAGATCCGTGCCGGCCAGGTGCTGTTGCTGGTCGATTGCGCCCCGCGGGACGGCCAGGCGCAGGCTGCGCTGGCCCAGGCGCAACAGGGCAGCGCTGACGCCGCGCTGGTCCAGGCCGGGCCGCGCCACGAGGCGATCAGCGCTGCGCGGGCTACTGTGGCGCAGGCGCAGGCCCGCCAGCTTAACGCCCAGCAATCGCTCGATCGCGCCGCGGCCCTGATCAGCAACGGGTTCGTCTCGCGCCGCGATCTTGAAGCGCGCACCGCTGAACGCGACTCCGCTCGCGCCGCCAGCGCGCAAGCGCAGGCCGGGCTGGCGCAACTGATCAACGGCGCGCGCCCGCTCGAACGCCAGGCTGCCGCAGCAGGCGCGCGCGCGCAACGCAGCCAGGCCCGCGCCGCGCAGGCCGCGCTTAATCAATGCGCGCTGCGCAGCCCGATCGATGGACAGGTGCTGCAAGTGCTGCGCCGCGAAGGCGAGTTTTCGGGCGCGAGCCAAGGCACCCCCCTGCTGGTGGTGGGCGACATGCGCAGCAAAATCGTGCGCGCCGAACTGGGTGAGCGCGATCTTGCCGGGGTTGCACTGGGCACGCCGGCCGAGGTCTGGATCGACGGTTCGCCGCGCCGCTGGAAAGGCCGCGTAAGCGAACTGGCGGCGGTGATGGGCCGCCGCAGCGCGCGCTCGCTTGACCCGACCGACCGCTTCGACCGCGATGTGCGCGAAGCGATCATCACGGTCGATGATCCCGATTTGCCCGCAGTGGCCGGCCTGCGCGTAACCGTGGGCTTCGGGCGATGAGCGCGCAGGTGCTGGTACTGGACGGGGTCTCGCGCTCGATGCTCGAAGGCGGGACCGAACAGCGCATGCTCGCCCCGCTGACGCGCAGCTTTGCGCCGGGCAAATTGCACGTGGTCAGCGGGCCATCGGGCGCTGGCAAGACCACGCTGCTGTCGTTGTTGGCGCTGGCGGTGCCGCCGAGCCGCGGCTTGGTGCACTGGGGCCACACGACGCTGAGCCAGCTTAACCCGGCGGCCAAGGCAGCGTGGCGGCGCGCCAATCTGGGACTGATCTTCCAGACAAGCCGGCTGGTTTCAGTAATGACCGCGCACGAAAACGTCTGCTTTGGCGGGCAAATCCGCGGACTCGACGTGCGCGGTGAAGCCGAACGGCTGCTGGGCGCGTTTGGCCTGGCCGACAAACAGCGCCAGCTGCCCGCGCAGCTTTCTGGCGGCGAGAAGCAGCGCGTCGCAATTGCGCAAGCGCTGGCTTGCGCGCCGATGCTGCTGCTGGCGGACGAGCCGACCGCTGCGCTCGATGCGGCCAACGCCGCTTTCGTGACCGATACGCTTAAAAGCTACGCCCGCGCGCAAGCCGCCACGGTGATCTGCGTCAGCCATGACCGCACGGTGATCGACGCGGCCGACGAATTGCTAATTCTCGAACGCCCCTAGGAGGCACCATGCACAGCCAACGCTTTTTCGATCAGACCCTCGACATGATCAACCGCGGTGGGCTTAACGTCGCGCTGCCGATGCTGGCGGGCAAGCTGTATAATGCGCACGCCAACCCGGAGACCTGGCCCGAAACCCGCGCGGCATTGCACAGTCATGCGCTGCATTCACTGCTGCTGCAGGACCCGTTTACCGCGCACAGCGCCAGCCGCCCGCGCGGATACCCCGGCGATGCCGGGCTGATCGACCTGATCTATGACATGACGCCGCCAGGCGGCGTAAGCGATCTGGGCCGCGAAATCTTCGGCGTGACAATCCAGTTCCAAGCGCCCGAAGGCGTGCGTCAGCGGCGGATCTACGCCGAAACCATCGTCCGCAACGCTTGGCAGGCGGGACACCGCGTGCTGGTGCTGGCGGGTGGCCATTTCCGCGAAGGCGATCCGTTGACGGGCGAGGATCTGCGCCGGTTTACGCTGGTCGATCAGGACGCGCTATCGCTCAGCCGGGTGCGCGGCAAGCACGGCGCCGCGATCAATCTGGTCGAAGCCAATGTGTTCCACTATCTGCGCGCTGCGGCCAAGTCTGGCGAGCAGTTCGATCTGATCTACACGCTTGGCCTGACCGACTATCTTGATGCCAAGGCAATGCAAATGCTGCACAAATTGATGAAAGCCTGTCTTGCGCCGAACGGCACATTGCTGCTCGCAAACTTTGTCCCAGGGCATCTGGGCGCCGGTTGGATGGATGCCGTAATGGACTGGCATCTGATTTACCGCGAGGAAGACGAACTGGAACACTTCGCCGCTGGCGTCGGGATGGCCGCCAAGACATGGCGCGACCCGACCGGATCAGTGGTGTGGTGCGAAATGCACGGTTAAAGACGTTCAAGCAGCCCTAAGCGGTCACATACACCGTCGCCGCATCCTGCGGGCGCACATAGACCCGCGCGACGATCGGGAAGCTGACCGCGATCTCGCGTTCGATTTCGGCGACGATCTGTTCGACCTCTTTCGCGGTCAGCGTATCGGTGAAGTCGGCGCTGATGATTACGGTGACCATCGTCGGCGATGAATGCACCGTCAGCACATCGTGCACCGCTTCGATCCCGGCGCGCGCCGCCGCACAATCACGGATTTTGGCAACCAGTGCGGGATCAGCCGCCTCGCCGATCAGCAGCCCCTTGGCTTCGTACAGCAGCAGCACCGCCAGCACGCCCAGCACCAGCCCGATCGCCACCGAAGCCATGCCGTCCCACACCGGATTGCCGGTCAGCAGACTGAGCGCCAACCCGATCGCAGCGATCACCAATCCGGCCAGCGCACCGCTGTTTTCCAGTAGGATGACCAGCGTGGTGGCGTCTTTGGTGGTGCGGATTTCCTGCCAGATCGAGCCGCGCCGCGCGGTATTGAAATCTTTCAGCGCGGCCAGCGTCGACCAGCCTTCGAGCGCGAACGCGATGCCCAGCACCGCAAAGGCGATCAGCGGGCTGCCGGCCGGTTCGGGATCAAGAATGTGCAGCACGCCTTCGTAAACCGAAACGCCGGCGCCCAGCGCGAACACCAGAATTGCGACCACAAAACTCCAGAAATACAGTTCACGGCCATAGCCGAACGGATGCAGCGCATCGGCTGGTTTGGTGGCGCGCTTGCGCCCGTAAAGCAGCAGCAACTGGTTGGTCGAATCAACCATCGAATGCACGCCTTCGGTCAGCATCGCCGACGAGCCGGTGACCCCTGCGGCCACGAATTTGGCGACCGCGATCCCGACATTGGCAACGAATGCGACCACGATTGTGCGGCTTGAGCCTTGACCCGACATGTTCTTGAATCCCCAGCGACGTTGCGCGGCCATGCCACGGCTTGCGCGTGGCGACAATCGCGCTAGCCTGATCGCCATGAAGCATTTCCTGATCGCGCTTTGCGCCCTTGCCCTGCCGCTCCAGCCTGCGTTGGCCACTGCAGATCCGCTGCACCCTGCCGAACAGGCCGCCATCGATACGGCGGTGACCAAGGCGCTGAAAGACAGCGGCGTACCATCTGCACAAATCGCGGTGGTCCGCGGAGGCGAGCTGGTGCTGAACCGGGCCTGGGGCAAACCGTCCGAGACGTTGCGCCAGCCCGATCCGGCGCTGCCCTATCAGATCGCTTCGAACTCCAAACAATTCCTCGCCGCGCTGCTGCTGCTGCTCGAAGATGACGGCAAGCTTAGCCTGGATGACAAAGTATCTAAATGGCTGCCCGAGCTGCCCAGCGGCAAAATGATGACCGTCCGTCAACTGCTCTCGCACACCTCGGGCTTGCAAGATTTCTGGCCGCAGGATTATTCGTTTGCGGCGATGGCGCAGCCGGTCGCACCGATGGACATTGTCCGGCGCTGGGGGATGAAGCCGCTCGATTATACGCCGGGCACGCGCTGGCAGTATTCGAACACCGGCTACGTCGTGGCCGGGCTGATCGCCCAAAAGGCTGGCGGAGCGCCGCTGTGGGACCAGTTTGAAGCGCGGATTTTCAAGCCTTTGGGCATCCATCCGTACGATATCGACCAGACAAACGGGGCGCAGTTCCCGCAAGGCTATCATCGCAATGCCTTGGGCCCGGTGCGCATCGCCGCTCCACCTGCGGCGGGCTGGCTGTGGGCAGCAGGCGAACTCAGCATGACCGCTGCCGAGCTGGCCAAGTGGGACATCGCGCGGATCAACCGCAGCCTGTTGTCGCGCCAGGACTGGGAAGAGATGGAACGCCCGGTCCGGTTGGCCGATGGCACCTATACCACTTATGGGCTGGGGGTCTCCAAACATCTCGTCGATGGGCGCTGGGTGGTCGATCACGGTGGCGAATCGGTTGGGTTCCTGTCGCAGAATTCGGTGTGGATCGACGATCGGACCGCGGTCGTAGTGCTGACCAATGGCGATTTTGCCGGGGTGCAGGACGATCTTACACAGAAGATCGCTGCCATCGTGCTGCCCAAATCGGCGCAAGCCAACCTTGGCGAAGCGCCGCGGTTGGGCGATGTCCGCATCACGCTGGCCGGGATCGTCAACGGACGGTTCGATCCGGCGCGGTTCACCGCTAACGCGCGGTATTATTTCACGCCGCAGACGTTGGGCGATTATCGCCAGAGTCTGCGCGCGCTTGGTCCGCTTAAATCGGTCACCGCCACCCGCCCGCCGCGGCTCCGCGGCGGCTTTGTAAACCGGGTGTTCCAGCTGCATTACGCCAAACAGACACTGGTGCTGAGCACTTACGCCGAGGCGGGCGCGGCGGGCCGGTGGGAACAGTTCATGATCATGCCGCAATAACGGCGCGCGGCTAAATCCAGCCGATCTTCTTGAACCGTGAGTACAGGCTGCCGCAAACGATCAGGATCACCGCCCACACCGCCGGATAGCCCCATTTGTGATGCAGCTCGGGCATGTAATCGAAATTCATCCCGTAAATCCCGGCAATCGCGGTCGGCACGGCCAGAATCGAGGCCCAACCGGCCAGTTGGCGGGTAGTGTCGCCTTGACGGTGCTGTTCGAGCAAGGCGGCGGTTTCAACGATGCTTGACATCGTTTCGCGCAAGTCGGCAATCCGCACCATTGTGCGGCGGATATGGTCAAGCACATCGCGGAACCAAATCCGCGCGCCCGGATCGACCATTGCCAATTCGGTGTTGGCCAGCCGGTCGCACACTTCCTCCATCGGGCCGACGACCCGCACAAACCGGCGCAGCTGCCGCCGCAAGCGGAACAGCCGCCGGATGGTCGAGGGCTGCGGAAATTCGTCGATCGCGCGCTCTTCCATTGCCAGAACGCCCTCATCGAGCCGTTCGAGGATCGGCTGATAGCCATCGACCAGATGATCGAGGATAGCGTGCGCAACATAGTCCGGGCCTTCGGACAAGCGCTCGGGGTTCGCTTCGAGCCGCCTGCGCAAATCATCCTGCGCGCTGATCGCGCCAAGCCGGACAGTAACCAGAAAATCGTTACTGAGGAAAATGGCGACTTGGCCGTAATTGATTTTTTCGCCCTCCTCGATCGCGGCCGAGCGCGCGATGATGAACAGGTGCTTCCCGTACACTTCAAGCTTGGGGGTCTGCCCCAAACTTGCCGCATCCTCGACTGCCAGCGGATGCAGCGAAAACTGGGTGCGGACCAGTTCGAGTTCTGCGGGGGTCGGATCGAACAGCCCGACCCAGTCGAATTTGCGCCCGCCGGGCAAGCTGCGCTCGTGCCCATCGACGATGAGCGGGTCTTTCAGGGGTTTGCCGCCCGAATAGCGGCGCGCTGCGATCACGGCCATTCATGCGCTGTGGCAAAGCTGCGCCGCACTGGCAATCCCGCTTAGAGTTTGTTAAACGCGCGGTTAAACCGCAGCAGCGGCGCATTGGACGGAGCAGCACGGATGAACGCGATCACTCACATCGAACCCGGGACCGCGAATACCGGCGCGCAGTGCCTCGATATGCTCATCGTTGGCGCGGGCTTGTCGGGCATCGGGATGGCGGTGCACATGAAGCGCGACTGCCCGGGCAAGCGCGTCGCGATCCTCGATCAGCGCGAACAGATTGGCGGGACGTGGGACTTGTTCCGTTATCCCGGAGTACGCTCGGACAGCGATATGCACACGCTGGGCTTTGCGTTTGAACCCTGGACGCACGAAAAGGCGATCGCCGATGGACCCTCGATCCTCGAATATCTCGACCGGATCGTCGCCAAATATGACCTGCCCGGCCTGATGCAGCTTGGCCGCAAGGTGATCGCTGCCAATTGGGACAG
>JANMCG010000084.1:0-2035 GCA_031361075.1 Novosphingobium sp. | reverse complement strand
CGAGCTTGAGGGCACGCGGATCGTCGGGCGCAAAACGCTCGAGCTGATGACGATGAACCACTTGCCCGGCGGGTCTGACCTGTCGGCCATGTCGCGCTCATTGTTCAGCGAGGCGGCCAATGCCGGGACCGGGTTTGGGCTGGGCTTTGCGGTCAATCTCGATCCGGCGCGGAGCATGGTCATGGGTTCGGCGGGTGAGTTTTACTGGGGCGGGATGTTCTCGACCGCGTTCTTCATCGATCCGGTCGAGCAAGTGACGATGGTCTTCATGACCCAGCTCTCGCCAAGCTCGGTCTATCCGATCCGCCGTGAGCTCAAGACGCTGATCTATGCGGCGCTGGTATGAGCGCGACCATCAGCGGTGCCGCGCCGCCGGTCAATTTGTACGACACGATGGGCTTGGAGCGGATCGTCTCGGTCGCGCCCGAAGGCCGCGCTTGCCTCGAATACCGGGCCACGCTGGCGCAATGCCACTCGGGCGGAGTGGTGCAGGGCGGGTTCGTCACGGGCTGGATCGACGCGGCGATGGCCCACGCGGTAATGGCAATTCCCGGCAGCGAAGCGGTGCCGATGACGCTTGAGATCAAGGTCAGTTTCTTCGCCCCGACCCGGCCCGGACTGGTGCTCGCCGAGGCTTGGGTGGTGCAAGGCGGACGCCGCACCATGTTCGTCGAAGGCACGCTTAAAGACACGGGCGGGACACTGCTGGCGAAGGCCAGTTCGACCATCACCATGGCCAGCCGAACCAAGGTCGAAGCTGCGGCGAAGGCGGCTTTGGGAGCACCTGCATGAGCCAGATCAAGCCGTTTACTCTGGCGGTGCCTGAAGAGGCGCTCGACGATTTGCGCACACGACTGAGCCAGACCCGCTGGCCCGAGGCCGAGACGGTGAGCGATTGGAGCCAAGGCACCCCGCTCGCCGAGCTGCAGGCGCTGTGCGACTATTGGCGGCAGGACTACGATTGGCGCAAATGCGAGGCGAAGCTCAACGCGCTGGGTCAATACACCACCGCGATCGACGGACTCGACATTCACTTCGTCCACGTCCGGTCGCCCAATCCGGATGCGCTGCCGTTGATAATGACCCATGGTTGGCCGGGCTCGGTGATCGAATTTATGGGCGTGATCGAGGCGCTCGCCAATCCGGCCGATGGCGGGTTGGCGTTCCATGTGGTCGCTCCGTCGCTGCCGGGGTTCGGGTTTTCGGGCAAGCCGAGTGCAGCGGGCTGGGGGGTCGAGAAGATCGGCCGCGCCTGGGGTGAGCTGATGGAGCGGCTCGGCTACACCCGCTGGGTCGCGCAGGGCGGTGACTGGGGCAGCGCAGTGACCACCGCAATCGGCGTGCAGCAGCTGCCGGGGTGCGCGGGGATTCATCTCAATATGCCGATCGGGCGGCCTTTGCCTGAGGACATAGCCGCGCCCACGCCGCCCGAACTCAAGGCATTGACTGCGCTTAAATATTATCAGGACTGGGATGCGGGCTATTCGACTCAGCAGCGCACGCGGCCGCAGACGGTGGGTTACGGTCTGGTTGACAGCCCGGCGGGTCTGGCCGGGTGGATCTTCGAGAAGATGTGGGCGTGGACGGACAATCAGGGCTCACCGTTCGATGCACTCGGCCGCGATGCGATCCTCGACAACCTCATGCTTTATTGGCTGCCCGCGACCGGTGCCTCATCGGCGCGGCTTTATTGGGAGAGCTTTGGCAGCTTTACCCCGCAGCAGATTGATTTGCCAGTGGCGGTCAGCGCGTTCCCGAAGGAAATCCTGCCGACCCCGCGCAAATGGGCCGAGCGCAATTACCCCAAGCTCGTCCACTGGGGCGAACTGGAGCAGGGCGGGCACTTCGCCGCGTGGGAGCAGCCTGAGGTGTTCGTACGCGAATTGCGCACGGCCTTTGCCCAGATGGCCTAGGCCGTGCGCCGCCGACCTTAGTTCTTCGCCTGATCGACCAGCTTGTTTGCGCCGATCCACGGCATCATCGCGCGCAGCTGGGCGCCGGTCTTTTCGATCGGATGCGCTTCGGCAGCCTTGCG
>JANMCG010000075.1:0-30675 GCA_031361075.1 Novosphingobium sp. | reverse complement strand
CTTCTGCTTTGCTCTTCAGGCACCACTTTTCCAAGGTCGGCTTCGCTCCCGCGCGACCGGCACAACGGTATCAGGCATTCAGCAGGCCGAGCTTAGGCGCGTAAATCTGCCGCTTCCCTGTCTCTCAATCCAACGCCGCATCGCCGACATCCTGTCCGCCTATGACGATCTGATCGAAAACAACACGCGGCGCATCGCCATCCTCGAAGACATGGCCCGCCGCCTGTTTGAGGAGTGGTTTGGGCAAGGCGCTGAGGCAGGTTGGCCAACGATGAAACTGGGAACGCTCGCCGCTATCAATCCGGAATCGATAAGGCCAAAGTCGCCGCCTGCCCAAATCGGCTATATCGACATTGCTTCGGTTTCGCCCGGCAAGGTCGATCAAGTGCAATGGATGGATTTTGCCGATGCCCCCGGCAGGGCGCGCCGTATCGTTCGCAATGGTGATGTCATCTGGTCGAACGTGCGCCCTAATCGCCGTTCGTTTGCCCTGCTTCTCGATGTAGAACAGAACTCCATCGCATCGACCGGCTTTTCGGTCTTGAGGGCAAAGGCCGTTCCCTGGTCATATCTCTATGTGGCAACAACAACTTCTGATTTTACGGCTTATCTAACCAATAGAGCCAAAGGCTCGGCATATCCTGCCGTGGGCAGCGAAGATTTTGCCGATGCAGATGTTTTGCAGCCAGATGATGAGACGTTGGAACGGTTCCATGTCCATGTTGGGCCAATGCTTGAACTGGCTGGGCGCTTGAATGCGCAGAGTTCAAATCTTCGGACCACTCGCGACCTCCTCCTGCCCAAGCTCATCTCCGGCGAAATCGAAGTGCGCGCCGCCGAAGAAGAATTGGAAGTCGCCGCCGCATGACGCCGCCCGCTGGCCCTGACGATCCCGGAGGCTATCCAACGCGCGGGGAATCGCTCGGCCGCGTGCTGTCGTCGTTCGGCGAAGGGCAGATGGTCGAAGACCCCGCTGTCGCCCGGCTGGTTGAGCTGGGCTGGCGGCATGAAAATCTCTACACCGAAAACCCGCTGGCATTCTCACCCGATCCGCGCACCGGGCGCACCAGCTTTCGCCAGGCCATGCTGCCCGGTCCGCTGCGCGCGGCGATCGAGCGGCTCAACCCGGACCTTGACGCCGACGCCGTCGGTGCCGCGATCGACGAGCTGATGCGCAACCGCAGCGACATGAACCCCGTCGCCGCCAACCGCGAGGTCATGGGCCTGCTGCGTGATGGCGTGGAAGTGCGCACCACGCTGCCCGATGGCTCCAGCGAAACGCGCGTCGCCCGCGTGATCGACTGGCGCAATCCACGCGTCAATGATTTGCTGATCGCCCAGCAATTCTGGATCGCCAGCGAAATCCACAAGCGCCGCGCCGATCTGGTCGGATTCGTCAACGGCGTGCCTTTGCTGTTCATCGAGCTCAAGGCCAGCCATCGCAGCGCAGCGGCGGCCTATGACCAGAACCTGCGCGATTATCGCGATGCCGTGCCGCACATCTTCTGGGGCAACGGCATCGTCCTGCTGTCCAATGGCGACGATGCCCGCATCGGCGCCCCCTTTGCTGCTTGGGGCCATTTCAAGGAATGGAAGCGCATCGACGACGAAGGCGCGAAAGGCGTCGTCAGTCTCGACACGGTGCTCACCGCCGCCTGCTCGCCGGAGCGGTTGCTCGACATCGCCGAGAACTTCGTGGTGTTCGAGGAAACCCGCGACGGCCTGATCAAGAAGATCGCGCAGAACCACCAGTATCTTGGCGTCAACAAAGCCGTGGCCGAGATTGGCAAGGCCGGCGGCAAGCTGGGCGTGTTCTGGCACACGCAGGGGTCTGGCAAATCGCTCTCCATGCTGGCCTTCACGCAGAAGGTGCTGCGCACCAAACCCGGCGGCTGGACCTTCCTGATCGTTACCGACAGGCAGGAGCTGGACGACCAGATCGCCGAATTCTTCCAGGCCTGCGGCGCTTTCTCGCTTCCGCTGCCGCAAGTGCAGGCGCAGAGCCGGACGCATTTGAAGGATCTGCTTTCAGGGAATGCGCGCTTCGTCTTCACCCTGATCCAGAAATTCGGCACCGAGCTGGGCGAGACCTATCCCGAGCTTTCCCAGCGCGACGACATCATCGTCGTGACCGACGAGGCGCACCGCAGCCAGTATGACGTGCTGGCATCCAACATGCGCCGCGCGCTGCCCAATGCCGCCTTCATCGGCTTCACCGGCACCCCGCTGATGGCGGGCGAGGAGAAGACCCGCGAGGTCTTCGGCGACTACATCTCGGTCTACAATTTCAGCCAGTCGGTCGAGGATGGGGCGACTGTTCCGCTCTATTACGAAAACCGCATTCCTGAGTTGCAACTCGATACCGAAGACCTCGACGCCGCCGCCGAGGCGATCAAGGATGACGCGGGTCTCGACGAGGAAGAGGAAAAGCTCGTTGATCGCAAAGTCGCGCGGCAGATCGCACTGATCAAGCGCGGCGACCGGCTCGACAAGATTGCCGAGGATGTCGTCCGCCACTTCATGGGGCGCGGCTATCGCGGCAAGGCGATGTTCATCGCCATCGACAAGGAAACCGCCGTGCGGATGCATGGCAAGGTCCGTGCCGCCTGGGATGCTGCGCTGACTGAGAAGGGCAAGGCCATCCAGCCACTGTCCGGCGATGCGCGCGAGGCCGCGCAGGCCGAACTCAAATGGCTGCACGAAACCGACATGGCGGTCGTGGTCAGTCAGGGGCAGAACGAGATCGCCGACATGGCCGCCAAGGGCCTCGATATCCGCCCACACCGCGAGCGGATGGTGAAGGAGGACCTCGACGAGAAGTTCAAAGCCCCTGCCGATCCGCTGCGGCTGGTCTTCGTTTGTGCCATGTGGATCACCGGCTTCGACGTGCCTACCTGCTCGACCGTCTATCTAGACAAGCCGATGAAGAACCACACACTGATGCAGACCATCGCGCGCGCCAATCGCACTGCGCCCGGCAAATCGGCTGGCCTGATCGTGGACTATGTGGGTGTGTTCCGGAATCTGCAGAAGGCGCTGGCGATTTATGCCCAGCCGACCACTGATGGCACCGACCCGATCGAGGACAAGGCGGCGCTGGTGGGCCGCCTGAAGACCGCTGTGGACGAGGCGATGGACTTCTGTCGTCGTCGTTCGATCGACCCCACCCGGATCGTCAGCGCAAAAGGATTCGAGCGGATTGCCAGGCTCGCCGAGGCGGTTGAAGCGGTCATGGGCACCGATCAGGAGCAGCAGGCTTTTCTCCGGCACGCGGGGACTGTGTGGACGCTGTTCAAGGCCGTCCTCCCCGATCCGGCGGCAGATCAGTGGCGCGTGGAAGCCGCCGTCCTCCACGTCATGGCCGAGAAGGTTCGCGCTCTCCGCGAAGACCCAGAAAAGAAGGCCCGGGTCCAACGTGTTGCAGATGAGATCGAAGCGTTGCTGGACGATGCTATCCTTGGCATCGAGATCACGGCACCGGTCCGGTCAGGCGACGACATGGAGGGGCTGTTCGATCTCTCAAAGATCGACTTCGACAAGCTGCGTGAAAGCTTCGAGAAAGGGCAGAAACGTACCCAAACACAGAAACTGCGCACCGCCATAGAGCGAAAGCTGGAGGAACTGGCCGCGCTCAATCCTACGCGCTCGTCGCTGGTTGAACGGTTCCAGGAACTGATCGCCGAATACAACGCGGGAAGCTTAAACGTCGAACGCCTGTTCGAAGCTCTGATGGCTTTCGTCCGCGATCTCGACGAGGAGGAAGGCCGGGCCATCAGGGAGGGTCTCTCGGAAGAGGAACTGGCCATCGTAGACATCTTAACCAAGCCGGAGCCCGAGCTTTCCGCTGACGAACTCGCCTTGGTCAAGCAGGTCGCTAAAGCGATGCTGGAGAGCCTGAAGCGGGAAAAGCTGGTGCTAGACTGGAGGCTGAAGGAACGCGCCAAAGCTGCGGTGCGGAGTGCCATACAGCAATCGCTGGACTCCCTTCCGCCCGCCTATGACGACGCAATCTGGCAAGGCAAGGTCGACCAGACCTACACGTGGATCTTCGATCACTACGGGGGCAACGCTTCGCTTAACTGAAGTCGGAAGGCGGCCTGTTGTCGGAAAGACAAGCAGGTGATTCTGCGATACTCGGCTCAATGGCTGCGCCCGCGCGGATGCACCAGCACTGCGCCTACTTTCGATGTTCCGCGTCAGGGGCTGGAGGCCATCGCTTAGTCGGCTTTGTTGGACAGTCCGAACAGTCCGCTTTCAGGCGACCAAAGCTGGTAAGCTGCCGTTCGATCAGCTGACATCGGAGACGGATGGTCAAAGATGGATCGGATAAATCCAAGATCGTCCGACCCCTGTAGAGGTCTCTTTGTCGTAGCTAGGTCGCAGCGGATAGATGATTGAAGTCGCCGTCCCACGCATCCTCTTGAGGTAGTGAAGTCCGAACCCGACGGCTTGGGGCTTCGTAGCGAGCGGCGAAAAATAGATGTTGGTGACGCGCCGACGTGTCTCGGCCACCCGCACGGCGGATGCCAGCGAGGCCGCCACGACGAACGGATCATTGGCGCTGCTATACTGGACTTCGCCGGCGACACGCGACCGCTCGCTGCTCACCCGGTCGAGCCTCAATATGCTTTCATGGTACATATCGGCGCTCAAGGACGGGAAGCTGTGGAGTTCGACGACTCGAGCGTTTTCTTTCGCTTGGATTGCGTGCGAAATCAGGTGGTGATCATAGCCGATACCTATGACTAGCAAATCGCCACTGGTATCTGGATCGTGCGCACCAACGAAACCTTCCACTGAAACCACCCGGACATCCTCTCCAATGGAAAAGCGCGTCTCGGCCCGACGCGAATACTGCGCGGGCTCAGTGTAAAGGAGGTCAAACTGCGTGACGCCAATGTCTTGAAGATGCGCCATTAGGAAAAGGATGTGGGGTCGCATCAAGCCAGTGATGTCGATGCAGAGCCGTTGATCGGTAGTCGGGTCAAAACAACTTCCGGCGAGGCCGGCCTTCATCACTTGCGCTTCCGATCCGCGCGCCAGCACAACGGGTCCTTCGAGGTCCGCGAGATCGGAGGGACCGTACCCATATTCGGGAATAACCCACCAGTTTCGACGCGCGGCCGGAACCTTCGGGAAGACGGTCTGAACTCGCTGGCTGTCATTATAGGCCGAAATGAACAGATCCCAGCTTTGACCGCGCGCAGCGAACTCCGACAACTCGATTTTTGCGTCGAGCAGCGCCTCAATGTCGTGCTGCATGTCAGATCAGCCGTGGGTTCGTTGGCAAACCCGAGTCCGACGGAGCGATAAGACGGGCCAGACGCTTCCTCATCAAGTTCGGGAGCTCGGCGCGGTGGGCGGGATCGAGAATCGCATTAGCGAGGTCCTGTTGTAATTCGATGGTACCGCGACGGTGCTCGGAAACCTCCCATCGTGGAGCCAGCATCGGCCCGAGCTGATACAACGCATCAATCCGTTTGCTATTCTTGTTCCGTCGGCCTTCCTGCAGTTTGACCAGATAGGACCAGTTTTCCGCGACGCTAAGGGTTCGCCGACTATTCTCGCTGAGAGCATCGAGGGGAACGCTGAAAGCGCACAACGCGCATTCGGACGGTGAATGGCTGAGGCGGACAGTGCGGAATAGCACTGCGATGCTCTCGACGGCGTCCCGGACTTGGAGGCCGCCGCTCGGCGGCTGAGCATCTTCCCAGAACCATGACGCGCCGTCGCGCACGCCGTCGGACTGAGATTTGATCGAGATTACGCCGCTTATGAACGGCTCCTCGCCTGCGAAACGGCTCCGCCTGAAGATATGCTTTAAGTTTACCAGCAGGTTGCGCGTGATTCCCTGTGAAAGCTCGACCATCGTAGCGAAGCCCGCATAAGGCAGGCGGCGCGCATAATCGTGGAAGAGCTGAGCAAGGATGTCCGACGAGAAGTGAGAAATGAGGTTTGCAAGATCGCTGCCGGCATCGCGGTCACCCTGATCTAAAGCGCGCGCCTGGTTTCCGACCTCAATCGCGAGCGACGCGGCGCCGTCAAGATTAGCTGGCCATGATTTGCGATATTGAAAGGCGGCTGCTTTCTCCAAGAATCGGTGGTTTGGCACCTGAAGCGCATCGATGATGGTAGTGATCGTAAGATCGTCCAAATCAAGGTTGGATTTGAGGTCCGTCGCAAGCTTTCGGTGATAAGGCGCGAGCTGGTTCTCTTTGGGTTTGGGAAGGTGGCGGTCCACTGATCGCCAATAATCGCGATTGTCCACCTCTTCGAAATAGGGATCGATCGAAGACAGTGCAGCTGTGGCGTAGCCCACCCGCTCTAGTCGCTTCGCCACTAGCCTGCGGACAAGGCCGTCATATTGCTCGGGCTGCTCACGAAGGATTTCATCTAACACGACCCGCTCAAATTCCGCGCCCAGACGGATCGGCTCACCTGAGCCGGTCGTCTCGAGTGTCTTCATTCCGTATAACCGACCGCCGACCCGGATTGTCGCGCTGCCGCGCCGATAACGGATCAACGAATTCAGGAACCGCTGTTGATCAGCGGTGAGGTTTTCAACCTCGTCAATCAGATAGACGAACAGCACGTCGCGCAAATCAGGAGCATGACGAGATACGAGCTCGGGCATCCCGAACGCCAGCCGTCCGGCGGAGAAAGTGATATCGAAAAGCGGTCGTTCGCCGCGAAGACGACTATTATTGACGACGCTGTCGATATTCTTCCTGGTGCGCGTGAAATGATCGAGCAGTTCGTCCAGACTGGATAGCGCGACCGCCGGTTCTATATCAAACAATTCGACAACTGCGCCGACGAATTCAGGCTCACTGAAAACCAGCGATTGCGATCGAGCGCAATCACGGATGGTAGCCAACAGCGCTGTCGCGAGCCAAAGCTCGAAATAGTGCGCGAACACGAGGCTCCAATGGTCTTCTACCGGCTCTTCGCGCGCAAATTTATCGGTGTTGAGCGCATCAAGTGGAATATAGATCCCAAGGTAGCCATCTGCGATGGCGGCCTGTGCAACATCGCCGGAATAACGCGCTGCTTGGACGGGCGCGGAGCAGTAGCGCATAAGGTGTGTCTTCCCGCTGCCCTTGCCGCCCAGTAGAAGCATCGGCATCCGCGATTTCGGATTAAGTATGTCGACAAGGCCCCCTGCGGAATTGGCCAGATCGACCCACTGCTCTGCGATCTCCTGATCGGTAAAGTCGGACGCCTTGTTGAGGTCGAAGGGATTTTCTTGTGATGAACGGCTCATAGGACCTACAATTTGGCGTAGCGTTTGAACGCTGGCGTCCAAGGACGGCTGGCATCCCCTTCGGCCCACATGATCGGCAGCGAGTTGTCAGGAGTATTATGCTGGAAACCAAGTAGAAGCTGGTTGTCGCCCCAACCACCAGGAAATTCCGGCCGAAGCAAGGCGCCGTAGCTCATTGCAACCTTTTCGAGCGTCGCAGCATTGATGTGCGGCGGCGCATCGAGCAGGATGCGCGCTCCGGGCGAGAGGCAACGATAGCTATCATCTAGTTCGAACACGGCCGCACTGCCGACTCCAAATTTGGTCGAGCGAACCTTTTCGATCCCTTGGCGCGTTGCGAACATGGCAAGATAGTGGAGCTTTGCATCGGGTTTCAGCGCCAGCAGCTCGGTGACGATCCCGTCCGAATAATTTACTGCGGTGTCGCCCGAGCCGCAAACGTCATCGACAAAGATATACCGCTCGACATCGGGATCGGCGAGAGCGCGATTGATTTTGCCTTCTTCGTCCAGCGTCGACATGAAGACGGCTGCGGAGTCGAGGAACAGCGACTTGCCTAGGCGGTTCTCCTGCCGGAAATAATAGAGCAGATGGACGCCGCTTTCGGACGGGTTGCCGACGCCTAGAAAGCGTGTTTTTGCTAGGGCCTCGTTGACCGCCGCCTCGACAATGAGCGGGTCTCGGCAGCCGCCGAGCGTGGCCCTAACTTCCTGGATCAACGGGATCAGGAAAAGGTCGCGGTAGACCGATTGCAACAGAACACGTGTTTCCGCGCTGCCGATGAACAGGAATTGCGAAAGCAGGAACAGCGCATGCAACTGCTCCACCTCAGGAGCAAAACCAGCGCGACCGTCGAAGTTCTCCAGCCATGCCTCGACTTGCGGCCACTGATTCCGATTTTCCCACACTCGCTCGTTCAACACCGTGATTCGGACACGCAGCATCTCCCAAGTCTGCTCGGGTGTTTCCTCCTCCGCAGCCCAAAGTTCGTCGATTTCCGTCATTTTGGGCAGGCATCCTTGCGGAAAACGATTACTGACTCTGCGGCTATGATCCCCGCCGTCTTATTTCTGCGTGTCATGAGGCCGCGCGAGGGGATCTGGTCGACTAAGGAGAGGATGGTCGTCATTCCCATTTCTTCCAACATGAGCTGCAGATAGTCGGACGACGGGAAGCGGCGACCGCAAACGGTGTTGTCGCCGATCACCAGCACGAAGCAGCCGCCGGGGCGTAGCACACGCACCGCTTCCGACAGCGCCGTGCGCATTTCGACTAGATAGGTGCCGACAATTTTCGCACGCGATTGGTTTTCCCGGGCGATCGCCGCAATGAGCGCGTCGGCGTGGTCGATGCCAGTTGAACCGACATTGGCCCAGCTCGCCTTTGCGTAGTGCTCTCTACCAATGGTTTGCTCTTCGAGTTGCCGAAGTCCTTTGGAAGGAGCAAGATCCAGCCAGCCTAGGCTCAGGCTCGAGGAGCGAACATATTTTTGTGCGCCGGCATAGGGTGGAGACGAGATGATCATTCCGACCGAATGGTCTGGCAGCCGCTCGCCGAGCGCCGCCTCCAACTGGCGCGCATCGACTCCGGCAGGTGTGGCCGTTCCCAATGATTCGACCTGCCGAAGCGCGGCCATCCTGGCGATATTCGCTTCGAGTTGAGCATCAAAGAGGTCGGCAACTGACAGATCGTTGCGCGCATCGCCATGCCGATAGCGAACGGGAACAGAAAATCGCGGATCGGAGTTGCTCGCCTTGCGGGTCACGGCCGAAAAAGTCACACGCATGAAATCGCGGAGCGTTTCGTCATTCAACGCGCCGATTGCCGCTCGAAGACGGACGAGCTCGGACGTAACGCGGGAATCGAACCACTTCTCCAGATTGACGACGTCGGGCAGCTTGCGCACTCGCGACCGCCGAAAGCCCGTCCGAACCTCCGCGCAAGCGCCGGCGAGCGCCGTGGGATCGATCGGCTTAGTTTTAACGGACGTTATCAGGCGACCCAACGGATTCGCGTCGGCGTAGAGCGCGGTCCTGCCGGAAAGGATGGTTTCAAGCGCAACCGTGCCTGAGCCGCCGAATGGGTCGAGGACGCACTCATCGGCCCCTACGAGAACGCGATTCGCGAGAAAGAAGTGCGCGATATGCGGCAGCAGCTTAGCCGGATAGGGATGCAGATAGTGTGAGGCACGCTCGCCGACCTTCAGCCAAGAGACCAGCTGACGAAAGGAGATCGCTGCAGGCTGATGGTCGCGCTCGAAATGTTCCAGCAATCCTGCGAGCGCGACGCTCGTATCCACAGGATATGGTCTGAAAAAAGCGTCGCTTGACTTCGGTTTAGACCGGCCACTTCTTATTTGCTCGAATGGGAAAGTGTCAGCAAGCGCGTCCATCGCCGTCTGCAATGTTACTTCCCCCTAGTTCGTGCTCCCTCTGCGACGACCGCGCGCGGACCGCACGCCGACGTTTGCCTCAAAATGACCTTTGCGTCCACCCTCAGATGTTTCACTTTCGACAGCTCGACGGACCGCCGCTGTCGTGCGGGCGCTCCCGTGAAGAACCTGTCCCATAGCGTATCCTTCCATTGCGGGCTGAATAATGCACCATCAAATGCCGGGACTAAACACCTAGGGCGGACTACTTGGCAGGAATGCACCGATCCCTTCCGGTCCGCGGCCACCTAGCCGACTCCACAAGCGGCACTTCATTCCAGTTAGTTGCTTCGCGCCAGGACGGACCAATTCGGGCTGCTGGTCGGGCTGCTGGCGGGCCGCTCAACTATCACTTTCATCATCTGCTCTAGCGATTAGGTCACGCCTGCCCCATGAGTGTGCATCGCGATGAAGTTGGGGGAGCAGATGAGCGATAAGGCGAATAAGACGAAGGGAGCAGCGCTCGAGGCCGTGATCGCCAACGTCAAGCGGCTGCTGAACGATGCCCGGCTCCTGCAGGACGGCGGTAGCGCAGGTTCGGCACTTAGCCTCGCTATCTTGGCGTTTGAGGAGGCCGGCAAAGGGCACATCATCGAAAACGGATGGGAAAAGCCGAAGCACGCGCGCAGCCAGCACAGCTACCGCCACTTCATGGCTTTCATCGTCCTGCAAGCCTCGTTCACGCAGAAGTACGGTCTCGACATGGGGGGCGTGCAAAGCAAGATCGCCGCCCGGTTTGCAGCCCTCGGTCTCCGAGCCGGCAGCAAGGCGCCGTTGCCGCCGATGAGTTCGGAACTGCGCGAAGAGTTGCGCGGTGAACTCCTGCCACAGTTTGCGCAGATGTCGGACGAGCAAAAGACGGTCTTCGGCATCGAGCAACGCTGGCTGACGAAGATCGTCGAGGCGGTGCATCAAGGTCAGCTTGAGAAAATCCGGCAATCGGGTCTCTACCTCGACACCGATCCGCAACTGACAGTCGTCTCCACTCCAGCGTCGGTGGCGCGGATTGATGCCGAGCGTTGGATCTGGGCTGCAACCCGCGTGCTCAATCTGCTTGAGAAGGGCGTTTACTATCAGCCCTATTCACCGCTGGCGGAGCTGGTGACGGCAGTGAACGCTGGCGACGAGGATGCCGCGCGCATGCTTGAAGCGGCTAAATCCATGGCTGCAGAAGAGATGGCAGCGGCTCCCGATCCCGCTAACCTCGGACGACAATCGACAGCTGACGACGGGCGCCGCGGCTCACGTTAGGAGAAGGAAATGGCCGATATGTTCCGGGTGGTGATCCCGATTAATTCGATGAAAATCACGTCGTGGCAGCTCGCCGCAGCCTATGCGCTCAAGATGGCGTCCGAGGCTTCACTACACGCCACCGATGTTGTGCTGCTGACCCACACCAAGCACCAGCTCGATCATACCTCGCTCGCCGGTCACTTGGGGCCGGGCGCTTCCAAGGCATTATCCAAGGGAACAGCTCTCAATCTCGACGGCGGCGTCACGCTCCGTCATGCGACGCTACGTACCCTTGGTTATTCGACCCGCAATAGCATCGTCATCGCCTTCTACGCGGACGAGGGCATGCTAGAGACGCTCGATGGACAGAAGGGCGTTACCGGGATCGTCGTTGTGCCCGAATTCGATGGCGACATCGATCAGTGGATCAAGCGCTGGAACCCGGTCGTGCATGGCGCGAAGCGCGAAGCCACTAAGCCGCTCATCGACGATCCGGTGGTCGAAAAGGCGCTCGAATCCATTACGCAGATGAGCAACACCGCCTATGATGTGCTGCATCCGCGCGACAAGGATTTCGCTGACGGCGTATTCCGCATACTGCGTGCCAAGGGCCATGCGCTCGACCCGGCCGCGATAAAGTCGTGGGCAATACGCAACGGTTGGAAACCCGGGGGAGCCGATGAGCTGGGCAATGCCGCCGCGAAAGTCGCTAAGCTGAAAAACAAGCCGAGTTTGGGTGCGATCCACGACCCTCATGGGCGTTACGAGCGATGGAGAGCTAAGTGACTGACGCGCGTCCCGGCTGCTAACTTCAGCCAGACTGTGGCGCGTCAATGATGAGCATTGCTGCCAACTTTTGGGGCCGATCTAATCGCCTGCGTCGTTGCACCGCCAGAGCGGCTCGTCCAGCAAATCCTGATTTGGCTGCGAAAGCGGTAAATCAATCCGCCTACGGCCACCTGCGAGCATGCGTTTGGACAAGCTCACATAAACGAACGGCCGGTTTAGGCGAGTCAATCTGGAACGATGAACGTCGGCTTTGTTGGCGCCTCCTGCCACGCAATTAGTACCTGAGTGAGCCAGGCCAGGGCTGACGCGCAGAGACCGTTTCAAGCCGCTGATGGAAACTGTCTGCGCAACGGTATGAGAATGTCTTCAATCAATTCAGTGCGATCAAGACCGAGTGCTGCGCGCCGTACAGTGAGGGTGACCGGCAGCCGTTCGCGCATGCCTCCGATCCCCATCTGCACTGAACTAGGACTTGCCGCGTGCTGCGCCTGCGTCCGCCAACTGCGGTGCTCTACCCCCGTCAAGCGAACCGCTACCGCTAAATGCGTCAGCCGCTGAGTGCGGTCGATGTGATCAATGATTTCTGCCGCATAATCGAGCGCAACGCCAAGCCGATGTTGGACCGATTCCTCAATAATCACCATGCCGCTCATATAATCCAGACCACGCCCCTGCAAACGAGGCTCATCCAGTGGAACCCGAACAGCAATTGACCCATGCTCAGTCAAGCGCATACTAGCACCACGCTCCTGGCCGAGTACGAGGTCGGCCCCATCGAGACCGCTTGCAGTGCCAAGCGAGCGGTCGAACAGCCGATTTTTTCCGTACAACGCCGATTGCTCCAATCGCTCGGCGAAACCCTGATCTTCAAGTTCAACTGGGCGCAGTATCCGTTGCCGCGGCCCGCCGACAATAATTAGCTCGAGCATGGCGGGGGTCACGTGATTCTTATTTTCAGGTGGCAGCATCGCTAACGCGCGCGCCGCCATTTCTTGTTCATCAACAGGCCCTGTTGCATTAGCCAAGGTCACGTCGTGTAGCGCGCGCGTCACGCTATCCTGAAGGTCATCGGCTGCAACGAAACCGCCGCGGAACAGCCCGCCCTCCCAAGCCTGCACTTCGGCAATGAAAGCGGCCTGTTCGGGTCCAGGCGAAATGCTTTCTTGAACGAACGCGACAACTGGCTTGGTTTCGCAGGCCTCCCGATATTCCTGGTGGGTCGCTGACAACGTGGAGTTTGGGGGGACAAACCCATAATGCTCGCCCAGGATCAGGACCATCATATCACTGCTTCGCAAACCCTGCATACATGCGATCTGGGGCGACTTTGGCTGAGCGCCAAAGTCCTCAGCCATCACTGGCTCATGCCGCAGCGTGGTAACCGCCCTACGCGCAGCTGTCCGCTGAGTTTCGAAGCCAGTAATGAGTGAACTGATGAAAATGCGCATAGGGCGAATTTAAGGTGCGATCACGCATTGTCCACAAATCGGTGCCCGAACGAATGTCAGCAATGATGATCGGTTTTGAGGTCGCTGAACGGCCGCCTTGTTGGCATTAATCGTCCCTGATTGACGTCCAAACAAAGAAGCCAAGCTTTTCTGTCAGCACCTCCGAAGCGGCTCTGCAGACTGCTTCGGCAAGAAGGATTTCCCCTGAGCCCCTTGGCCTAGGATATTCGATCCAGACTTTGTCATCGAATGGCCCAGACGCTCGATTAGTCGCAAGCAGGTACTGGACAAGCGGGTTAGTGACGTCGGTTGTGACCGCGTGAGCAAAGCCGAATCCCCCGTGACGGTCGCCATGCTTGGCGAGATGCGCATCACCTGCCGCTTTTGCCGCGACAGCTGCGGCTTCGAAAGCCTCCTGCACAATCTCTTCGGCGTTCTCCGGCGGCGGAGCCAGCGCGATCGGTTTGAGAAGCTGAGCCTCGGCAAGCCCCTCGATTGTCTGCGCGTTGATATCGCTCCCGGCTTCAACGGCCGCAACAACATCCTCCAAGACGATAATGTGCGAACGTTCGATCAGCTTCTTGTCGAACGGCGTGTCATAGTTGTTCGATCCTGCCAAATATAGCGCCGTCAGCAGCTCGCGTATCTCAAGGGCTTCCTCGGCCGTCCAAACGATCAAACAAACCCGAGTGAAAGGCCGCCCTTCCAGCTCGCCCTTGAACAGCGGTAGAGCCGGCTTGGGTCCGATGCCGTCGAAACCCTCGGCCCAAATTTCGTCCAGCTCCTCGTCCCTCGGAATCCAGCGCCACTCTCGTTCGTGGCTCCAATCGATAAAGCGCCCCGATTGCACAGGATTGTGCGCTACATATCGAAATTGCTCACGTCGGGGTAGCACTGAATCGTCGAAGATCCGGGTGAGCGCGTTGTTCTGTGCGTATGAAACTGCGCCGAATGCGAGGCCATAGATAGCGGGCCGACCGCCTGCTTGGAAAAATTCCGACTTCAGGAACGAAATGCCATAGGCGGAAACGTTACCTGCCTTTGCTCGGCTGCGAGCGTACGTTGCGAATGCGTACAGGGGCATTTCGGTCGCGCATATTGCTGGCTCCCCGCCGTAAATGGTCGTCCGACCGCCACGGAAAGAGTGACCAGGCATGATACCGCCGAGACGGATGATCGCCTTGAGGACCTCGAAGGCGGTAGCGTCCTCGTCGAGCTCCTTGCCTGCATAATACTCGACCGCGTCGGCATCTTCTCCGGGAAAATCCTGCTCGGGATTTCGGTCTCGGACGAAATGGGTGACCCATGCGGTATGATCGTGTCGGACAGACAATTTGACAAACTTCTCCTTCGAGCGGCTACGAATTAAAGAGCAGCGTGCCGCATCAGATAAATTCTGCAACCAGGCCAAATGCGCCCTTTAACCAACGGCCGCTTTCAAGGGTAGGTGAGATCTCCCGGATTGTCCGATATGTCGGCGCTGGCAGACCGGCGCGGATACTCTGATCAACCCTTTTCAAGCAGATCCTGCCCAAAGCGCCATCCCCTTTCCATGACTAATCCACGCCCCTGACCGAGTCCGGCCAGGCACTACAACGTGCGCTCATGCGAACCGTGTTGTCATGCTGCGCATGCCTGACCGCACCACTCCTTTAAGCGACGTTTCCCTCGCGCCGCTCGGTGCAGACCTGTCCGTACCCGGCCGTTCGGGGCTCAGTCAAAGGGATGGTCCCTTGGACGAACAAGAGCTTCGAAAGGTCAGTCTCATGAAGAACACCGTCAATCTCGTTGGCTTCATTGGCAACAATCCCGCGAGCCGCGAAACACAGTCTGGCTCCTCAATCACCAGCATCTCGCTCGCCACGTCCCGCAGCTACAATAACAGCGAAGGCAATCGTCAGACTGAGACCGAATGGCACCGGATCACGTGCTTCAACGGCATCGGCAAGTGCGTCGCCGAGCGCGTCACCAAGGGCGCGATGGTCATGGTCACAGGACGGATCCACTACACCCGCTGGACCGACAATGCCGGCCAGGCTCGCTACGGCTGCGACATCGTCGCAGAGCAGGTCGACTTCCTCGCCAAGGCCAAGGAAGCAGACGAGGAAAAACCCAAGGCGCGGCGCTCGAAATAGCGCCGCGAGCCTCCAAAGAACCGCTCAAGCTCCCGGACCGGCACCGAGCCAGTCCGGGGCTGTCGCTTGCGTGCCGTGCCGTTTGCTCAGCTGTCTAAACTTTGAGGGAGGAGACCTCCAGCGGATCGGAGGTCACGCTTTCAAAATGGTAATTGCTTTTCCTAGCATCGAACTTTAGCGAATTTCCCTCGGTTTAACGGCATTCTCTCAGGCGCCAAGGGGCTAGGCTTCCCCCGGGATCAAGGCTCGAGTCCTTGTGAATTGGGCGCGGTTATTTTTTGAACACAATGCGAATCAATTGGGAACTGTAGAGCACACCGTACGCGACAAATCGCTTTTGGTATCTGATTGAAAAACAATTGAAATTCGTCGTTTTTTGAAAAGAGTCACTTCTCAATCAAAATGATTTTCGAGCGCGTTCGCAATGCGTCAGCAATTCGTCCGCTCGGAAAATGACGCTATTTCAACGGTGTGCAAGCCTTGACTCGCGAATAGAACATATGTAGAACAATTCTGCCTTGCGGGCGCAAACCAGGCCCAAATGATTGGAGTCTGGAATGAAAAAGAACGTCTCAGTACAAGCCTATCTCCCCCCGCACCTGGCCGCTTGGCTGGATAACGAGGCCTGCAAGGCCCACGTCAGCCGCAGCCAGTGGATCGGCAGCGTCTTGCTCGATCTCTTCCAAGGGCAGGACCTGAGAGACGAGGCACGCGCCGCTGCGAAACGGATGCAGCGTCAGCTTACGTTTCTGATCTGCTCCGTGGATGGTCTGCTTGCCGAGCATCCCGACAAAACCCTCAGGGACCGCTGCTACGAAGCCTTCCGCGCCAAGGTTAAGAGCCAGCGTGGAGGAGGTGAGCAATGATCCGGAGAACCGGCCAGAGCGTGGCCAGCGCCGAGCAATTGTCGCTCCCCTACGGCGCGTTTCTGGATCGAGGCGCGTCGCGCCAGATCGAACCGCTGACAGTCCGAATTCCGGATGCCATCCGGTTGACCGGGATATGCCGCTCCAAGCTTTATGAGCTGATCGCTTCCGGCGACCTGGAGACCATAAAGCTTGGTCGCAGCACCCTCATCCCGGTCGATAGCTTGCGAACGCTGATCGACAGAGCTCGTGCTGGGCTACTCTGAGGCCCGGCGCTTGAACACTGGTCGGACGACCTGGCCGCCATCGCGGAGCTGGTCGAGATAGTCCGACCAGTGTTGCATCATTCGCACCCGCTCGTTCCAATGTTCACCCCGCGCGTAGGCCCGGCGCACACCATTGGTTTCGATATGGCCGAGTTGCCGTTCGATCGCGTCGGGATGCCATTCGCCCATCTCGTTGAGAAGCGTCGAGGCCATTGCCCGGAAGCCGTGGGCCGTCATTTCATCTGCCGAAAAACCCATCCTGCGCAACGCCAGGTTGACCGTGTTTTCCGACATGCTGCGTTTCCAGGTGTAGAAGGACGGAAACAGCCCGGGTGCATGGCCAGTGAGGTCATAGAGCTTTTCCAGCAGATCGCAGACCTGCCGCGACAGTGGCACCTTGTGGGGGCGGCGCATCTTCGCCCGCTCTGCGGGAATGTGCCAGATCGCCTTGTCGAAATCGATATCGGCCCATTGCGTAAGGCGAAGCTCGCCAGGTCGCAGGAACACGTGCGGAGCTATCTTGAGCGCCATCCGGGTGATTTCATGGCCTTGGAAGGAATCAATCGCCCTGAGCAGGTTTCCAGCTTCTGCGGGCGTTGTGATTGCGGCGAAATGGGTTGTCTTGGGTACTATGAAGGCACCGCGCAGATCAGCCGACGGATCGCGGCTCGCTCTGCCGGTGGCGACCGCATAGCGAAAGATGCGGCCAAGCAGGCTTCGCAGACGCCGGGTGGTTTCGAGCCGTCCGGTCGCTTCGATCTTCTTCAGCGCTATGAAGAGTTCCGGGCTGCCAAGCTCGCCGATTGGCCGCTTGCCTAGCACCGGGTAGATCAGCGAAAGCAACCACCGCGTCTTGGCGACAGTTGCCTCGCCCAGCCCTTCCTTCTCGCGCTTGATCAACCATTCTTCTGCTACCGCGCGAAAGTTGCTGTGCCGGTCCATCATCGAGTTGAACTTGCGCAGCTGTTTTTCAAGCGCCGGATCGATCCCGTCATGGACCTGTCGGCGCAGCTCGGTCACGCGCGCCCGAGCGTCAGCTAGCGAAATCATTGGCCAAGGGCCAATCGTCACCGCCTTCTGTTGGCTCATAAAGCGATAACTAAACTTCCAGCTCTTCCCGCCAGCCGGAGAAATGGAAAGATAGAGCCCTTCGCCGTCATAGACCTTGTATTGCTTTTCGCGTGGCTTGAGATTCTGGATCGCGGTGACAGTCAGTTTCATTGTTCGCGCCTTTCGCTCTGGCGCCAGAGCGCCGTGGTCATTCCGGCGGAACATGTATAGAACAGAAAGACCACAATTCGCCCTTCCTAAGCCCACACATGTGAGTACCAATCCGGATATGGGCGAACGATTATGGGGCAACAAACGGCGGAAATCCATGCCTTTGGCGGATTTCGACGGACGCCGTCGGACCTTAGTTTTGGTGCCCAGAAGAGGACTCGAACCTCCACGCCCTTGCGAGCGCCAGCACCTGAAGCTGGTGCGTCTACCAATTCCGCCATCTGGGCACGGGTGGCATGGCGCGATCGAGCGGCATGCCGGGTAGGAGCGCGCCACTAGCTGGGGGGGTGGCAGCTTGTCAACCGGTGGTTGGCGTGGCACGCGCGGTTTTATGGCGGGTGGCGAGCACGGACGCGCGGCGGAGACTGCAATGCGCGTGGCGGCAGCGCGACTGGAGCATGCCCGGTTCGGCCCCGGATTGGCGGTGATCGCGGGCGTGGCGCTGATTTTGCGGCTGGTGCTGCGGTGGCAGCATGGCACTGCCAATTACTGGGCCGAGGGCTATGGGTTCTTTTACGACATTGCCAGAAATATGGCGCAAGGGCGCGGCTACGAACTGGTCGCGGGCGAGCTGACCGCGTTTAGGGTACCCGGCTATCCGCTGTTCCTGCTGGCGGTGACTGGCGGCAACTGGCATCCGTGGCGGATCGTCTGCGCGCAGGCGCTGATCGGCGCGCTGACTGTCGCGGCAACCGGGCTGATCGCGCGCGACCTGTTCGGGCGCAGCGCCGGGCTGATCGCTGCGGCGGCTTGCGCGGTCTATCCCTATTACGTTTGGCACGACACCGCGCTGCAGGAAACCGCGCTGGTCACCTGCCTGACCGCGTGGGCCACGTTGGTGCTGCTGAGGCTGGCGCAGCGCGGCGCCATCAGCCTTGCGCTGCTCGCTGGAGCTGTGTTGGCGGCGGCGGTGCTGACCCGCGAAACGGTGCTGCCGTTCGCGCTGTGCGCGGCGCTGTGGGCGGGATGGCGGGTGGCAGCTTTGCGGGGACGTGCGCGCGGCGTCATTGTCAGTGCGAGTCTGCTGGCGGTGCTGGCGGCGGGACTGACCCCGTGGCTGCTGCACACGCACCGTGCTTATGGTGCATATGTCCTGGGCAGTGAATTTGGCGCGGCGCTGTATGCCGGGAGCGATCCGCTGCTGTTCAGCAATTATCCCGATGGCTCGGTCGATGATAGCCGCGAGGTTATCTTCAATGCGCTTAGCCCGCGTGATCAGGCCGAATTGCGGGCCATCGCGGCGCAGCCGTTGCAGCGCGACACCTGGTTCAAGATTCAGGCTGCGCGCCGGATCGCGGCCGATCCGCTGGGGTTTGCCGGACGGTTTGTGCATAAAATATATATTGCGTTTCGAGCTTTGCCGAGCCCGCTGCACGGCCGGCCGGCCAATCTTGCTTATGCTGCAGTGTGGGTGCCGCTGCTGGCGCTTGGGCTGGCGGGGCTGTGGCAAAGCCGCGCTGCGTGGCGGCGCGATGCGCTGTTCTACGCGCAGTTTGCGATGTTCGCCGGGATCAGCGGGATGCTGTGGGCGCAAACCGCGCACCGGGTATTTCTCGATCTGTATCTGATGGTGTTTGCCGCCGGGCTGGTAAGTCGGTGGCTGACGAATACGACGTTGCAGCCACCCGGTGGCCTGTGCCAAGGCCCGGCGCAGCATTAAATTCAGCTGACGGAACGACAATGGCGCAAAATCTGGCAGACAAATTGATTGTGATGGTGGGCGGCAGCGGCTTTGTCGGGCGGCATCTGGCGCAGGAATTGCTGAACCGGGGCGCGCGGCTGCGCGTGGTCAGCCGCGCGCCCGAGCGGGCCGCAGGGCTTAAACCGCTGGGCGGCCTGGGCCAGGTGCAATTGCTGCGCGCCGATCTGACCCGCGCCGAAACCCTGCCCCAGATGCTGGCGGGGGCCGACGCAGTGGTCAATCTGGCGGGGACTTTCGCGGGCGATCTTGATGCTGTGATGGGACGCGGTGCAGGTGTGCTGGCGCAAGCAGCAACAGCGGCAGGGCTGCGCGCATTCGTCCATATTTCGGCGATCGGTGCCGATGCCGACGGCGAGACCGACTATGCCCGCGCCAAAGCGGCAGGCGAGACTGCGGTACTTGCGGCCTTTCCTGGGGCAACAATCATGCGGCCGTCAGTTCTGTTTGGCCCCGACGATCAATTCATAACGATGTTCGCCGGGCTCAGCGCACTGCTTCCGGTCTTGCCGGTATTTGGCAGCAAGGCCAAATTGCAGCCTCTATTCGTCGATGACCTCGCGCTCGCGATCTGCGCCGCTCTGGTAAACCCCGTTGCACACGGCGGCCAGACATTCGAACTGGGCGGTCCGGAAGTGGTGACAATGGGCGAGCTCAATCGCCGGGTTGCTACCGCCGCTGGACGCGCGCCGCTGTTGGCCGAACTGCCCGACGCAGCTTCGTCAGCATTTGCAACCTTGACCGGCTGGCTGCCGTTCGCGCCGCTGAGCCGCCAGCAATGGAAACTGCTTAAGGCGGGAAATGTCGCGTCAGGCACGTTGCCCGGATGCGAGGCGCTGGGCGTAACCCCGCGTCCGCTCGAACTGTTTCTGGATCGCTGGCTGGTGCGCTTTCGCAAGCATGGCCGGTTCGGCAAACCAGCGAAAGCCTAGGCGTTCACGTCGGCATAGTGGCTTGGCGGCTGGATGACTTCCATTCGCTCGGCCAGCAAGGGCCGAAAGCTGGGCCGGCTTTTGAACACCGCGTACCAGCCCGCGGCCTGTTCGTGCCCGTTCCAATCGAGCCCGCCCAGATAATCCGCCACCGAGATTTGCGCGGCGGCCGCCAGATCGGCCAGGCTCATCGTCGCACCCGCCAGCCACGGACGGTGATCGATCAGGTGGTCAATATAATACAGGTGTTCGTGCGCCAGCTTCATCGCCTCGCGCAGCGCTTTTGAATCGGGTGACTGGCGGTAAACGAGCCGCTTTTTCATCCGCTCGTGCAGCAGCGGCGCCGTGACGTCGCCATAGAAATTCTCGTCGAACAAGGCCACCAGCCGCCGGATTTCGGCCCGGCCTGCAGCAGTGCCATTAATCATCGGCAGTTTGTCGACTGTCTCTTCGAAGTATTCGCAGATCGCCCGGCTATCGAGCAACGTCAGGGCTTTGCCGGGATCGTGCAACACCGGCGTGCGCCCCGCCGGGTTGAGCGCATAGAACTCATCGCGCCCCTCCCACGGGTTTTCGCGCCACAATTCGTAAGGCACGCCCTTTTCGCTCAGCAGCAGGCGGACCTTACGGCTGAACGGGCAGAGCGGGAATTGATAAAGTTGCCACATGATAGGCTGCCATGCCCGGTGGCAGGGCGGGCTTCAAGTCGTGAGCAGCAAATGCGCCAAGCTTTTCAGGTGGAAAACATTAACGCGCGATCTGAACCGGGCAGCCCAGTGCCGCGCCAAGCCGCGCCAGTCGCCGCTCCAGCCCGGTATCGGCCAAGGCGTCAATCGGTTTTGGCAGCGCCAGCACCAGCGTGCCCGCTTCGTCCCATTGCAGCGGGACCTGCCGCAGCGCCGCCGGTGCCCCGCCGCTCAGCCGCTGCGCTAACCGGAGCGCATAGCCCCACGCCGCTGCCCGGGCCAAGCGCTCTGGCGGAGCAAGCCGGGCCAGAATACCCGGCGGCGAATCGGGGGCGCCGCCCAGCCCGATATGCAGTGCCATCGCCATTACTGCCCGGTCCGCGGCGGTGACTGCGATCCAGTTACCATGCAACGCGATATCTTCGCCTGCCACCGCGCGAAAATCGGGATCTGACGCCCAGCTTGTTCCGGCGATCAGACAGGCCGCATGGCGCAGCCGCCGTTCGTCGGCCGGATCGGCTGAAAACGCCGGATCGCTCCACGCCAGCAGCGCTTCGGCATAGCCATCGACCGCTTGCTGCCCGGCCAGGGCGTGGCGGATGCCTTCGATCAGCGGATCGAGCAACCGCGTCGGCGCGCTAAGGCCTTCGAACAGCAGCCCTTCGCGCAGGCCATGTGCCGAAATAATTACCACGGATGGTGCGGTCTCGGCCACCAGCGCGGCCAGCAGCGCAGCGGCATCGTCAAGTTGCAATGCACGGGCCGCTTTCACACCGCGCACAGCGGCCAGTTCAGCGCTGCCCATCGCGCGGACATGCACTTTCAAATCGCGCGCATCCTCGGCCGAAAAGCTGTAATCGCCCAGCACCGGCAGGGGGAATGCGCAGCGCTGCATGTGGACCCGTGCCAGCGCACGCCATGCGCCACCAACCAGATAAAGCGGCTGCCCGGTCAACTCGCCCAGCCAGTCGTGGGCTTGAAACGCGATGCGCACAGCCTTGCGCAATTGCCCCCGCCCGCCCGCGCGCACCGCTGCCACCCGCATCGCACCAAACGGTAACGAAACCTTCTCGTGAACCGCACCGCCGGCCACGCGCACCAACTCGAGGCTGCCGCCGCCCATATCTGCGACCAGTCCGCATGCTTGCGGATGCGCTGAAATCACGCCCAGTCCGGCGGCTTCGGCCTCTTGATCGCCGCTCAGCAGCTCAGCTGGCAGGCCCAAAGCGCGCACTGCCTTGAGGAATTGCGGGCCATCGCTCGCCTCGCGCACCGCGGCGGTGGCGACCACCCGCAGGCGGATCGGCTGCATCAGCTTGAGCAACGCGGCGAACCGGGCAAGCCCGGCCAGTGCGCTCTTGACGCTATCGGGATCAAGCCGCCCCTGCGCGACCACGCCGCGCCCCAGACCAGCCATCAATTTCTCGTTGAACAGCACGGACGGCGCGCGCAGCGGTCCGCCAAAAACCACCAGCCGGATCGAGTTGGAGCCAATATCGACGATGGCTTGCCGCTGGTCTTTGATCATACCCCGCCGCTTAGGCGCTGCGTGCTAACCATGCCAGCGGCAAGATGGCCGAGCGCGGCAAAGTTAGCGCAAGATTGGCAAAGTTAGCGCGCGACCGGGGTAAACTTTGGCGCAACTTGCGCAAATTGCGGCAAACACTCCGCATAATCGCGGTCCAGCGCGGCGGCTGGATCAGCTGCCTTGGCCAAGCTGTCCTGCAAGGCGGCAAACCGGCTGGTATAATAGGCCTCGATTGTTTCCACCGTGACGGCATGTTCATCCAGTGCCCGTGCGCCGGTCACCACAAAGAATTCCCGGCCTGGCTTCGCCATGGCCGGAAACCGCTCTGATCTAGCGACGTGCTGGCTTTGGTCGCGGGTGATTTTGCCGAACACCAAGGCGCAGTGAACCTGCGCTTCGAGCGGTGGCAACGGCGGCGCTGCCGCGGTCGACCAAACGGGAACCGCGCCCAGCGCAGCGGCGACTAGCAATGCGGCAGACCTCATCATCGGCCGACTTTAACGCGGCGCGGATGAACCGCAACTGTCAGCGGCGATTGACCGCGCGCGCGACCGGTTTACAAGTGGCGCATCGCAACTCAAAACAACCGGAGAGAGCCTGATGTACAGCCACAATATGGTCGGGACTAACGACCTCGCCAAATCTAAGACATTTTACGATTCGGTGTTCAAGGCGATCGGCGGCAAGGAAGCCGTGCAAGACGACAAAGGTCGGCTGATCTATATGCACAACAACGGCGTGTTTCTGGTGACTCCGCCGATTGACGGCCAGCCGGCAACCCACGCCAATGGCGGCACGATCGGTTTTGCCATGGAAAATCCGGCGCAAGCCGACGCTTGGCACGCCGCGGGACTGGCCGCTGGCGGCACCGCGATCGAAGACGCGCCCGGTGTGCGCGAAGGCGGCATGGGCCAGCTGTACCTGGCCTATCTGCGCGATCCTGATGGCAACAAGCTTTGCGCGCTGCACCGCATGTAACTTCATAAGCGTCACCCCGGCCCCCTGCTTTGCAAGGTGCCGGGGCTGGTGCTTAACGTGACAGCAGAAATACCGCATGTTCAGCGCGCCAGGCGGCGGCGGCAGGGCCGATCCGGGCATCGCCTGACAGGAACCACTCGCCCTCCAGCCGGTAGCCTTGATCGGCCACCAGCGCCCGGAAATCGCGCACGGTGACGTGGTGGATGTTGGGGGTTTCATACCACGCGACCGGCAGCAGCCGGGTGACCGGCATCCGCCCGGCCCACAGCAAGCTGGCGCGCACCTGCCAATGCGCGAAATTCGGAAAACTGACAAACGCCTTGCGCCCGACCCGCAGCAGTTCGCCTAGCACCAGATCGGGGCGCTTGGTTGTTTGCAACGTCTGGCTGAGGATCGCGTAATCGAAACTGGCGTCGGGATAATAGCCAAGATCGACATCGGCATCGCCCTGGATCACCGACAGCCCGCGCGCGACGCATTCGGCGACATTGTGCTGATCGAGCTCGAGCCCGCGCGCATCGGCTTGGCGCTGGCTTTGCAACACCGCCATCAGCGCGCCATCGCCGCACCCGACATCGAGCACGCGGCTGCCGGGCGCGACATGCGCCGCGATCAGCGCCAGATCGGGGCGGAGCGCGGCGCTCATCCCAAAAACCCGGCGATCACGCGGTCTTGCGCCGGAACGTCGAGCAGAAAGCTGTCATGCCCGAACGGCGCAGACAGTTCGACGAAACTGACCGGCGCTCCCGCCGCGTTAAGCGCGTGAGCGATCCCCCGGCTTTCGCCGGTCGGATAAAGCCAGTCGGTATCGAAGCTGATCAGGCAGAACCGCACTTTGCTGCCCGCGAAGGCCGAGGCCAGCTTGCCGCCGTATTCCTCGGCGAGATCGAAATAATCCATCGCGCGGGTGATGTAGAGGTACGAATTGGCATCGAACCGATCAGTGAAACTCAGCCCTTGGTGGCGCAGATAGCTTTCCACTTGAAAGTCCGCGTCAAACCCGAAGGTTTTCTCGGCGCGGTCCTGCAATTTGCGCCCGAATTTTTCGTGCATCCCTTCTTCCGAGAGATAGGTGATATGCGCCGCCATCCGTGCCACCGCCAGCCCGCTTTCGGGGCCTTTGCCGCCGTAATAATCGCCACCCTTCCACTTGGGATCGGCCATGATCGCTTGCCGCCCAACCTCGTGAAACGCGATGTTCTGCGCCGAATGCCGCGCGGTCGACGCTATCACCAGAGCCGCGCGGGTCCGGGTCGGCCAGTTGGCGGCAAAGCTCAGCGCTTGCATCCCGCCCATCGATCCGCCGATCACCGCGTGCAGCTGCGCAATCCCCAGCGCGTCCAGCAACGCGACTTGCGCACGAACCATGTCGCGGATCGTGATCACCGGAAAGCGCATCGCATAAGGCTGGCCATCGGCGGCCAGGCTGGCAGGGCCGGTCGAGCCCATGCAGCCGCCCAGCACATTGGCGCAGATCACGAAATAGCGGTCGGTATCGATCACCTTGCCCGGGCCGACCGACTTGGCCCACCAACCCGGCTTGCCGGTCTTGGGATGCGTTCCGACCACATACTGATCCATCGTCAGCGCGTGGAACAGCAACACCGCGTTCGACTTGTCAGCGTTCAGCACCCCGCAAGTCTGATAGGCCGCACTGACATCGCGCAGGCTTTGCCCGCCATCGAGCAGCAGCGGTGCGGGCAGAACCAGCGTAGCGTCGATCGGCGAAAGTTCGGGGCTGCCCATAGCTCAATCGCTTGAGCGCGGCGTTCTGATCTGTCAATTGCCGCCAAGCCTGCTAAGGGCAGCGCGCCATGACTAATGCACCAACCCCCAAGCCGTGGATCGCCGGGATCCACGCCTATGTCCCCGGCAAGGCGGCGGGCGATGGCGGGCGCGTGGTGGCCAAGCTTTCGGCGAATGAGAACCCGTTGGGTTGCAGTCCGTTAGCTTTGGCCGCGATCGGTACAGCGGAGCATCCCTCGCGGTATCCCGATGGCGACAGCACTGCGTTGAGGACCGCTTTGGGTGCATTTAACAGCATCGATCCCGCACAGATCATTATGGGCTCAGGTTCGGGTGAACTGCTTTATCTGGCCGCCAGTGCTTACGCCGGACCGGGGGACGAGGTGCTGTTTTCGCAGTACAGTTTCTCGTTGTACGATATCGTCGCGCGGCGCTGCGGAGCTGAGCCGATTGAGGCGCCGGCCCGCGATTACGCCAACGATGTCGATGCGCTGCTGGCAGCTGTCTCACCCAAAACCCGTGTGGTGTTGGTCGCCAATCCCAACAATCCGACCGGCACCTATCTTGCGCGCGCCGAGATTGCGCGGCTCCACGCCGCGCTGCCCGCAGAGGTGTTGCTGGTGCTTGATCAGGCCTATGCCGAATATGTTGACCCGGCGGATGACGATGGCTCACTGGCGCTGGCTGCAATCAGCAGCAATGTGTTAGTCACCCGCACCTTCTCGAAGGCTTATGGTCTTGCGGGTGAGCGGGTTGGCTGGGGCACCGGTGCGCGCGATCTGATCGAGGTGCTTAACCGGCTGCGTGGCGCGTTCAACGTCTCCAATACCGGGCAGGCTGCTGCGCTCGCCGCGCTGAGCGATCAGGCATTTGTCGAGCAATCGCGCCGCCACAACGCTGCCGTCCGCGCGCGCTTCAACGCGGCGGTCGCGGCGCTGGGCAATCACGGCCTGCGGATGGTGCCAAGCGAAGCCAATTTCGTGCTAGTGGTGTTCGAAGGGCAACTGACTGGCGCTGCGGCTTATCAAGCGCTAAGCTCCGCGGGTTACATGACCCGCTGGTTGCCTGGCCAAGGGCTTGGCCATACGCTGCGCATCACGGTTGGCACCGCCGAGCAAATGGACGCGATCGCGGCGTTGCTGCGCGCTGCGGCTGAGGCCGCCCGATGACTTTTCAGCGGATCGCAATCATCGGGCTGGGCCTGCTCGGCGGCTCGATCGGACTGGCAGTGCGCGAGTATCTGCCCGGCGCCGTCACCACCGGGTATGACGCAGACCCCGCCACCCGCGCCCGCGCGGCAACCCGCCGGCTGGTCGACCGAGTCTGCGCCACCGCGGCTGAAGCTGTGGGCAGCGCCGATCTGGTGGTGCTGTGCGTTCCGGTTGGCGCAATGGGCGCTGCGGCAGCGGAATTTGCGGCGGTTCTGCGCCCTGGCGTAATCATCAGCGATGTCGGCTCGAGCAAGCAAAGTGTCGCGGCGGCGCTCGCCGCGGCATTGCCGGGACATACGGTCATTCCAGCGCATCCGGTTGCGGGGACCGAGCGATCGGGGCCTGACGCGGGCTTTGCCAGCCTGTTTCAGCAACGCTGGTGCATTGTCACCCCGCCCGATGGCGCTGACCTGGCACAAGTCGCGGCTCTGACCGGATTCTGGGAAGCGCTTGGCGCGCGCGTCGAACTGATGAGCGCGTCGCACCACGATCTGGTGCTGGCGGTGACCAGCCATCTGCCGCACCTGATCGCCTATACCATCGTCGGCACCGCATCCGACCTCGAAGGGGTGACCGAAAGCGAAGTCATCAAGTATTCCGCTGGCGGCTTTCGCGATTTCACCCGCATCGCCGCGTCCGACCCGACCATGTGGCGCGATGTATTTCTGACCAACAGGGATGCGGTGCTCGAGATGCTTCAGCGCTTCACCGAAGATCTGACCGCGCTACAAAGGGCAATCCGGGTCGGCGATGGCGCGCAGCTGTTCGAGCATTTTGAACGCACCCGTGAAATCCGCCGCTCGATTATCGAGCTGGGCCAGGATGACGCGCGACCCGATTTCGGGCGCGGCGATCACGAAAATTCCTGACTGTGCGGGATCGTACCGGCTTGCCGAAGCATTAGAGTTACAATGTCCCTGACCATCGAAACCTGGCTGGCGTACGACTTTGCCGAGCCGACCGATCTGCTGCTGCAAATCGAAGCCGCCATGCTGCCCGATCAGCGGGTGATCGGCCCGGCCATCGGGATCAGCCCGGTTGAACATTTTGCGCGGGTGGCGGGCCACGACGAGATCGGTGAACGGATCTGGCTGCGGGTCGGACCGGGGCGGCTGATGGTCGACTATACCGCGGTGGTCGAAATCGACCGCAACGTGATGCGTATCGATCAGCTTCCCGCCACTGACCCGCACCGCCTGCCCGGCGAAGTGATCGATTATCTGATGCCGTCGCGATTCTGCCCGTCGGACTTGTTTGGCACCTTCGTTCAGACCGAATTCGGCAATTTGAGCGGCGGCGCCTGTATTGCCGCGATGCGCGGTTGGATCGCAGAGCATTTCACCTACACCCCCGGAGCCAGCAATGCTTCGACTTCGGCCTCGGACAGCTTTCTGACCCGCCAGGGGGTGTGCCGCGACTATACTCATGTCCTGGTCAGCATGGCGCGTGCCGCGGCCATTCCCGCGCGCTATGCCAGCGTCTATGCACCCGATGTCGATCCGCCCGATTTTCACGCGGTGGCCGAAGTTTATCTCGCCGGCCAATGGCATCTGGTCGACGCGACCGGGATGGCGCAATCGGGTGAAATCGCGCGGATCGGGGTGGGCCGCGACGCTGCCGATATCGCGTTTCTGTCAAGCTTCGGCTGGGCCGAACTGGTCAATCAGCAAGTACGGGTAACGCGCAGCTAGCGCTGGATGCGCTTAAGCTGGATCAGCGATCCAGGCCCGTTCGCGCTGAGCTTGCCGAAGCACCGCGCGTGTTCTTTTGGCTGCGTGTGCCGGCCCTAAGCAGAGATCGACTTTCGACAGGCTCAGGATCGGGGCGGAGATTCCTTAAAACCGACATTACTCTAGCCCGGCAGGTTCAGCACGTTGATCGCGGCATGGACCCGCGCCTCGGCTTCTGGTCGCGGCAAGCCCGCCGGGATCGCTGGTGCGATCCGGTAAGTGATTACGCCGGAGCGCTTCCACAGGCGGTGATACAGCAGCCCGGCATCGACCGCGATCGGCACGACCGGCAACCCGAGCAGCTTGTAAATTCCGGCAAACCCCGATTTGAGATCGGGCTGCGCGCCGTGCGCAACGCGTGAACCCTCTGGAAACATCGCCAGCGGACGGCCTTCGCCGCTGATCCGCTTGGCCGCGGTCATCATATGCCGCAGCGCCCGCGCGCCCTGCTCGCGGTCGACCGTAACCAAGCCGTAACGATCCCCGGCCAAGCCCCACAGCGGGATTCGCATCAGCTCGGCTTTGGCGAACACGCCGGGAAACGGGAGCACCTGCGGCAGATCGATCGCCTCGAAAAAGCTTTCGTGCTTCATCGCCACAAAGACCGGCCCGGGCGGCAGTTCACCCTCGACCCGCACAACGATGCGCAGGATCCAGCGCAAGCACCAGCGATGAAACAACGACCAGCTATCGACCGTGCGGCGGAACGTCTCGCGCGAGTTAAGCAACAGCGTGAACACACAGGCCAGCACGATGAACACGCTGACGCCGTAAAACGCTATATAAAACAGCAGGCTGCGCAGCACGTCGGCTGCGCTGGCACGTCGCTCGGAGGGCACGCTAACCGGTCACCCGCTGGACAATCCAGCGCGCGAGCAATTTGTGATATTCGGTGAACAGGATGCGCATGCTGGGCTTGGTCGGCACCGCATCTTCGATAATCGTCAGCCCAGATGGCACTGCGCTGCGCAATTCGAGCACCGCCCGGCGCATATGCCAGTCGCTGGTAACCAGCCGGATCTGAGAGATTCGGCGCTCACGCACCCAGATAGCGATTTCGCGCGCGTTGGTTTCGGTGTCCACGGCTGCAAAACCCAGCACCACGCAGCACGCCATCTGCACCGGGCTGACGTTGAACTGCGCCGCAAATTCGCCCGGCTTGACCTCGCGGTCGACCCCTGAGACGAATAGCAGCGGTGCCCAGCCCTGGCGCAGCACTTCCAGCCCGCGATCGACCCGCCCAGCACTACCAGTCAGCACCACTACCGCCGGGGTCCGGACCGCTCCGGCTGGCCGCGCGAGGAATACTGCGAAGGCGATGAACCCCAGCACCCAGATGAGCAGGATCGAAGATAGTATGCGGCGCAGCATCGGGCTCTCTTACAGCATCTTGCGCAAAGCGCGCACCACTGTCTGGCGCGCGGTCACGGTTGCCAGCAAAACGCCTGCCACCGGGATCAGCACGAGCAGCAGCCAATCGCTCCACTCCAGCGCGCCCGAACTGACCAGCCCGGCCCCCAGCGCGGCAAATTGCTGGCCCAGCAGCAGCACCACCACCAGCCCCAGCGCCAACCCGACGGCACCGCCGACGCCGGCGTCATAACCGATCGCGCGCTGAAATATCCGCGCGATCTGCGCGTCGGTGCCGCCCAGCAGATGGACAATTTCGATCGTATCGCGATTGCTGCCAAGGGCATTGCGCACCGCCAGCAAGACTGCGGCGGCCAGCGCCACTCCCAGCAGCGCCACGAGTGCCAGCGACAGCCAGCGCAATGTATCGACCGCGCTGAACACCGGTTTAAGCCAGCTTGACTGCGCGTCGACCCGTGCTTGCGGGGCTACCTGGCGCAACATCTGGCGCAGCCCGCCCAACGTCTCACCCGTGACCGCATCGCGGAGCCGTGCATCGACCAGCGCCGGCACCGGAATTCCGCTGTCGCCGCTCGCCGACGCACCCAACCACGGCTCGATCAACCGGTCGACCTCGACCTGCGAGACCAGCGCCGCCTCGATCACCCCGGGGGTATCGCGCAGCGCGCGCAGCACCGCTTGCGCTTGCCGGTCGCGCTCTGCCGGATTGGCGTTGACAATCTGCACGGTCACCCCGCCCGACAGCGCGTCCGAGGCGTTGCGTGCGGTGTTGTTGAACGCCAGGCCTGCCGCCGCGGCGATCACCGTCAGCGCAACCATGATCGCGATTACCCACGGCATCGGCCCCGATAGCCGCCCCTCGGGAAGCAGCTCAGCTTCGCGTTGACGCCGCCACAACCAGGATAAGCGCAATGCCACCCGCCTAGTCCAGCTCGCCCGCCACCGAAACCGCGCGCGGACGGGGGCGCGGCGGATAGCGCAGCGCGCCGGTGGGATCGGACAGCCGCCCCTTATCGAGCCGCATGATCAACGATTCGGGCACTTTCTTAAGCAGGTGAACGTCATGCGTGGCGACCACCAC
>JANMCG010000041.1:0-1859 GCA_031361075.1 Novosphingobium sp. | reverse complement strand
GGTGAAATCCGTTGCAAAGGCGTGTTCGAGGACGGCCAATGGGCCCCCGGCGCGCAAACTGAAATCGAAGCTGCCGTGCGCCAGACCGTGCGCGAGATTGGCTATGAGCAGGACGGTTTCCACTGGGATAAGTTCGAATTCATCAACCGCCTGCACGGCCAGTCGGCGCATATCGCGCAAGGTGTCGATGCCGGCAGCAACAAGGATGAAGGCGCCGGGGACCAGGGGATCATGTTCGGTTATGCCACTGACGAAACCCCCGATCTAATGCCCGCGACGCTGTATTACAGCCACAAGATCCTTGAACGCATGGCCGCCGACCGGCACTCGGGCGCGGCCCCGTTCCTTGAACCCGATGCCAAGAGCCAGGTCACCCTGCGTTACGAAGGCAGCCTGCCGGTGGCCGCGACCGCCGTGGTGGTCAGCACTCAGCACGCCGCCGGTTACGACGAGGGCGACAAGGAAGCCGAACTGCATGCCTATGTCCGCCGCGTGATCGCCGATGTGATCCCGCCAGTGCTGCTGCGCGAAACCGAATACCACATCAACCCGACCGGCAGCTTCGAGATCGGCGGACCCGATGGGGACGCGGGCCTGACCGGGCGCAAGATCATCGTCGATACCTATGGCGGCGCAGCCCCGCATGGCGGCGGCGCGTTTTCGGGCAAGGATCCGACCAAGGTCGATCGTTCAGCCGCTTACATCACCCGCTATCTTGCCAAGAACATTGTCGCTGCGGGCCTTGCCACGCGCTGCACAATCCAGCTCGCCTATGCGATCGGCGTGTCAAAGCCGCTGTCGCTCTATGTCGATACGCATGACACGGGGACGGTAGCCGACGACACCATCGAAGCCGCGATCATGAGCATCGCCAAGCTTGGCGGGCTGACCCCGCGCGCGATCCGCACGCACCTCGGGCTCAACCAGCCGATCTACCGTCAGACTGCGGCTTATGGGCACTTCGGGCGCAAGCCGGTGGACAATACCTTCCCGTGGGAGCGGACCGACCTGGTCGAGGATCTGAAGGCCGCGCTGGGCTGACGCGCAGCGATGACGGCGAACATTTTGCTGCGAAAAGTCTGGGCGATACGTCTGGCGTGGCCGGTCTCTACTGAAGTCCTGCGTCGTTTGTACGCGGGCGACATGGCGGCGCTGGATTGTGCGGACGGGCTGGCCAGCCTCTACGCCGTACTGGATGGCGACAATCCGCTTGGTGACTTTGGTGCCTATCAGGCGGTGGCTGAAGTTACCCCGGGCTGGGAGCTATTCCGACCCGGCGCTGGTGCCAAGCCAACCCGCGGGACGGTTGGCCAGCGCGAAGTCTCGCCCAGCCTCATGATCACGATTCACATTCCTGGCCACAATCCTGGCCACAATCCTGGCGAAACCCCGCAGGCAGAGGTCGATGCGGCTATCGCGCGGTTGCTCGCCGCGCATCCTTGGGAAATCCCGGTAATCGAAGTGTCAGAGGTTGCAATTGCTGAACGGAGCCATGCTTAGCGGTTGCGGTAGTCGGCGGTAATCACCCCTGCCGCCGCCAGCTCTTCCTCGTGGCTCGCCTCGCGCCACTCTTCGGCGAGCGCTTCAGTTTCCCACAACCGCATCGCCGGGTGCGCCAGCATGTGATCCACCCAGGCCTGCCCGTTGCCGACATCAAGTCCGTAAGTGCGGATGCGGAAGGCAACCGGAGCGTAAAACGCATCGACTGCGCTGAATTCTGCGCCAGCCAGCCACGGACCGCCGAACTGCGCCAGTCCTGCCTCGAAAATCTCGCGTAACCGCGCGACGTTGCGCTTAAGGCCCAGACTCTGCGGCTTGAGTTTGACCCGTACCCCGATGTTCATCGTGCAATCATTGCG
>JANMCG010000004.1:0-9561 GCA_031361075.1 Novosphingobium sp. | reverse complement strand
CCAGTACGTCGCTGACTGCCGCCAACGCGGGCAGATCACCGCTCTGATCGACCCCGCCTGCGTGAACCGCGCCCGCCGCCGCAATCGCTTCGACCAGCGCCGAGCCCATGCGCCCCGCGCTGCCGATAATGCCGATTCGTGCCACAACCAATGCCCCTCAAACCGCTCAGGCTGAGCTTGCCGAAGCCCTGCGCTTTGTTCACGCAACGCTTGAAGGAAAAGCAGCCCTTCGACAAGCTCAGGGCGAACGGGCTAGGGAGACGCGATGACTGAGATTCGCAACATCGTGATCCTGACCGGCGCGGGCATCTCGGCCGAGAGCGGGATCGACACGTTCCGTTCCGCCGGCGGTTTGTGGGAGCAACACAAGGTCGAGGACGTCGCCACGCCTGAAGGTTTCGCCCGCGATGCTGATCTGGTGCTGCGGTTCTACGACATGCGCCGCGCGGCGATCCAGACCAAAGAGCCTAACGCAGCGCACCTCGCCTTGGCGCAACTCGATGCGGAATGGTCGGGTGAATTGCTGATCGTCACGCAAAACGTCGATGACCTGCACGAGCGCGCCGGGGCCAAACGCGTGCTTCACATGCACGGCGAGCACCTCAACGCCTGGTGCACCAGCTGCGAAGTGCGCAGCCCGTGGACCGCCACTTTGATCGATCTCCCGCCCTGCCCGGTCTGTGCCGCGCGCACCCTGCGCCCCGACGTCGTCTGGTTCGGCGAGATGCCATACGGAATGGACCGGATTTACGCGGCGCTGCGAACCTGCGATTTGTTCGTTTCGATCGGCACGTCGGGCGCGGTCTATCCCGCAGCGGGCTTTGTCCAGAACGCGGTCGAACTTGGCGCGGACACGCTCGAGCTCAATCTTGAGCGCAGTCAGGGCTCGAGCATGTTCCATGAAACCCGGCTTGGCCGCGCGAGCGAGCTGGTGCCGGCCTGGGTGGGAGAAGTGCTGGCATGAGCGAACACCACGGCAGCTGTCATTGCGGCGCGATCAAGCTGATCCTGCGCGAAACTCCGCCCGACGCGGGCGATTGCAACTGCTCGCTATGCCGCAGGATTGGCGGGCTGTGGCACCATACCACCCCCGCGATGGTGTCGACTGAAGGAACCGGCGTGGCTTACCGTCAGGGCGACTGCATGCTCGATACCTGGCACTGCGGGAGGTGCGGCTGCACCACCCATTGGACCCCGGTCGATCCCGACTACCCGCGCATGGCGGTCAACCTGCGGATGTTCGATCCGGCACTTTGGCAAGATTTACCGCGGCGCTTGATCGACGGGGCGAGCTACTAGGAGCACCCCCGGCACTCCGCATCCTTGGCAATCCGCAGGGTCCGCAAGCTTGGCACCAACCCTTCGAACAGATGCAGCTGCCCCCATTGCGGATCGCCCAGCGTGGCTGTCCCCGCCAGCAGCACGCGGACCGCCTGCATCGCCGCGAACGCGCCAACCATCCCGGCCATCGCGCCAAGCACACCATCTTCGGCGCAGCTATCGCAGTCCTCTGCATCGAACGCGTCGCCAACGAAACAGCGATAGCAGGCTTGTCCCGGCAGATGCCCGGCAAAGTTCGCCACTTGGCCTTGAAAGCGCCCGATCGCCGCGCTGGTTAACGGGATGCCCAGCGCGGTGCAGGTATCCGACACGATCAGCCGGGTCGCGAAATTGTCACACCCATCAAGTACCAGATCAACGCCCTCAAGGTCCTGCGCGGCGCTGTCCCCCCTCACTTCTGCGGTGTTGGTGCGGATCTTGAGGGCACCATCGAACGCCTGTACCCATTGCGCCGCAACCTCGGCCTTGGCCCGGCCGACGTCTGCCTCGCGGTAAATCGTCTGGCGTTGCAGGTTCGACAGATCGACCACATCGCGGTCGATCAGTGTCAAGCTGCCGACCCCCGCGCCCGCCAGATATTGCAGCGCGGGCGACCCGATCCCGCCCAACCCGACAATTGCCACATGCGCGCCCGCCAGCGCCACTTGCCCGGCCCCGCCCAGTTCGGGCAGCACGATATGGCGGGCAAAACGGTTCAGGCGGTCAGGTGACAGGGACATAGCAGCCGCTTTAAGCGGAATTTTTCGCAGCGGGAAGGAAGCTTCTTGCCGCGCGCGCCGTAGTGCGGCATTTAATCAAGCAATTAAAACAACCACGGGATCAGCGATGCACTTTGCCGAACTGCGCGCCGCGCGCGAGCAATTGACCGGGCCGGGCGGTCAGTTTGAAATTACCGAAGCCGAGGTGCTGGGCAATCGGCTGCGGGTGTTCAAGCACGCCCCACCTTCGGTACGCGAGGTGTGGCTGTCGACCACCCCGTTCGCCGAGCGGCCATACCTGATTTACGGCGACGAAGTGCTGACTTACGCGCAGACGCACGCGCAAGTGAATGCGGCCGCCGCATGGCTGTTTGCTCATGGCGTGCAACCCGGTGACCGGGTCGCCATCGCGATGCGCAATTATCCCGAATGGATGGTGATCTACTGGGCCTGCGTGTCGGTCGGGATCGCCGCGGTCGGCATGAACGCGTGGTGGAACGCCGAGGAAATGGCCTTCGCCATGCAGGACGCCAAACCCAAAGTGCTGTTCGCCGATCCTGAGCGGCTGGCGCGGGTGGCGGAAAGCCCAGGGCTGGCCGACGGGGTCAAGTTGATCGGAACACGGCTGGCCGCGCCGCAGCCCGGCGTGACCGACTGGGCCGAAGTGATCGCGCACGAAGGCGCCATGCCCCAAGTCAGCGTCGATCCGGATGCTGACGCCTGCATCTTCTACACCTCGGGCACCACCGGGTTTCCCAAAGGCGCACAGCTTACTCACCGCGGTTGCGTCGCCAACCTGCTTAACATGCTGTTTGCCACCACCGCGCAAGCGCTCGCGGTCGAGCGCGCGACCGGGGTCGCGCCGCCGCTCGATCCGCCGCCGCCGGTCACCTTGCTGACCACTCCGCTGTTCCACGTCACCGCCAACAATTGCGGCGCGTACCTGACCACGGCGGCCGGCGGCGCGATCGTGCTGATGTACAAATGGGATGCGGGCACGGCGCTCAAGCTGGTCGAGCAGCACCGCATCACCGGGATCAGCGGGGTTCCGGTGATGAGCCGCGAGATCATCAACCACCCTGATTTTGCAACGACCGATACCTCGACCCTGACCGGGCTGTCAGGCGGCGGCGCGCAAGTTCCGCCCGATCTGGTGCTCAAAATCGACAGCCAGATCAAAACCGCGCGGCCCACGACGGGCTATGGCATGACCGAAACCTGCGGGATTATCACCTCGGTGACCGGCGATTTCTTTGTCGCCAAGCCCGATAGCGCCGGGCCGTATATGCCCAATTTCGAAGTCAAATGCGTCGATGACGACGGCAATACGGTGGCGCAAGGCGAACTGGGCGAGCTGTGGGTCAAGGGCTCATCAGTGATCAAAGGCTATATCAACCGCCCCGATGCGACCGCCGCGTCGATCACCGATGGCGGCTGGCTGCACACCGGCGATGTTGCGCGGATCGACGCAGACGGGTTCATCTACATCGTTGACCGCAAGAAAGACATGGTGCTGCGCGGCGGCGAAAACGTGTTCTGCACCGAGGTTGAGGCGGGAATTTACCGCCATGCCGCCGTGGCTGAATGCTGCGTGTTCGGTGTTGCGGACGAGCGGCTGGGCGAAGAAGTCGGCGTTGCAGTGGTGCTCAAGGATGGCGACGCACTCGATGAAACCGAGCTGCGCCAGCACTGTCTGGACGTAATGGCCAAGCACAAAGTGCCGCGCTACGTCTGGTTCATGACCGGCGCACTGCCGCGCAACGCCAGTGGCAAGTTTCTGCGCCGCGAATTGCGCGATGAATTGAGCAAGCAACTGGAAACCACCTGAAGGAACACATCATGGCCGATCTCGCTGGACGCAAAGCCTTGGTCACCGGCGCGGCAACCGGGCTGGGCGCGGCCACCGCGCGGGCGCTGGCAGCCGCCGGGGCCACGGTGGCGGTGACCGATCTGGACGCGCCTGACGATCTGGCGGCTGAGATCGGCGGGATCGCCCGCGCGCAAGACGTAACCAGCGAGCAGGGTTGGGCAGAGACGATGGATTGGCTGCGCGCGCAACTGGGCGGGCTCGACGTTCTGGTCAACAATGCCGGGCTGTGGCTGTTCAAGCCGATTCTTGAGACCACGCTCGAAGATTGGCGGCGGCTGCACGCGGTCAATGTCGAAGGTGTGTTCATGGGCACCCGCGCTGCGATTCCGTTGCTTGCTGAGCGCGCGCACCTGTGGCGCGGCGGCACCGCGATCGTCAACCTGTCGTCGGTGGCCGGGATTGAAGGCGCGGCTGGCGCAACCTGCTATAATTCGACCAAAGGCGCGGTGCGATTGTTCACCAAGGGCTGCGCCAAGGAACTGGCGGCGGCGCGCATTCGGGTTAATTCGGTCCACCCCGGGGTGATCGACACCCAGATGGGCCGCAAGCTGCTGGGCGATTTCGCCGCAGCCCAGTCACTCGGTGACAACGAAGTACTGGCGCAGGTCGCGGCGATGCACCCGCTCGGGCACTTGGGCGAACCGCAGAACGTGGCCGATGCCGTGGTGTTCCTCGCCTCTGACCGCGCCGCCTTTACCACCGGAAGCGAGCTGGTGGTCGATGGGGGACTGACGGCCTAGCGGAGCGCTGATCGACATGCCTGTGCGCAAGGCTGTGCGCAAACCGGCGCAAAACCTGTTCAAACCTTGCGGAAACGCTGCGGAAAAATCAGCTCTCTAATTGCCGCAACAAGCTGCGCACATCGCCATCCATATCGGCGTCGCGGGTGCGCAGGTCTTCGATCAGGCGCACGGCGTGGATCACGGTCGAGTGATCGCGCCCGCCAAACTTGCGGCCGATTTCGGGATAGCTGCGCGGGGTCAGGACCTTGGCCAGATACATCGCCACCTGCCGCGGACGCACCACCGCGCGGGCCCGGCGTTTGCTTGACATCTCGGTCCGGTCGACCCGGTAAAACTGGCACACGGTCCGTTGAATCTCGTCGATCGTGATCCGGCGGCGGTTGGCCGAGAGGATATCGGTCAGCTGCTCTTCGGCGAGCTGGAGCGACACCGCCTGCCCGGTCAGCTGGGCATAAGCGATCAGCTTGTTCAGCCCGCCGACCAGCTCGCGGACATTGCGATTGATCGTTCGGGCCAGGAATTCGATCACATCAGCCGGGACGTGGGTGGGCGAAAATCGCTGCAGCCGCGCTTCGAGAATGGTGCGGCGCAAATCGATGTCGGCGGGCTGGATATCGGCGACCAGCCCCATGCTAAGCCGCGATAACAGCCGCTGCTCAACCCCGTCGAGCGCTTGCGGCGCGCGGTCGGCAGCGAATACCAGCCGCTTGCCTTCGGCCAGCAGTGCATCGATCGTGTAAAGCAGTTCTTCCTGCGCCGAGGCCTTGCCGATGATGAACTGGATATCGTCGACCAGCAACAGATCGAACCCGCGCAGCCGGGTCTTGAATTCGATCGTCTGGTTCTGCCGCAGCGCCTGGACGAATTCGACCATGAAGCGCTCAGCCGAGCAATAGAAGATCCGCGCGCGTGGATGCGCTTGCAAATATGCGTGGCCGATTGCGTGGAGCAGATGGGTCTTGCCCTGCCCGGTTGCGGCCTTGAGATAAAGCGGCGCAAACTGCGGTGTTTCGGTTGCGGCCATCCGCTGCGCCGCGTTGGCTGCCAGCACATTGGCCGATCCGGCGACGAAAGTGGTAAAGGTCAGCGACGGATCAAGCCCGATCGAGGCCATTCCCAACCCGTTGGGTCCCAGCCCGCCCAGCTCGGCGGCGCTCATCCCCAAGGCATCGCCGGGCTGCGCGGCGGGCGCACCATCGTTGCTGGCGCGGCGGCCATTGGCATCGCGGCCAAAGCGCAAACCCTGCGGCGCGCGGCGACCCGGCTGCACCGAGATGCGCACGTGGCGGATATCGGGCCGAGCGATCTTCCACGCCAGCGACAATCGATCCGAAAACCGGTCCGAAACCCAGTTGGCGGAAAATTCGGTCGGCAGGTATAAGTCGAGCGTGCCGGTTTCCTTGCAGAAACTGCCCAGCTGCACTGGCTTGATCCACTGGCTGTGCAATTGCTGACCCAGGTCTTTGCGCAAGCCTTGGTTGATGTCCGACCAGTCGGCTGACAGATCGAGCGCCTCGTGCTCTTCGCGCAGGCGATCGGCTTCGGATACGACTGTATCCACCTGACTTGCGCCAGCCACGTCAGCGTCCAGCTCGCTGGTGGCGGAAGGCTGCCCTTGCGCTCCGCCTGAGATCATTACTGTCACCCGATTCGCCCCCGAATCAAAACGTCCAACATCCGAAGCGCGTTTCCGCACTCCCACGAGCGCCGGGTGCCCGAAACCCCGGCTTGTTATTGCAGTACTATTTTTGTGAAGCTTGGAGAGCGACGAGCGCTCCCTATTGCCGTGCCGTTTTTATGGACGGTTCGCGCCCGAGAGCAAGGCGCTGCATGTAAAAAAACTGAAATAAAGGCCCTTGACTTCGATGGACCCAATGAATCCCCCGAAACTTTGTTAAACAACTGTTTTCACTATGTAATCCCATAGCAGCCGATTTGCCGATGCGGCGAATCGCGGGATAACAGGGCATTACTGCACTGCAGCAATGTGTGCCTGACCGAGACAGCAAAAGGGCCGGTGGCGATTGCCCCGGCCCTTAACCATTTCCGTTCTGCATACGTGCCGCCGATCCGCTCATATCCGAGCGAATCGGCACGTTAATTCAAACGAGCGCAGCGACTCGCTTGGTCAGCCGCGAAAATTTGCGCGATGCCGTGTTCTTGTGCATCACGCCGCGCGCCACGCCGCGCGCCAGTTCGGGCTGCGCCGCCTTGAGCGCTTCGGCAGCAGCCGCTTTGTCACCGCCATCGAGCGCGCTCTCGACCTTCTTCACGAAGGTCCGGATGCGGCCCAGACGGTTGCCGTTGATTTCGGCCCGGCGGTCGTTGCGGCGGATGCGCTTTTTGGCTTGCGGCGTATTGGCCATGTTCGTCCTTGAATCTTTATGTAGTTGCGCGCGCCGAGCAGAGTCGGACCCGCAGGAAGCGCGGCCCTTAACTGCGCCCCCCCGAATCGTCAAGCACTACGGGTTATTTCAGCAGCGCTCATTTCTGACACCTGGCGCAGTACCAAGTGCTGCGCCCGCCTTGAGCAAACCGCAGGATCGGTGCGGCGCAGCGCGGGCACGGCTGACCTTCGCGGTCATAAACATCGAAGCGTTTGGAAAAATAGCCCAGCTGACCGTCGGGCTGCGCGAAATCGCGCAAGGTGGATCCGCCCGCCGCGATCGCTTCGGCCAGCACGGCCCGGATTGCTGGCACCAGCCGCGCCAGCGCCGCGCTGCTGACTTTGCCTGCTGCCTTGCGCGGATCAATGCCCGCGCGAAACAGCGCCTCGCAGACATAGATATTGCCGAGCCCGGCGACGATCCGCTGATCGAGCAGCATCAGCTTGATCGCGGCACTGCGCCGGGTCAGCGCAGCTTTGAGGTGGCCCGGGGTCAAGCCGTCGCCAAGCGGCTCTGGCCCCAGTGCAGCAAACGATGGCCATAGATCGAGCGCAGGTGTGGCGATCAGATCAACCGAGCCGAACCGGCGCGGATCGCAAAGTGACAGCCTGCTGCCGCTGGCCGTCTCGATCACCAGATGATCGTGCGGGCCAAGCTGCTCGGGTTCGATCCGCCAGCGTCCCGACATGCCGAGATGAAAGATCATGGTCTGACCGCGGTCGGTATGAATCAGGCCATATTTCGCGCGGCGGCCCAGCCCGGTTACGGTCGCCCCGGTCAGATGCTGGACTAACCCTTCGGGAAACGGGCGGCGCAAATCGGCGCGGTGCAGTTGCACCCGGATCAACCGGGCGCCATCAAGATAGCGAGCAAGACCCCGCACAGTGGTTTCGACTTCGGGCAATTCCGGCATGGCCGCACCCTTGGCCCGTTTCGGTTTGCCGTGCAATTGGCGGGTGCTAGGGGATCGGCCAACACACCGGGAGAATACAAATGTCCTATTCTTTATACCAGTCGTCGGTGCCGGGCTTCATCGGCATGCTGACCAACATTTCCAACTGGCTCGACAAGGCCGCGGCGCAGCAGAACGAAGCTGGCTTGCTGAGCGCGCAACTTGCGCCCGATATGTTCGCGCTGCCGCGGCAGATCCAGATCGCCTCGGACAGCGCCAAAGGCGCCGCGGCCAAGCTGACCGATACCGAGGCCCCGGCGATGCCGGACACCGAGGCAAGCTTTGCCGAACTGAAAGAGCGCTGCGCCAAAACCATCGCTTACCTTCAGGGCATTGATCCAGCGGCTTACGATGCCGGCGCGGACCGCGAAATCGTGCTGACTTTCCCTAACGGCGGAGGAATGCGGTTCGACGGCACGACCTATCTGTCCGGGTTTGTCATTCCCAATTTCTATTTCCACGCCAGCATGACCTATGCGATTCTGCGCGCGGAGGGCGCCACCATGAGCAAATTCGATTACCTGGCGCACATGGCGCCGCACGCCTTCGCGCCGCCAGTGAGCTAACCCGCTTTGCCCCAGCTTTTTCTGGCACCGCCCCGCGCTTGGCGCTAAGGCGCGGGCCATGAGCGATCAGGTATCCTTCGGTTACGAAGAAGTCTCGCCCGATGAAAAGACCGAGCGGGTTGGTGCGGTGTTTTCTTCGGTGGCGAAGAAGTATGACGTGATGAACGATGCCATGTCGGCGGGGATGCACCGGCTGTGGAAAGACAAGTTCGTGCGGCGGGTCAAACCACGCGCCGGCGAGGCGATCCTCGACATGGCGGGCGGCACTGGCGACATTGCGTTCCGGATGGCACGCGAAGGTGCCGACGTCACCGTGTCCGACATAAATCAGGACATGCTCGATGTCGGGATCGAACGCGCGATGGACCGCGGCTTCGACCAGTTGGTCTGGTCGTGTCAGAACGCCGAGCAGCTGAGCTTCCCCGACCGGTTCTTCGATGCTTACACAATCGCCTTCGGAATCCGTAACGTGACCCGGATCGACGCAGCACTGGCCGAAGCGCACCGCGTGCTCAAATATGGCGGGCGGTTCTTCTGTCTCGAATTCTCGACCACGCAGTGGCCAGGCTTCAAAGAGGCATACGATGTTTATTCGCACAAATTGGTGCCGCGCATCGGCGAAGCCATCGCGGGCGATGGCGACAGCTATCGCTATCTGATCGAATCGATCCGCAAGTTCCCCGCCATGCCCGAATTCGAAGCCATGATCCGCGCCGCCGGGTTCACCCGCACCAAGGTTGAGCCGATCCTGGGCGGACTGGTCGCGATCCACTCGGGGTGGAAGACCTGACCCGGCCATCGGTTCATATCTTCCGACTGCTGCGCTGGGGCCGGATCCTTGCGAAGCACGGAGCGTTGCGCGGGATCGAAGCGGATATCAACACGCCGCCGCAAGTTCGCGCGCTGTGCCGGGTGGCGCGGTTCGGGACGCTGCAACCGCGCGAACCCGATTATGCCGGCGCTTTTACAGTCATCGGCCCGGCGGCGATCAAGCTGGGGCAAGC
>JANMCG010000026.1:0-29261 GCA_031361075.1 Novosphingobium sp. | reverse complement strand
GGCGCTATCCCGATCGCATCATCGGGATCAAGGACGCGAGCGGCGATATGACCCGGTTGACCGCGCACCGCATGGCGCTGGGCACTGGCTTTGCGCAGATCTGCGGCAATGACGACATGGCGCTGGCCTACAACGCCGGAGGCGGCGTGGGCTGTATCTCGGTGACGGCCAATGTCGCGCCGGGCCTGTGCGCGCGGTTTCAGGAGGCGAGCCTGGCGGGCGATGTGGCCAAAGCCCACGAACTCAACGAACGGCTGTTCCCGCTGCACCAGGCGCTGTTCACAGATGCCTCGCCCGCGCCGCTTAAGTATGCATTGAGCCGGGTCCATGACTGGCTGAGCGAAGACGTGCGGCTGCCGCTGGTGGCGTGCAGCGCCGAGGCGCGCAAGGCTGTGGACGCAGGGTTGGAGTGGGCCGGGCTGTTATAAGAATCCTCCCTGTTGCGCAGCAATGGGGAGGTGGCATTCGCTGAAAGCGCATGATGAAGGGGTATTCTTTTTCGCCTCCACCCCCTACATGCCATCCCACCATGGCTCGCCCGACACCCGCAGAATTCGACAAGACCAAAATCGTCGCCGAAAACCGGCGGGCGCGGTATGATTATTATATTGAAGAGGTGTTCGAGGCGGGGATTGCCTTGACCGGGACCGAGGTGAAAAGCTTGCGTTTTGGCGAAGGCTCGATCGCTGAATCCTACGCCGAAGTGAAGAATGGCGAGGTCTGGCTGGTCAATTCGAACGTCCCCGAATTCAGCCACGGCAATCGCCACAACCACGAACCCAAACGCGTCCGCAAGCTTCTGCTCAAAGAGCGCGAGATCGCCAAGTTCCATGGCGCGGTTGAGCGCAAGGGGATGACGCTGGTGCCGCTGTCGGTCTATTTCAACAGCCGCGGCCGGGCCAAGGTTGAACTGGCGCTGGCCAAGGGCAAGAATGCGGCGGACAAGCGGGCGACGACCAAGGACCGCGAGTGGAAGCGGGATCAGGCGCGAATTATGCGGGACCACGGATGACCAAACTGGTTTCCCGGCTGCAAGCCTGGGGCAAGCGCAATATGCCCACGCGCGACCAGATGGCGCGCAGCCGCTGGGTCCCCAAGTCGGTGCTGCGCTCCGAACTGTGGCGCTTTACGCGGCGATCGGTGCCGCGCGCGGTTGCCTTGGGGCTGCTGGTGGGCATTCTGCTGCCGTTCGCCCAGATTATCTTTGCCGCGATCCTCAGCCTGCCATCGCGGGCCAATGTGCCGATTGCCGCGGTTACCACCTTCATCACCAATCCGTTCACCACCCCATTCATCTGGGCGGCTTCATATCAGGTCGGCAACGCATTCCTGCACATCGATAACCGCGCCGGCGGCGCGATTGACCGGTTGTTCGCGCTGACCGATATGTGGAGCGCGATTGAGTGGCTCACATCTGAAGGCAAAGCGCTGGCTTTGGGGCTGGTGATCGTCGCGGTCATTTCAGCTTCGCTTGGCTATTTGCTGTCGGGCGTGGGGTGGCGCTGGTGGATCGGCCACAAGCGGCGCAGCTCCAAAGCGGCAAGAAGCGCATGAAGCACCGCGTCTGGGCGTGGATCAAAGCCCGCGCACCGACGCGCGCGGCGCTCGAACGCAACCGCTTCGTGCGGCCGTTCGCGCACCGTGTGCTGCGGTCGGATCTGTGGCGGTTCAATCGCCGGTCGGTCCCGCGCGGAATTGCGCTGGGGCTGTTCGTGGGTATCCTGATCCCGTTTGCGCACAGCGTTGTCGCGGCGCTGACCGCGGTGTTTGTTCGTGCCAATGTGCCGGTTGCAATCGCCACCACCTGGACCAGCAATCCGGCGACCTGGGTGCTGATCTTTCCAGCGGCGTACCGCATTGGCGATGCGCTGCTCCATCTCGACCGCCTGACCGGGGTCGCGCCGATCAGCGAGACGATGCAAAGCACCGGGTCCGATCACTTGCTGCAACGACTGACCGGCGCCGGTCTTGAGACCGCGCTGGGATTGCTGGTTCTGGCCACGGTGCTCTCAGCGGTGGGGTTTGTCGTGACCAGCCTTGGCTGGCGCTGGTGGATCGGGCGCAAGCGTGCGCAGCGGCTGGCCGATATGCGGTTGCGGGAGCCGGCGGGTTGAGCGGCCAGGCCGCCGCGTCGGGCCGCTCTGGAGCGGATTGGCTGGTGCCCGGCGCGGCGCTGCTGGCAAGCTTGGCGCTGGTTTGGTTTGCGGTGCATTCGCTTGGTGCGGTGCTCGCCTTTGCTGCCGGTGTGATGGCTTTGAGCGGGATCGCGTGGGCGCTAAGCCGCCGCACTGCCACCCCGGCCGAGCCCGACTATGCAATCCCCGATTGGTCCGTCACTGTCGCCGCGATCGAGCGCAGCGATGCCGGTGTCGCGGTGACAGACCGGGCCGGACGGCTGGTCTGCGCCAACCGCAAATATCAGGACTGGTTCACCGCCAACGCTGCGCCGCCGCGGCTCGCGCTCGATAACATTTCACTCGAACGGCTGGCCAAAGCGGGGCGGGCGGCCTGGCGCGACGCGCGCGGCTATGCCGATTTGCTCGAAGGCGGGGGTAACGCGGCGATCGGCCGCTGGAAAGCCGGCGTGCTGCGCGCCGGGCGCGGTGATGATTATCTGGTCTGGACCTTCACCCCGCTCAGCGCGCCAGATCCGGTTGCCGAACTGGTCCCGCATCTTGACGGCAAGCTGGGCCGCGCGCTGGCGCAGGCCGGGTTTTCGCTCGCGGTGGTCGATCCCGACGGCACGCTGCGCGCGGCCAGTTCAGGCTTTGCCAGCCGCGCCACGGGCGATCCTGCCGCGCTGCTGACCGGGCAAGAATTCACTTCGCTGCTGCGGCAGGATGACAGCGACCGGATCACCTGGGCGCGTGATGGTAAACGCGGCGCGCCGCTGACCATGTTCTACATGCCGCTGGCCGATCCCGACGCGCCGGGCTCGCCCGATTACGATCACACCCCGTCGCTGATGCTGATTGCCGATCACGGAATTGGCCTGGGCGGAGGGGCCAGCGAGACCAGTGCTTCGGTCCCGCACCTGGAGGCGTTGCTAGGGCAAATGCCGCTCGGGTTGGCCATGGCTGACCGTGACGGGCGGCTGCTGTTCGCAAACGCGGCGTTTATGCGCGCAGCCGGTAAGGAAGGCGAAGCGCCGCCGACGTATCCAACCGATCTGGTGGTGCAGGAAGACAAGGGCCCGATTTCCGACGCGATCCGGCGGTTCGCGCAAGGCCCCGCCAGCAGCGGCGATCTGGCGGTGCGGCTCAAAGGCTCGGTCGAAGATCCGGTAACGCTTAGCCTGGCCGGCGTGCGGGGCCTGGGTGAAGCGGCGGTTCTGCTGGGGCTGACCGACAATACCGAGGAAACCCGGCTTAAGCGGCAAGTTGCGCAAGCCACCAAGATGCAGGCGGTCGGGCAGCTTGCAGGCGGGGTCGCGCACGATTTCAACAATGTGCTGACCGCGATCCTGGGAACTTGCGATCTGATGTTGCTGCGCCATACCCCCGGCGACAGCGATTATGATGACGTCCAGCAAATCCGCGCCAATTCAAATCGCGCGGCCAGCCTGACCCGGCAATTGCTGGCGTTCAGCCGCCAGCAGACCCTGCGCCCCGTACTGCTGCAACTGCCGGATGTGCTGTCCGATGTGTCGCACTTGCTCAAGCGGCTGATCGGCGAGAAAATCCAGCTGACTGTCACGCACGATCGCGATCTGGGCGCGGTGCGCGCCGATCCGACGCAACTTGAACAAGTGATTGTCAACCTGGCGGTGAATGCGCGCGATGCGATGGCGGCAAAAGGCGAGGGCGGCAAGCTGACGCTTGCTACCCGCAAGATCAGCGCCAGCCAGGTCCGCGCGATGCGCAATGCGATCATGCCGCAGGTCGATTACACCGCGCTGGTGGTCGAAGACACCGGTAGCGGGATCGCGCCCGATCATCTCGGCAAAATATTCGAGCCGTTCTTCACCACCAAGGATCTGGGGAAGGGCACCGGGCTTGGGCTTTCGACCGTTTACGGCATCGTCAAGCAATCGGGCGGGTTCATCTTTGCCGATAGCGAAGTGGGCAAAGGCACCAAATTCACTGTATATCTGCCGGTCCACCATCCTGATCCTGACGCCGGGCCAGCCAAGGCCGAGCTGGCCGAAGTCCCTGCCAAGCAATGGTCGGGCGGCGGGCGGGTGCTGCTGGTCGAAGATGAGGACATGGTTCGCGCGGTCGCCGAACGCGCATTGACCCGCGCGGGCTACACCGTGACCGTGGCAAGCGACGGCGACGAGGGGCTCGAGATCGTCGAACAAGGCGGCGAGTTCGATATGATCGTGTCGGATGTGGTGATGCCAGTGATGGATGGCCCAAGCATGATCCGTGAAGTGCGCAAGCTGCGCCCCGCGATGCCAGTGCTGTTCATGTCGGGCTACGCCGAGGAACAGCTGCGTGATCAGATCGGGATTGCCGATGTGCATTTTCTGCCCAAGCCGTTTTCGGTCCAGCAGATTTCAGACAAAGTTGGGGCGGTGCTGGCGGCAGGGAGCTAGAGCCGCCCGCGCTGCAATCTTGCTTTAGCGCGATGGCTGTTTTAAATCACTGTCGTTAAAGCATTACAGGCGGGCAGCGCTGGTCTTGAACCTTTAGCGGGAAACGGCGCGGGAAACGGCATGGCTCAGATCGAACTTATCGAGCGACTTAAGCAACAGCGCGGGCTGTTTAAGCTGATGAAAGCCGCGTGGTATCCGATGATCGATCTTAAATGGTCGGTCGAGCGTGCGGTCAAAAGCAAATGCCCGGTGTGCCTGGGCAAAGCGCCGTTTGACCGGGTGACGGGCTATGACCGCGTTTTCCTCAAATGCCGCAGCTGCACGCACATCTGGGCGCATGATTATTCCGAAATGCGGGCGCTGATCGGCATGGGGATGCACGACTTTGGCGGGGGGGAGCCTGATACCGGCGGCGACACCGAAATGTTCCTCGCCCGGTTCTGCCAGGAACAATTCGGCAGCAAGTCGATCCTGTTGTTCGGCACAGGGCCAACCCGCGCATTCCGCGCGCTGCATGACGAGGGCGTCGATGTGTATGGCAGCGACGTCAGCGCCGACGTCATCAAATATCGTCAAGCCGAATTTGGCGCAGACCGCTTTTTCCATCCCGATCAAATGGGAACGCGCAAGTTCGATGTGATCATCTCGACCGAAGTGATCGAACACCTGTTCCGCCCGGTCGCCGAGATGCAGGGCATTGTCGCGCATTTAAATCCCGGTGGGATCTTTTGCGGCTCAACCGGATTTTCCAAGGACGGCGGGGTGGATGAAGGCCCAAACCGTTATATGGCGCCGCGCGGCCACGTGATATATTGGTCGGAAAACAGCCTCGCCGCCGCGTTCAGGCGGATCGGCCTGACCTTGACCAGTTTTGCCCTTGGCTCGGGTTTCGCCTCGGCGCGGATATTTTTTGGCACCAGCAACGCCGCGGTGATCGATCGGCTCGGCGCGCTCAAGCAGGAATATGGCGAACGGCCGCTGTTTCAGTTGCCCGCCACCGCATCGCAGCCGGCGCACGACTGAGTACCGCGCACACGTTCCTACTTACCGTTGCAAATTAATTTCGTTCCCCACTTGTTCTAACGGAACAAACGGAATACGAAGGTGTCTGTTGACCTCTGGGGTCAGCGGCTTACGCAAGGGGACTGATCATGGCTGCACAGCTCAAGCTGATTCAGGAAGGCAAGGAAGCAATGGACCGGGAAAAGGCGCTCGAAGCGGCGCTGGCGCAGATTGATCGCGCGTTTGGCAAGGGCAGCGCGATGAAGCTGGGCTCCAAGGAAACCATGCAGATCGAAACGATCCCGACCGGATCGCTCGGGCTGGATATTGCGCTGGGCGTGGGCGGCCTGCCGCGCGGCCGGGTGATCGAGATTTACGGGCCGGAAAGCTCGGGCAAAACCACGCTGGCGCTGCATGTGATTGCCGAGGCACAGCGCACCGGCGGGACCGCGGCGTTTGTTGATGCCGAACACGCGCTTGATCCGGTCTATGCCAAAAAACTGGGCGTCAACATCGATGAACTGATCGTTTCGCAGCCTGACACCGGCGAGCAGGCGCTCGAAATCGTTGATACGCTGGTGCGCTCGAACGCAATCGACGTGCTGGTGATCGATTCGGTGGCAGCGCTGGTGCCGCGCGCCGAAATTGAGGGCGAGATGGGCGATAGCCACGTCGGCTTGCAAGCCCGGCTGATGTCGCAGAGCTTGCGCAAGCTGACCGGCTCGATCAGCCGGTCGCGCTGCATGGTGATCTTCATCAACCAGCTGCGGATGAAAATCGGCGTGATGTACGGCAACCCCGAAACCACCACCGGGGGCAATGCGCTCAAGTTCTATGCTTCGGTGCGGCTTGATATTCGCCGGATTGGTCAGATCAAGGACCGTGACGAGATCGTCGGCAACACCACCCGGGTTAAAGTCGTCAAGAACAAGGTCGCGCCGCCGTTCAAGCAGGTCGAATTCGACATCATGTACGGCCAGGGCATTTCCAAGCTGGGCGAAATTCTCGATCTGGGGGTTAAGGCCGGGATCGTCGAGAAATCTGGCGCCTGGTTCAGCTATGACAGCATCCGGATTGGCCAAGGCCGCGAAAATTCGAAGCAATTCCTGAAAGATAATTCCGAGATCTCTGACCGGCTGGAGGCTGCGATCCGTAGCCACACCGATGGTCTGTCCGGGGAAATGATGGCTGGTCCGGACGCAGACCCAGCCGATTGATCCCTGAGAGCTTCCGGCCGCAGCGAGCTGCCCGCTCGTGCGCGGCCGGGGTTGAAAGGAGGGCGTCCCCAGTCCCCCGACGCCAGCGGGGGCGCCCTCTGAAACATAAAACCGGCGCGGTAGCATTGGCTACCGCGCCGGTTTCAATTTGTGCGATCAATCACGTCGGCAAACCGGATGGACTGTACCTTGACGCAATAACAGCACGCGCGCAGTTATTTGGTGCCAAAAAATAGCGGAGGGGCAAAAATGCAGAATATCAAAAGCGCTATTATAGTCGCGGCGGCTTCGCTTGGCTTACCGGGCTGCGCCACAATCATGCACGGGGCAAATCAAACTTTTGAGTTAGGGAGCGATCCGCAGGGTGCGACAGTCAAGCTGTCCAATGGCGGGACCTGTGTCACGCCGTGCAAGCTTGACCTGCCGCGCCGGCACGATTTGCGCGCCGATTTCATGCGCGATGGCTTCCGACCGGTTTACGTGCTGGTGCAAAGCAAAATGGGCGGCGCGACCTTTGGTAATCTGCTTGCTGGCGGAATAATCGGGGCAGTCGTCGACAGCTCAAATGGGGCGTCGAACAAGTTAACTCCTAATCCGCTCACCGTTCGGATGGTTGCAAACGGGCAATCAGGTCAGGAAGTGCTGCTCGACAAAAAAGGCAAGGAAGCTGGCACGGTTGAAAATCATAACGCCAAGGTTCGGGTCGACGTCGCCAAATCGATCGGCGTCGAAGCAGCCGGTATGCCAAGCGCAGTTCCGAACGCGATCCCCAGCCCAATGCCAAGTGCCGAGCCGAGTCCGGCCGCCGCACCCAGCCCGGTGCCAAGCGGCACCTGATCTAACCTGGTGACTTTCGCAATCCCCGCGCCGGCTGGTCGGTGCGGGGATTTAGCGCTAGCGCTCCGCATGGTTGTCCCAGCTTGGGGCAGCGCAGATGGTTAGCGCGATTGCGGCTTGGCCCGGCGTGAATAAACTGATCGCCCGCACCCCAAGGAAATGTCGCCGCCATGTTCCGCACCGTCAGCTACTTTGCAGCCGCCGCTTTGTCAGTAGCCCTCGCCTTGCCGCTTAGCCCCGCCACCGCCGCGATTGGCAACAACTGGCCGCTGCTGAGCGTTGGCCGGGCTGGTGGGTGCGAATTGTCGATCGCCAGTGCGGGCCATGCGATGCAACTGCGCGCTCAAGGCCTGATCCCGGGCGAAGCGATCAGGCTGGTGATTACCAATGGCGATATGAAGCCAATTTCAGCGACCGCCTACGCCAATAATCGCGGCGCGCTGTTGCAGTATTATCTGCCGTTCCGGTTTGGACGGTCCGGCGGGATCGTGCAGGTGAATATCGCCGCAGCACGCTGCAACCTGATGAGTGCGGCTGCATGGACCCGCGAAGTGCCGGTTATCCGCTAAGCGCTGGCGCTGCGGCGCTGCAGTGCTAAGCTTGGTGCCAATTCCGCCCAGTCAGGAGCTAACCCGCATGTCGCTGATCGTTCACCATCTCAACAACAGCCGTTCACAGCGCGTGCTGTGGGCGCTTGAAGAGCTTGGGCTGCCTTACGAGATCAAGCATTATCAACGCGACGCGGTGACCAATCTGGCTCCGCCCGAGCTCAAGGCGGTGCACCCGCTGGGCAAATCGCCGCTGCTCGAAGATGGCGGCGCGGTGATCGAGGAATCGGGGGCGATCATCCAGCACCTGCTCGACACCTATGGGCAGGGCCAGTTCCAGCCGGCGGCGGGCACGCCCGAGGCCTTGCGCCATTTGCAATGGATGCATTTTGCCGAAGGTTCGGCGATGACCCCGATCCTGCTGCAACTGTACACCGCGCGGCTGGGCGATGCCGCGGCACCGCTCCAGCCGCGGATCAGCGAGCAACTCGCCAGCCAGTTCGCATATATGGAAGCCGAACTGCGGCCCTCGGGGCATTTTGTCGGCGATGACTGGACCGGCGCCGACATGATGATGAGTTTCCCGGCTGAAATCGCGGTGATGCAAGGGCAGGGCGCGAATTACCCCAAGCTGGCCGCGTTCGTAGCGGCGATTCACGCGCTCCCCAAATGGCAAGCCGCGCGCGAAAAAGGCGGCGCTTACTACGCGTTCTGATGCGGCCGGCGTTCGATCTGATCGGTCTGCCCAGTGACTGCAATTCATCGTTCGAGCGCGGCCCGGCTTTGGCGCCGCCGCTGATCAGGGCGGCGCTGTGGTCGGACCGGGGTAACGCTGCGGCCGAAGACGGGCGCGAAATCGGGGTCGATTTTGACATCGCCGACTGCGGCGATCTACTGCTGCGCGAACATCCCGATGACGACGCCGTAATCGCCGCTGCGGTTCGCGCCAGCATCGCGCAGGCCAAAGTGCCGCTGCTGCTTGGCGGCGATCACGCGATGACGCATCCGGTTCTGCGCGGGATTCATGCCGCGCACGGCCCAGTATCGATCCTGCATTTCGATGCGCATCCCGATCTCTATGAAAACTTCGGCGATAATCCGCGCAGCCACGCCTCGCCGTTTGCGCGGATCATGGAGGCTGGGCTGGCCAAGCGGCTGGTGCAGGTCGGGATCCGCACGCTTAACCGCGCGTGCCGCAAGCAGGCCGCGCGCTATGGCGCCGAAATTATCCCGATGGCCGAATTCGCGCCCGAGCGCGTGCCGGTTCTTGAAGGTCCGCTCTACATCAGCATCGATCTGGACGGGATTGACCCATCCGAAGCGCCGGGGGTGTCGCATCCCGAACCCGGCGGTCTGACCGTGCGCGAAGTGCTGGCGGTGCTGCGGCGGCAAACCGCGACAATCGTCGGGGCCGATGTGGTCGAATACAACCCGCGCTTCGATCAGCACGACCGTACCGCGATTGTCGCGGCCAAGCTGATCCGCGAACTGGCCGCGCTCGCCACCCGCAATCTTGGCGCGGGCTGATCATCGCTTGCCCCAATAGATGCTTGTGCCACCGCGTGGCTGCGCATAGCTTTGCGCCATGACCACAGGATCCGAATGGCGTAGTGCGGTTGGGCGCACCTGGGCCGAAAATTACCGGCTGACCGATCGCGCGTTCTCCGGCTTGACCGAACGCCTGGTGTCGCAGGTCGGCAGTTACGACGGGCCTGGCGCGCTCGATGTTGGGTGCGGCGCGGGCGAATTGGCGCTGGCGATTGCGCGCGGCAATCCGCACACCAAAGTTATCGGCGTCGATGTTTCGGCCGAATTGGTGGCGGCGGCTCAGCAGCGCGGCGAACTGTTGCCGAACGTCAATTTCGTCGAGGCCGATGCGGCGCAATGGAAACCGGCTGATTTTTCGCCCGAACTGGTGGTGTCGCGGCATGGGGTGATGTTTTTTGACGTGCCGGTGATGGCCTTTGCCAATCTGCGTGCGATAGCTGCGCCCGGAGCCCGGCTGGTGTTCTCGTGCTTTCGCAGTGCCCGGCTCAATCCGTGGGCGTCGGACCTGGCGGCCTTGTTGCAATTGCCCGAAATGGGCGAGGGTCCGGCGCCGGGGCCGTTTGCATTCGCTGACGAACCGCACGTGCGCGGCATTCTTGAAAATGCCGGCTGGCGGGATGTGACGCTCGAGCCGGTTGATTTTGCCTATATCGCCGGCGCGGGCGATGATCCGGTCGAGGATGCGATGCAGCTGTTTCGCCGGATCGGCCCTGCTGCGCCAACCTTGCGTGCTTTGAGCGGCGATGAACGCACCCGCGCCGAGGGCTGGGTGCGCGACTGGGTGGCAGAGCACCGCAGCGGCAACCTGGTGGCATTTCCGGCGGCGGCGTGGATTGTGTCGGCGCGCGGTTGACCCAGCCTGGGCCGATACAACTGGCGGTGGTGGTCAACGCCTCGGGCGGGCGGGCGTCGCGCGAGGGAGCCGGACTGCGTGATACGCTGGCCAAGGCGTTCGCGGCGCAAGGGACGCAGCTTGAACCTCAGCTGGTTGCGGGCAAAGCGATCGCTCAGACCATTGCCGATCTGTCCGCGGCGCAAGTGATCGCGGTGGGCGGCGGCGACGGGACCCAAGGCAGCGCGGCCGGTTTGCTCAGCCAAAGCGGGCAGACGATGGCGGTGCTGCCCCTTGGCACGCTTAACCACTTGTCGGCCGATCTGGGCATTCCGGCTGATCTGGGCGAGGCGGCCCAAATCGCGGTCAATGGCCAGACCCGGCGCATCGATCTGGGGCAGGTGGGCGATCAGGTGTTTGTCAACAACGCCTCGGTCGGGTTGTACACCAAGCTGGTTCGGGTCCGCGATGCCCACCGTCTGCCCAAGGCGCTGGCGACAATCCCGGCGGCCTGGACCGTGCTGCGCGGGTTCAAGGTGCGGCGGCTCGAACTGCAATTCGGCGACATCACGGTGTGTCTTGAAACCCCGCTGCTGTTCGTCGGCAACAACCCCTATAATATCACCGGCCAGCGGCTGGGCCAACGCGATGTGCTCGATAGCGGGCAGCTTGGGCTTTACGCGGTACGGCACAAGAACGTCGCGGCGCTGATCGGCTTTGCACTGCGCGCGCTGCTCGGCCGGGCCGATCCCGCGCGCGATTTCGTCGATGTCAGCGATTGCGCGGAATTCACCCTGCTGGGCCACGGGCCGATCGACGTGGCGCACGATGGTGAAGTGACACGGATGCAGCTGCCGCTGCGGTTCCGCTCGTTGCCACGCGCGCTCAAAGTCAGGGTCCCGGCTTGAGCGAAACGGCAGGATTGCGCTTGTTCATGGCTTCATCTGGCTCTAATCGGCCAAAGCTATGACCTCCACCAACGAAATCCGCCGTTCTTTTCTCGATTACTTCGCGGGGCACGGCCACGACGTGGTGCAGTCCGCGCCGCTGGTGCCGTATAACGATCCGACGCTAATGTTCGTCAATGCCGGGATGGTGCCGTTCAAAAACGTGTTCACCGGGCTTGAGACGCGGGCCACGCCGCGCGCCACGTCGAGCCAGAAATGCGTGCGCGCCGGGGGCAAGCACAACGATCTCGACAATGTCGGCTATACCGCGCGCCATCATACCTTTTTCGAAATGCTCGGAAATTTCTCGTTCGGGGACTATTTCAAAGAACAGGCGATCACGCACGCGTGGTCGCTGCTGACCAAGGAGTGGGGGCTGGCGGCGGACAAATTGACCGTCACGGTTTACCACACCGATGACGAGGCATTTGCACTGTGGCAGAAGATTGCCGGGCTGCCGGCCGATCGGATTATCAGGATCCCGACCGCGGACAATTTTTGGTCGATGGGCGATACCGGGCCGTGCGGGCCGTGCAGCGAAATCTTTTACGATCATGGCGCGCACATTCCAGGGGGGCCGCCCGGATCGCCCGAAGAAGACGGCGACCGCTTCATCGAAATCTGGAACCTGGTGTTCATGCAGTTCGAGCAGGCCGCCGACGGAAGCCGGACCGAACTGCCCAAGCCCAGCATCGATACCGGGATGGGGCTCGAACGGCTCGCGGCGGTGCTGCAGGGCCAGCACGACAATTATGAAACCGACACGTTCAAGGCACTTATCGCGGCATCCGAAAGCCTGACCGGGGTGGCCGCCAGCGGTGATCATCAGGCCAGCCACCGGGTGATTGCGGATCACTTGCGCAGCACCAGCTTTTTGCTCGCCGACGGGGTGCTGCCCTCAAACGAGGGCCGCGGTTACGTCCTGCGCCGGATCATGCGCCGCGCGATGCGCCATGCACATCTGCTTGGCGCGAAGGACCCGTTGATGCACCGCCTGGTTCCCGCGCTGGTGACCGAGATGGGGCAGGCCTATCCTGAGCTGGGCCGTGCGCAGCCGTTGATCGAGGAAACTCTGCAGCGTGAGGAGATTCAGTTTCGCCGCACGCTGGCCAACGGTATCAAGCTGCTCGACGAAGCGACCGGCGAACTGGGCGCAGGGTCGCAGCTGCCGGGTGAGACCGCGTTCAAGCTTTATGACACGTTCGGCTTTCCGTACGATCTGACCGAGGACGCGCTGCGTGCGCGCGGGATTGCAGTAGACCGCGCCAGGTTCGACGCGGCGATGGCCAAGCAAAAAGCAGCGGCGCGCGCAGCCTGGAAAGGCAGCGGGCAAGCCGCCGATAGCGAAGTGTGGTTCGACATAGCCGAGCGGGTCGGTGCGACCGAGTTCACCGGCTACAGCGCCAGCACGGCGGAGGCCGAGGTGCTGGCCTTGGTCCGGGACGGCCGCGAAGTGCAGTCGGCCAGCGCGGGCGAACACGTTGCGGTGATCGTTAACCAGACCCCGTTTTACGGCGAAAGCGGCGGGCAAATGGGCGATGCCGGGACGATGACCGGCGGCGGCGGGCTGCGTCTGGCGGTCAGCGATACGGCCAAGCCGCTTGGGCGGCTGCACGCGCATCTGGCGGTGGTTGCGGCCGGCACGATCAAGGTTGGCGATACGATCAAGCTCGATATCGACACCGCGCGGCGCGATGCAATCCGCGCCAACCATTCGGCCACGCATCTGCTTCACGCCGCGCTGCGCCGCCGGCTTGGCGGGCACGTTACCCAGAAGGGATCGCTGGTTGCGCCTGACCGGTTGCGGTTCGATTATTCGCACCCAACCGCGCTTTTGGCTGAAGACGTTGCGGCGATCGAGGCCGAGGTGAACGCCGAGGTGCGCGGCAATGAGGAAGTCGTCACCCGTTTGATGAGCCCCGATGATGCGATCGAGGCCGGCGCAATGGCGCTGTTCGGCGAGAAATACGGCGATGAGGTGCGGGTGCTGTCGATGGGCAATGTCACCGACGCCAAGAACTTCTCGGTCGAGTTGTGCGGCGGCACCCATGTGCGCGCGCTCGGCGATATCGGTTTGCTGCGGATCATCAGCGAGGGCGCGGTCAGTTCGGGCGTTCGCCGGATCGAGGCGCTGACCGGCGAAGGCGCGCGAACTTGGCTGGTGCGGCGTGAGGAAGCGCTTAAAAACGCCGCCAGCTTGCTCAAGACGACGCCTGACGATGTCGAAGCCCGGGTCGCGGCACTGCTTGACGAGCGCAAGCGGCTCGAGCGCGAACTGAGCGAGGCCAGGAAAGCGCTGGCGCTGAGCGGCGGCAGCACGGCGGTGGCGACCAGCGACGAAGAAATCGGCGGAGTGAAATTCTCCGGTCAGGTGCTTGAGGGGCTCGATCCCAAAGAACTGCGCGGCTTGCTCGATGCGGCTAAAACGCGGATGGGCTCCGGGGTGGCGGTGGCGGTCGCGGTCAATGACGGCAAGGGCGCGATTGCAGCCGCGGTCACCGATGACTTGACCGGGCGGGTCAGCGCGGTCGATCTGGTCAAGGCCGGGGTCGCGGCGCTGGGCGGTCAAGGCGGCGGCGGACGGCCCGATATGGCGCAAGGCGGCGGCCCGGATGGGGCCAAAGCGGCCGACGCGATTGCCGCGGTCAAGGCTTTGCTGGGGTGACCGCGCGCTCGCGCAGCCCTGCGCTGCGCAGCAACGGTTTGATCTGCAGCAGTCCTTCTTCCATGATCTGCGCGCGCAACTGATCGCGCTTTTCGTGGATGCTGGCGATCACCGGGCCCATCGCGACCCCCAGATCGACCAGCACCGCTTCGGATAATTGCAGCGAGCTTTCGAGCGTTTCGGGCACCGCATGGCTCGCCCCGGCGCGGTACAGCGCAGCGGCATGGCTGGCATCGCGCGCGCGGGCGATAATCGGCAGGTCGGGATAGCTGGCGCGCAATCGGCGCACCAGTCGCTGCGCCGCCACCGGTTCGTCCATTGTCAGGATCACCGCGGTGGCATCGGCCAGACCCAGCCCGACCAGCGCATCGGTCCGCGCAGCATCGGCATAGCGCGCAGTGATGCCTTGCGCGCGGGCGAGCTTGACCAGTTCGGGATCGATATCGATCGCCACATAGTCCTTGCCGTGTTCGCGCAGCATCTCGGCAACCAACCGCCCGACCCGGCCGCAGCCGATCACGATCGCGTGTTCATCGGCGAGGGTATCGTCCGCGGCGCCGGCTCCGGCGTGATCGACCCGCCGCGCCAGCCAGCGCCCGCCAATCGCCAGAATCGGCGTAATCGTCAGCCCCAGCGCGGTGACGATTTCCCAGAACTGCGCCGCGCTCGGCAGAATAAGTTTACCAGCCTGTGCTGCGCCAAGCACGATCAGCGTGGTCTCGGACGGGCTGGCCAACAGGATCCCGGTTTCGGTCGAGGTGCTGAGCCGCGCGCCAGACATCCGCAGCAAGGCCGCGGTGACCAGCGCTTTGATCCCCAGCACCAGCGCGGTCGCCAGCAGCACTTCGCCCAGCCGCGCCCAGATTACTTCGAGATCAAGGCTCATCCCCACGGTGAGCAGGAACACCCCCAGCGCGAGGCCTTTGAACGGCGCGATCATATGCTCAACCTCGCCGCTGTATTCGGTTTCTGCGATCAGCAGCCCGGCGGTCAGCGCGCCGAATATCGGTGAAAGCCCGACCGCACCGGTGGCAAGCGCAGCCAGGATTACCACCAGCAGGCTGATCGAGAAAAACAGCTCAGGGCTTTTGGTGCGCGCTGCCTGATTGAACAAGTGCGGCAGCACCAGCCGTCCACCGATCAGCAGCGCGGCCATGACCAGCGTGCCAAGCCCCAACGTGTGGAGCAATGTCCCGATTTCACTGCCCTGACCCTCACGGCCCAGCGCGCCGAGCAGAAAGATGATCGGCACCAACGCAATGTCTTCAAACAGCAGCATGGCCAGTGCGGCGCGCCCAACCGGGGTATTCTGATCGGCGATCCGCAGCACCAACGCGGTCGATGACAGGGCCAGTGCCAGCCCCAGCGCCGCCGCCGTCGCGACCGAATTGCCCAGTACCGCCAGCACCGCCGCGATCAGCAGCGCGCAGCCCAGCAGTTCGATCGCGCCCATGCCGAATACGTCGCGCCGCATGGTCCACAGCCGCTTGAACGACAGCTCCAGACCGACCGAGAACAGCAACAGGATAATGCCAAATTCGGCAAACGGCTCAAGCCGGCGCGGATCGCTGATCGTGATATAGGCCAGCCAAGGATGCGCATCGACCGCCGCGCCCAGGCCATAGGGTCCGACCATCACCCCGACCAGGATAAAGCCGATCACCGGGGTAATCCGAAACCGGGCGAACAGCGGAATGACGATCCCGGCGGCGGCGAGGATGACCAGCGCGTCGCCCAGCGGCGACGTCGGTATAAAGTCAGCGGGGGCGGCCATCGGGTCGTTATGCCACAGCCGGGTGCGTTGTCACCCGTGGGAATAAAAACGGCGGCCCGATATAACCGGACCGCCGCTCAATATGCTAAGAAAACTGGCAGTTATTTCCAGTTCTGCATTTCGACTTCAAGGTTTTCTACCACCGCGGCAAAGAACCCTTCGGTGGTCAGCCACGCCTGATCGGGGCCGATCAGGATCGCCAGATCCTTGGTCATCTTGCCGCCTTCGACGGTATCGATGCAGACCTTTTCGAGCGTTTCGGCAAAGCGCACCACATCGGGAGTATCATCGAACTTGCCGCGATAGATCAGCCCGCGGGTCCAGGCGAAGATGCTGGCGATCGGGTTGGTGCTGGTGGCCTTGCCTTGCTGGTGCTGGCGGTAGTGGCGGGTGACGGTACCATGCGCGGCTTCGGCTTCGACCGTTTTGCCGTCGGGCGTCATCAGTACCGAGGTCATCAAACCCAACGAGCCAAAGCCCTGCGCGACCTGGTCCGATTGAACGTCGCCGTCATAGTTCTTGCAGGCCCAGACAAACTTGCCCGACCACTTGAGCGCCGAGGCGACCATGTCATCGATCAGGCGGTGCTCGTATGTGATCCCCGCGGCGGCAAACTTTTCCTTGAAGCCCTCGGTCGTGTAAACCTCTTCGAACAGGTCCTTGAAGCGCCCGTCATAGGCTTTGAGGATGGTATTTTTGGTCGACAGATACACCGGCCAACCCAGGCCGAGCCCATAGTTGAGGCTGGCGCGGGCAAAATCGCGGATCGAATCGTCGAGATTGTACATCGCCAGCGCAACGCCCGATGACGGGTAGTGGAACACTTCCTCGTCGATCTTGCTGCCATCGTCGCCTTCCCACACCAGCCGCAGCTTGCCAGGGCCGGGGACGAGAAAATCGGTCGCCTTGTACTGGTCGCCAAAGGCATGGCGGCCGACCACGATCGGATCGGTCCAGCCCGGGATCAGCCGGGGAACGTTCTGCATCACGATCGGTTCGCGGAACACCACGCCGCCCAGAATGTTGCGGATCGTGCCGTTGGGGCTCTTCCACATTTTCTTGAGGCTGAATTCCTTCACCCGGTCTTCGTCGGGGGTGATTGTCGCGCATTTCACGCCGACGCCGTATTGCTTAATCGCATTAGCGCAATCGACGGTGATCTTGTCGCTGGTCTCGTCGCGCATCTCGATCGAGAGGTCATAGTATTTGAGATCGATGTCGAGATACGGGAGGATCAGCTGCTCGCGGATCCACTGCCATATGATCCGCGTCATTTCGTCGCCGTCCATTTCGACAACGGGGTTTTTCACCTTGATCTTGGCCATGCGTGCTCTCGTCTTTCCCTAGGGAGTTCGGCTTTCCCTTAGCAGAGCAAGGAGCGCGCGCAAGTAAGGGCTGGACGCCGCGCGCCGGGGGCTTTAATCGAACGGTTAAATAGCTGGTGAGAGGACCAAAAGCATGAGCGAGACCCAAGCCGTAGTGCAAGAAGTGCTGACGCAAGTCGAGGACGGCGTGCTGATCGTCACGATCAACCGGCCCGAAGCCAAGAACGCAATGAACAAGGCCGCGGCCGAAGGAATTTCGGTCGCAATGGACCGGCTTGAGGCCGATCCGGAGTTGCGCTGTGCCATCCTGACCGGGGCCGGCGGCACATTCTGCTCTGGAATGGATCTCAAAGGCTTTCTGCGCGGCGAGCGGCCCAGCGTTGAAGGACGCGGGTTCGGCGGGCTGACCGAGTGGACCCCCAAAAAGCCGGTGATCGCGGCGGTCGACGGCTATGCACTGGCGGGCGGGATGGAACTGGCACTTAGCTGCGATTTGATCGTGGCCAATGTCGCGGCCAAGTTTGGCATCCCCGAAGCCAAGCGCGGATTGGCCGCTGCGGCCGGCGGACTGATCAAATTGCCCCGCCAGATCCCGCCGCGGATAGCAATGGAGCTTGCGCTGACCGGCGATTTCATGGACGCGCAGCGGGCTTATGATCTGGGTTTTGTAAACCGACTTGTCGAAGGTCCGGCCATTGTCGGAGCCAAGGAACTGGCGCGCAAAATTGCCGAAAACGGCCCGCTGGCGCTGATCGCGTCCAAGGCGATCGTGCGCGATTCGCACAGCTGGAGCGATGAAGAGATGTGGCAGAAACAAGCCGCGTATATCGCGCCGGTGTTCGTCAGCGCGGATGCGCGCGAAGGATCGCTGGCGTTTGCCGAAAAGCGCAAGCCCAATTGGCAAGGCAAGTAATTGCCAACAAAAAAGGCCCCGGGAAACCGGGGCCTTTTTAACGAATGGTGGGCGTAGCAAGGATTGAACTTGCGACCCCTACGATGTCAACATAGTGCTCTACCACTGAGCTATACGCCCGCACCATTCGGCTTGCCTCCCGGCGCTAGACCGGCGGGCAGGGGAGCGCCATTAGCGAGGCTCCCCCATCCTTGCAAGCCGTTAGATCATTCGCCGGTGATCAGACCGAAATCTGCGCCGGCTGGCCAAAGATGCGCTCGACCTCCATTACCAGATCTTTGAGATGGAATGGCTTGGACAGCACCCGGGCCTGTGGTGCTTCGCGGCTGGCTTTAAGCGTCACCGCGGCGAACCCGGTGATAAACATTACCTTGGTGCGCGGGCTGATTTCGGCGCAGCGCTGTGCCAGCTCGATTCCGTCCATTTCGGGCATCACGATATCCGACAGCAGCAGATCGTAATCGCCGTCTTCGAGCAGCGGCACCGCCAGCGTCCCGCGGTCCACCGCGGTGACATCGTAGCCCGCATTTTCCAGCGCACGCGCCAGATAGGTGCGCATCGCGTCTTCGTCTTCGGCAAGCAGGATGCGGATCATTGCGGTCTAGTTCCACTTAAGTATCTGATTCTTGCGGCCAGGCTGCACCGGGCGGAGCAGCATATACTCCAACACGCGTTAACAATCTCGCCCATCTTGCGGGGCAAGTTACTTTGACACAGCCCCCGCCGCAGGCCAGCACGCTGGGATGAGCGCACCGCCCGCAGATCCAGACGATTCGCCAGCCAGCGCCGCGCTGCGCGGCCCACGCTCGGATGGACGTTTCGAAGGCGGCGAAATTCCAGGCAGCAACGGCGTCCCTGCCTTTGCCTTGCTGGCGCCGCAACCCTCCGCTCTGCCGGTGCTGATCGCGGTGCCACATGCGGGACGGGCGTATCCCGGCAGCTTGCTTGAACGGATGCGCAATCCCGGGTTCGCCGCGCTTAAGCTGGAAGACCGGTATGTCGACCGGTTAGCCGACCGCGTCGCGCGCGAAACCGGGGCGGCGTTGCTGGTGGCGCATGCTCCGCGCGCGATGATTGACCTTAACCGCGCCACCGATGACGTCGATTGGGATATGTTTGCGCGCGGCCGGCCCGACAGCGCCCGCAGCTTTACGCCGGGCATGCGCGTGCGCAGCGGGCTCGGCCTGATCCCGCGGCGGTTGCCGGGGCTGGGCGAACTGTGGAAGCGCCGCCACGACGAACAGGACCTGGCTGAGCGGATCGGATCGATTCACGAGCCATATCATTCCTGCCTGGCCGAGACACTGCAACGGTTGCGTGATCGGTGGGGGGCAGCCTTGCTGCTCGATCTGCACTCGATGCCGCCGCTGGGCGAGCGCGGCGGGCAGGCGGCGCCTGACTTTGTGCTGGGCGACCGATTCGGGGCCTCGTGCAGCGGTGCGCTGGTCGGCAGCTGTTTTGGCTATTTTGCGGAAATGCGGCGCGGCGCGGCGCATAACCGGCCTTACTCGGGCGGCTATGTGCTTGAACGCCATGCCGATCCGAACAGCGGCCTGCACGCGGTCCAGCTTGAGATCGACCGGTCGAGCTATCTTGACCAGCGTCTGGTCGAACCCGGGAGCGGGTTTGCCGCGATGGCGCACCTGTTAACCGGGCTGGTCCGGCGGCTGGCGGGCGAAGTGGCCGAACTTGGCCAGCAGCGCAGCGGCGAACGGTGGGCCGACGCGGCCGAATGAGCCCATAAAAAACCACCTCGTGCAAATGCACGAGGTGGCCGAGGTTCAGGGAGGAGGTGCACCGGAGTGCACCAAACCTTACCGCGCCATGAGGGTAGCACGGCAAGACGCATCGAAGATAAGCATGCCGCCCGCGCGATGCAAGCGTTGTGATGCCCGGACAAACGAATGGCGCGATTTCGGAGCCGTCCGGAACCGCGCCACCGCTAATGCTTGGCAGACGCTTAGTTAGGCAGCGCCGGGATCGGGCCTTTGCCTTGCTGAACCTGCCGCGCGAACACTTCGCTCATGTGTTCAAGGCTGAACAAATGCGCGAAAATCAGCGCGAGCATGCCGTTCTGGTTCATCGTGCGCAGCACATCGCCGCGCAGTTCGCGCAGCTTTTCCTGATCGATCATCTTGAACCCGCGATAGATGAACGGCTGGTCGTTGCCGGCCTGCTGGATCGAAACTTCGCCGTCCATCAACAGATCGTGCTTGATCAATTCTTCAACGAAAGCGGTGGTGCGAAACCCGGCTTCTTCGAAATTGCGGCAGAATTCCAGCGTTGCCTTGGTCGAGTCGCTGGGCGCTTCGCCGTCGAACAGTTTGTTGCCTTCGTCGAATTCACCCACCAGATCGCTGGTCGGATCAAAGCACAGCGACAGTTCTTCGCTGTCGGGGGTCAACTTGGCCAGCATGAACGGATACCGCCGGGCGTAAGCCGGGACGTAGACCGCTTCGCTCAGCTTGCCGGTTTCGTCAAAGAAGGTGTTGATGCCTTCGTTCAAGCCCATCAACGCCAGCGGCACCGGGGTATCGGCAATCGAAAACACGATCGGGAAAGTGCGCGAGGCGTGGACAAACTCTTCTGCCGTCAGCGGAATGGCATGCTGACCAACGATCCAGGTGGCATTCTCGGTCGACCGGGCGCTCCAGGTCGAATGATCGCGGCTGTTAAGCGGCATCAGATCGTTGTAAAACATCGGCAAATTGGCGGCTTGCGGCGCGCTGGCCATGGGTAACTCTCCGGGTTATAAGTCGTGTTCAGCCGGTCGGTACCAGCGCGAACCCGCGCCTTTAAGCGTTGGAGCCGCGCGGTGCAAGCGCCAGCAGCTTGCCGGGATTAAGCAACCCGTCCGGATCAAGCGCGGCCTTGACCCGGGCCATCAGATACAGCGCGACCGGATCGCCCAGCCGCAGCAGTTCGTCGCGCTTCATCTGGCCAATCCCGTGCTCGGCGGAAATCGAGCCATGCCACTGGGTGACCAGATCGTTGACCATCCGGCTGATCAGCTGGCCTTGATCTTGCTCCCACAAGCCGCGCACCGCGCCGGGCGGGGCAGTGACGTGAAAATGGACATTGCCATCGCCCAGATGCCCAAACCCGAATGCGCTGCAGCCGGGCCAGGCTTGCTCGATCGCTGGCACCGCCGCGGTCACGAAGTCTGCCATGGCCGCAACCGGCACCGAGATATCATGCTGCACCGCTGCGCCTTTGGCCCGCAGCGCCCCCGAAATCGCATCGCGCAAGGCCCACAAGGCTTCGGCCTGCGTTTCCGAAGCGGCAATCGTCGCATCTTCGACTGTCCCAGCGGCTAACGCTGCGCCAAGCAGCCGCTCGGTCTGAAGAACCAGATCGGCCGCCGGATCGCCGCTGACCAGTTCAATCAGCACATTCCAGGCATGGCTTTGCGCCAGCGGCGCGCGCGCGCCGGGCTGATCTGCCAGCACCGCCGCCAGGCAATTGGCGGGGATCACCTCGAACCCCTCGAGCGCATCGCCGAGCGCGGCTTGCGTCTCAAGCAGCAACCTGCGCGCGTCGGTAATGCTCGGCAGACCGGCCCAGACCACGGTACGCTGCGCAATCGCTGGGACAAGTTTCAGCGTCGCAGCCGTAACGATCCCCAACGTGCCTTCCGAGCCGATCAACAGCTGTTTCAAATCGAACCCGCGATTGTCTTTCTTGAGCGGGGTCAGCGCGGACCACACCTTGCCATCGGCCAGCACCGCCTCAATCCCTAGCACGTGCGTGCGCATCGAACCGTGGCGCAGCACTTGCGTGCCGCCGGCGTTCGTGGAGATCAGTCCGCCGACCGTGGCCGAACCTTTGCCGCCCAGCGTCAGCGGGAAGCGCAAGCCAGCGGCCGCGGCCGCTGCGTGCAAATTCTGGAGGATCACACCCGCACCGCAAGTGATGTGCTGCGCAGCCCCGTCGACCGCGCCGATCCGGTCCAGTCGCCGCAGCGAAAGCAGCACGGCGGTCCCGCTCGCATCGGGAGTCGCGCCGCCTGACATGCCGCTGTTGCCGCCTTGCGGCACAATTGCGACGTGGTGCTGGGCGCATAGCGCGACCAACGCAGCGACTTCGGCGGTGTCGCTTGGACTGGCCAGCCCGCAGGCCGCGCCAGTGTAACGTCCCCGCCAGTCGGTCAACCACGGTGCCATCAACTGCGGGTCGCGGGTCCACCCGCGCGGTCCCAGCAACAGCGCAGCGGCATCAAGGAAGGTTGGATCGGGGCCCGGCATCGCCGCCTTCTATTGCACATCCGCCGGCCAGACCACCAGCGCGCTGTTCGGCTATGCAGGCGCAGCGGTTCGGGTTAAGCGGCGGTTCAAAGATTGGGGCTATTCAATACTGTTATGAACCCTGCTGCGCAACTTCTGGCCCCGCTGGCCTTGCTGTTTCCCGCCGCGGTCGCAGTCGATCAGCAGCGCCTGCCAGATCGCAGCGTCGTTCCAATCGTCGCGCCGATGGCCCGGCAAGTCAGCATCGAGCAGCGGGTAACAATCCGGATCAATCCGCGCGCCGCGCCCATGCCCAATGTTGCGACGCTGGTGGCAGAAGGAACTGACATCAGCGGCGAGCCCCGTCTGATCGAGCGCAAAGCCGGTAAATGCCTTAACGTGGCGACGATCGCCGGGGTGCAGCCGCTGAGCGATAACCGGCTGCTGCTGATCATGCGGGACAACCGGATGTTTACTGCCAAGCTGGCCAAAGGCTGCCAGGCGCGCGAATTTTACTCTGGCTTTATTGTAAAGCGCAGCACCGATGGACAGGTTTGCACCAGCCGTGATGAGTTGCTGTCGCGCACCGGCATGAGCTGTCAGGTCAGCGGGTTCCGCCAGGTCGTCTCGGCGGGTGAGTAGGAGCACGCTTGCGGCGGACAATAATCCCCGCGATTTCTTGACTCTGACGCATATTTGCGCCTAGGGCGCGGCTGTTCGGCGTGCGCATGGCGCAATTGCCGCGAAACGATTTCTCCTGTCATCGAATGTAACTTATGAAATTTGCCGATATCGGCCTTTCCGACGAATTACTCGCGGCGGTTACCGCCAAGGGTTATGACACGCCCACCGCGATCCAGACGCAGGCGATCCCCAGTGTCCTGATGATGCGCGACATCATTGGCGTAGCGCAGACCGGCACCGGCAAAACCGCCAGTTTTGTGCTGCCGATGATCGATATCCTGTCGCATGGACGCCGCCGCGCGCTGATGCCGCGCAGCCTGATCCTCGAGCCGACGCGCGAACTGGCCGCGCAAGTCGCCGACGAATTCACCAAATACGGGGTCAATCACGATCTCAAGATGGCGCTGCTGATCGGCGGCGTGCAGATGGGCGATCAGGTCAAGGCGCTGAAAGACGGGGTCGACGTGCTGATCGCCACGCCGGGCCGCCTGATGGATCTGTTCGAACGCGGCAAGATCCTGCTCACCGGCTGCGATATGCTGGTGATCGATGAGGCTGACCGGATGCTCGACATGGGGTTCATCCCCGATATCGAGACGATCTGTTCCAAGCTTCCGGCGCAGCGCCAGACCTTGCTGTTCAGCGCGACTATGCCGCCGCCAATCAAGAAGCTGGCGGACAAGTTCCTCAGCAATCCCAAATATATCGAAGTTGCGCGACCGGCCTCGGCCAATGTCAACATCGCGCAGCACAAGGTGCAGGTCGCCTCGTCACGCGCCAAGCGCGAGGTGCTGGTCGAATTGCTGCACGGCGAAGACGTCAAAACCGCGATGATCTTTTGCAACCGTAAGACCACCGTGCGCGATCTGGCCAAAACGCTTAAGCAAAAGGGCTTTGCCGCTGGAGAAATCCACGGCGACATGGACCAGTCGGCACGGATTGCCGAACTCGACCGGTTCAAGTCCGGCGTGATAAGCATCCTGTGCTGCTCGGACGTCGCCGCGCGCGGGATCGACGTGAAAGGCGTGAGCCACGTGTTCAATTACGACACGCCGTGGCATCCCGACGATTACGTTCACCGGATCGGCCGCACCGGCCGCGCTGGCGCCACCGGCAAGGCCTTCACGCTGGTCGCGCCCGAAGATGCTGAAGCGATCGCTAACGTCGAAAAGCTGACGGGGATGCAAATCCCGGTCTACGAACTGGGCGGCGCCAAACCATCGGCCACGCGCTCCGAGGCGCCGGCCCAGGTCAAGGCAAGCGGCCGCGCCGATGCGCCCCGCAACGACCGCGTGCCGCGCGAACCGCGTTCGCCGCGCGAAGCCCGGGCTCCGCGTGAAGAACGTGCCCCGCGTGAAGAACGTGCCCCGCGCGCAGAACGGGCTCCGGCTGTCGCTGCCGAACCACGCGATGCCGCGCCGGTGCGTGACGCTGCGCCGGTGCGTGAAGTTGCGCCGGTGCGTGAACCGCGCCGCAACAAACCGGCGGCGAGCCCCGCCACCAGCGCACCCGGTGACGATGTCTGGAACGGTCCAGTACCGGGGTTTCTGGGTATCTCGGCGCTTTAATGCCAACTGCGTCGGTGCGCAGTTCAAGCACATTGCCGCGCACGGTCTGGGCCTTGGGCCTGGTCAGCCTGCTGATGGACATGTCTTCGGAGATGATCCATTCCGTCCTGCCCATCTTCCTGACCACCACACTGGGCGCAAGCGCGGCAATGGTCGGGCTGATCGACGGCATCGCCGAGGCGACCGCGGCGATCGGCAAGGTGCCTTCCGGCTACATTTCTGACCGGATCGGCCGCCGCAAGCCGCTGATCCTGTTCGGCTATGGGCTGGCTGCCTTGTCCAAGCCGTTGTTCGCCATTGCTGCCGGGCCACTGCCCGTGCTCGCCGCGCGGTTTGCCGATCGGGTCGGCAAAGGCGTGCGCGGCGCGGCGCGCGATGCGTTGGTGGCCGACGTTACCCCGCCCGAAGTTCGTGGCCGCGCTTACGGTTTGCGCCAAGCGCTCGATACCGTCGGAGCCCTGGTCGGTCCGCTGATCGCGGTCTTGTTGATGCTTGCCTACGCCAACGATTTCCGGCTGGTATTCTGGGTCGCGGTCATCCCGGCGCTGGCTGCGGTGGCGATGGTGTTGTTTGGTGTGGGCGATAGCAAAGTTGCCGCAGGCCAAGCCAGACTGCCGGTGCGCCTGGCCGAATTGCGCCAGCTGAGCCCATCATTCTGGGCGGTTGCGGGGATCGGGCTGGTGTTCACGCTGGCCCGGTTTAGCGAAGCCTTCCTGATCCTCAAAGCTGCCGAAGCGGGGCTGCCACTGGCACTGACACCCTTGGTGCTCGCCGGGATGAGCCTGATCTATGCGGTGGGCGCATATCCCGCCGGGGTGCTGGCCGATCGCTATTCGGCGCTGCTGCTGCTCGGCGGGGGGCTGATCGTGCTGATCGCCGCTGACCTGCTGCTCGCTTTGGGCAAGGGCTGGCCGGCGATCGCGCTCGGCGTGGGATTGTGGGGTGCGCACATGGCGCTGACACAAGGGCTGTTCGCCAAACTGGTGGCGGGCAGCGCACCCGACCGGCTGCGTGGATCGGCGTTCGGCTTGTTTAATCTGGCCTGCGGGCTTGCGGCCTTGTTGGCCAGTGTCACCGCCGGGCTGCTGTGGGATAACTATGGCTCGGGCGCAACTTTTCTGGCCGGAGCCGGATTTGGCGTGTTGACGCTGGGCGGACTGGTAATTGCCCGCGCGCAGCTCAGGCCGGTTTGACGAAGCTGTCGATTACCCGCTTTTGCCCGGCGGTTTCAAACTCGATCTCAAGTTTGTTGCCTTCCTGCGCGGTCACCACCCCGTAGCCGAACTTTTCGTGGAACACCCGCGCGCCAAGCGCGATATCGCCGCGCGGCTTTGCGGCAAAGCTGGCGGCGCTGCGAGTGTTTTCAGCGATCCGCCGCGGCGCTGCGTCAAACGGTCCAGCAGCGGCGCGTTGCCAGCCCGGCCCGCGTGTCATGGTCCGGCTTGGCTGAGCTGCGGCGACATGTGCAAACGGATCCGCATGCTCGGAAAATTGCGCGCGCCACAGCGATGCGCCGCCCGTCATCGAACTTTCCTGATCGATATGCGCGGCGGGCAAATCGGCAATAAACCGGCTCGGAATCGAACTGGTCCATTGGCCATAAATCCGCCGGTTTGCTGCGTGCAAGATGGTGCATTGCTTGCGCGCGCGGGTAATCGCCACATACGCGAGCCGGCGCTCTTCCTCCAACGAAGCTAACCCGCCTTCGTCCATCGCGCGCTGCGAAGGGAACACGCCTTCCTCCCATCCGACCAGAAACAGGTAGTCGAATTCCAGCCCTTTCGCGGCGTGGATCGTCATGATCGTCAGCTTTTCGGCATCGTCAGCCTTGTCGTTGTCCATCACCAGGCTGACGTGCTCGAGGAAGTCGCCGAGCGTTTCGTATTCCTCGATCGCGCGGGCAAGTTCGGTCAGGTTTTCCAGCCGACCGGCGCTCTCGGCGTTACGGTCGGCTTGCAGCGCATCGGTGTAGCCGCTTTCGTCGAGCAGAACGCGAACCAGTTCGGCCGGAGAGAGCATCGCCGCAGCTTCTCGCCAGCGCGCGAAATTGCGCATCAGCCCCAGCAGGGTATTGCGCGCGCGGGCGGGCAGCTCGTCGGTATCAACTAGCTCCAGCGCGGCCATCGCCAGCGGCACATTGCGCGCGCGGGCATGGCGGTGGAGCTTCTCCAGCGTCTTGTCGCCAAGCCCGCGTTTGGGGGTGTTGTAGATGCGTTCGAACGCGAGGTCGTCGCTGGGCTGGGCGATCAGCCGCAAATAGGCCAGCGCATCGCGGATCTCCGCACGTTCGTAGAACCGAAAGCCCCCAACAATCTTGTAGTTAAGCCCGATCGCAATGAACCGGTCCTCAAACTCGCGAGTCTGAAACTGCGCGCGGACCAGGATCGCCAGTTGCGCCAATGACGCGCCCTCGCGCTCAAGACGCTCGGCCTCTTCGCCCACCCGCCGCGCTTCCTCGGGTCCGTCCCACACGCCGATCACCTTGACCTTGTCGCCGCCGTTGCGCTGCGTCCACAGCGTCTTGCCGATGCGCTGCGAATTGGCGTCGATCAGCCCCGACGCGGCGGCGAGAATATCGCGGGTGGAGCGATAATTCTGCTCCAGCTTGATTACCTTGGCGCCGGGAAAATCCTGCTCGAAGCGCAGGATATTGGTCACTTCGGCACCGCGCCACGAATAGATCGACTGGTCATCGTCACCGACCACACAGATGTTGCGGTGCCCTTGCGCGAGTAAGCGCAGCCACAGGTATTGGACCTGGTTGGTGTCCTGATATTCGTCGACCAGAATATATTTGAACCGCTGCTGGTATTGTTCCAGGATCTCACGGTTGGCGCGCAGCACGTTAAGCATGTGCAGCAGCAGATCGCCGAAATCGCAAGCGTTGAGCGCTTTGAGCCGGTCTTGGTAGAGCTGATAAAACTTCTGGCCCAGCCCATTGGCATAAGCCTCGGACTCGGCCGCGCCCAGATCGGCGGGATTGAGCCCCTTGTTCTTCCAGCGATCGATGCAGCTTGCCAGCAGCTTGGCCGGCCAGCGTTTGTCATCCACTCCTTCGGCCTGGATCAACTGCTTGAGCACGCGCACCTGATCGTCCGTATCGATGATGGTATAGTTCGATTGCAGTCCGACCAGTTCGGCATGGCGGCGCAGCAATTTGGCGGCAATCGAATGGAACGTGCCCAGCCACGGCAGCCCTTCGACGCTGGGGCCAAGCTGGTGTGCGACCCGCTCTTTCATCTCGCGCGCGGCCTTGTTGGTAAAGGTCACGCACAGCACTTCGCTGGGCCAGGCGCGGCGGGTGCGGATAATATGCGCAAGCCGCGTGGTCAGCGCAGCGGTCTTGCCGGTACCAGCCCCCGCCAGCATCAGCACCGGGCCTTCGGTCGTCAACACAGCTTCGCGCTGCGGCGCGTTCAGGCCTTCGAGGTATGGATCGGGGATGGATTCGGCGGGGAGCTGCACCCGCGAACAGTTAGGGAACGCAGGGGCCGCGTGCAAGTGCGCAGGCGCGGCGCATTGGCCTTATCAATAGTCGTCGTAATCGTAGCGGCGCGAGTTATAGCTTGCTTCGCGATTAAACCGTTCGTTCTGGCGGCGTAGACGCTCTTTTTTGGCGGTCTGGACTGCTTGCTTCGAGATCGGACCGGCCGCTTCCTTGACCGCATAAGCCGCGCCGACGCCCAGCAAAGAGCATGAGGCTGCCCACAGCAGCGGCACCAGCACCAGCGCCGCGACCACCAATTTTATCAACCTGAACACCGCGTCCATAATCGCCTCCAACAGTGGGCGCAGCTTAGCGTGCGGCAGTTAAATCCCTGCTAACAATGTCTGATTTTTGTTGGATGCGCACAGCAAAGCGATGATCTGGTATCCCTTCCGGATCCAGCGCCGACCACTTCATGCGTGCTGCGATCTGCAGCGTTGAGCCAGTATCCCGGTATTGGCCGCAGCTAACCCACAGGTTAACCTGCGCCGCCGTTGATCTTGGAACCTTACAGCCGTTCGCGCGTCGAGTTTGCGTCACACGAGACAAACTGGAGATTTGCCATGCGTAATCTATTGTTCCCCGCAGCGTCGGCTTTCGCACTGCTGTGCGCTGCAGGCCCGCTGGTAGCGCAGACCGACGCTGCTCCGGCCCCGATGACGGCACCAATGCCAGCTCCAGCCCCAATGCCAATGCCAGCTCCGGTGCCACCTCCTGAGCCCATGTCCGACCCGGTGGCAACACCGCCTGCGCCGATGCCAGAACCAGTTTCAGCCAATCCGGTGGGTTCGGCCGACATGCCCAGCGAAACTCCGCCTAATCCGGCATCGGCAGCGACGCCAGTGCCGCCGGCCATGCCAGCCGACGCAAGCTATCAGGCAGCCCCTTACAAGGGAACCATGACGGCAGCTCCTGCCGAAGCGATGAACAAGGTCTATCCGACTTGCACCAGGAAAATCCAGGATAGCTGCCGCAATCGTGGCGGAAAATAGCCTGATCGGGCCTCAGGCGATGCCCGTTTCCATTTGACAGCGCGGTGGCGGCATGGGCAGTTTTAGCCGATGTCGCCGCTGCGCACCCACGCCAAGGTTCTGACTGCTGCGCTGACCGGCACGGCAGTCGAATTTTATGATTTTTATGTGTTCGCCACCGCC
>JANMCG010000230.1:0-26831 GCA_031361075.1 Novosphingobium sp. | reverse complement strand
CGCGAAAGGATCAAGCGACAGACCATCGAACATCGGCGCTTGCAACACCGCAAGCTCGCCGCCTAACATCAACCCCCAGACGAGGCCCGCACTCCGCTAATCTACGCCACGAGTTGCGCCAAATGTTCTGACGACGGACAGCTGGCATCAATTGGCCCTCCAACGGGATAGGCAAGCCAAGTCTGATCGAAGGTGAGTTCGCGGAAGACCAACGCCTGCTTCACGCCAAGTGCTTCGAAGTTGTTTGTCGTAATGGCAGGCTCTTGATCTCCGGAAGTGCCAACGCAACTAGAGCGGCGCTGGAACGGGGTAACGTGGAAGCGGTAGTTGTTCGCATACAGCCAAACGCCACTCTGTTTTGGTCGATCCTTCCTTCGTCGGCACCGTCCCAGTTTGAGCTTGAAGAAGACGAGGAAGACGGCACCCAGGACAAGGTTGGCATTCTGAGGGCTTCGCTTGAAGGCAGCCGAATTGTCGGAATGGTGCTGACGCCCGGATTGGCGGGCAAGGTAGCGTCGGCACAGGTTAGCACAATCTCTGGAGACGTGCCGCTCGGGGAGGTTGCAATCCACAGCGATGGCCGGTTCGACGTGGCTGCCCCAGAGATCGAGATGCAAAGTTGGTCAAGTGGCAGGTTGGTCCTTCGGTTGTCCGCTGATTCAGGGGCCGCTGAAGGCTTTGTCACCCTAGCGGCAGCGCGGGAAATCATTCGGCGCGCGGGCGCGATGGCGACTAAGATTATGGCACTCCTGGGAGCAATGGAAACTCCTGCGGATGTCGCAGCGATCCTAAGCTGGTTCGCCGAGAGCCCGGATCGCCTTCTAGCTTCTCAAATATCCGGCAGCGGGTCTGAGGAAGATAAATCAGAGACAAAACCAAGGTGGGTTTCTGAATTGGAACTCTCGCCCGATGAAACCGACTTCCAAACTCACGGGACCGGTCACGCTTCTGAACCCGTCGCCGCTTGGTCGCGCGCGTTGGACATGCTCCTATCTGCTTTTGCTTTGCCCAAAGGTCCATGGACTCAAGGGACCGAAAAGGACGAACAAGGCCAACAAGAAGAGGGTGAGCCGCCGAGCGCTGATGAGGAGCAAAAGCGTCAGGAAGAGTTAGAGCGCCTCAAACGCAAGGCAATGGAAGCGTTCCACACGCTTCTTGAGAACATGCTTTCGCCCGAGCACGCGGGCCGCCATGCCAACATGGCGTTTACCGTTGGGCACTACCTCGTGGACCGAAATCGACCCGCCGCAGATTCCGTGCGACCTTGGCTGCAGAGGATTCTCAACTCGTTCACCAGCCTGGACACAAAGGAGCACGCTGCGGTGATCACGGCTGCAATCCTGTTGAGGGCCACTGATCGACAAGATAGCCGCCCGTTGAAAGCTAGGCGGTTTCTGCTCCGGCAAGACTTGAGCTTGGCGGACGTTGAGCTCGCGACGGACCAGATTCCTGGATTCCTGGAAACTTTCGCGCCGAGTGGCTGGGACGGGCTGGCGTATCTGGAGAAGGTCAAGGCTGCTAGGACGCCGGGTGAGGAGATTGCTGTCTTCCTTGAGCTTGAGCCTGAAGTAGAAGCTCTCGCTCGGTGTCCTAATCTTGACCGCAGCCCCTTCCGTCAGCGCCTGCTCGACGGACTCCGAAATCCTACCACAAGGGAGCGTTGGGTGATTCTCGACAAGCGCCCGACTTCCTGCCCACGGTGCCATATGCAGCTTGGCGGGAAGGCAAACGATGAACTCGATGAGTATGGCATGACCACTTGTTGTCGTACGCTCCTGTGCAAGGAGGTTTGATGGCTTCGCTCGCCGAAATTATTGAAGATTCGACGTTGGTCGATGGGCCTCGGATCACTGGGCCAAGCAAGGTTAAGCCGGGTGGCGTCGATCCGCTCGGACTGCGCCAAATCAACTTTGATCTGATGGACGAAGTCCTGCCCGGACTTAATAATGTTGCCGACCTCCTGCGGCCTTTCATCTTGATGGCTTGGGCATGGCGCAGGGCACGTGCGATCATCAAAGCAGGAAAGAAAGGTGGCGCGACTGACCAAGAGTTGCGCGATTTTGTCGACCGCATCGAAGCCGTCTTTGCTTGGTCTCAGTTTCTTGACGATCCGGCGGCAGGAATACCCGGCGGTCAGGCGCTAGCAGCCTTGTTGGACCCATCGACAACAAGCTATCAATTTGGCAGCAAGGCTTGGGAGAGTCGGCGGAATCTGCGTCGCACCTCAACGGGTCTTATCTCGCCGCTGAACTATGGCCCTGGGCTTCGAGCCATGGGGTGGCTTGCGCCAACTGACGCGGTGGGCGTGTTCATTACCAATCCTGAGCTTGACGCTGCGCTCGACGCTTTCGAAGCCTCGTTTGCCGATGAGCTAGAGCACCCCGCCTTTAGCAGTTTCGGGTCTGTCGAGGTTGATCGCGACGATGTGGAACGCTGGGGACCGCTTTGGTCGCTGGGTGCAACTACATTTGTGGAGCAACAGGCCGGCTTTAATCGTCTCGCTGGAAAGACGGCTGACCCTAAGCGTAGATTGGGTTTGCAGTTGGTCGAGCGAGCATTTGCCGAACTTCAACTCGATGATGAAGAAGTGGAAGTTGAAGATCTCAGACGCCTTATGGCCGATATGCCCGGTACTTGGCTCGATGACGAGGAACTGACCTCGACTGCCCTCGCCTGGAGGCGTCTGCAAATCCGCCAGCTCTTCCGGCTGGCTTTGGAATCCACGTTTTACTGGTTGCTGGGCGTCCTCGAAGGTGAGCCAAAATCAAGCCGGGAGCTTGGTGCTATGTTTGCCGTGTCGGCTGGTGGGGCAAGTTTCAAATCTTCGGCTGATTGGTTCGAGGCAGATGCCTCCGCGAATCCTGTGGAGTTAATTGATGCACTTTCGAGCGCAGTTCGCGACGAAGATGAAGCTGCACTGCCGACGGCAATCGCTGCGGCCATCGCCTTCTGTCTATCGCAGCGGAATTACAGTGCCGCAGCCTTTGAAGTGTTCGACAGGTTACCGCTCTTGCGGGCAATGCAGGATTTCGAAGCTTGGGGAAAACTGCCTTCGGAAGAGGCTTGCGCCAGAATCATCGAGAGTTGGATTATCGCACAGCACACGTACTGGTCAGTTGGACGTGGGCTAGCCGATGCACGAGGACGGGGTAAAATGCTCCTTCGGCTTCGCATAGTTATGGATGAAGGCGGTTGGACTTTGACGCCGGGCACAAGTCAGGGGAATCCACCAAATCCAACGCCGGACAGATTACGAACTGCGGTCAGTTTGCTGCAAGAATGCGGGCGGCTAGATTAGCTCGTAGTCGGCAAGCGAGCTTTGTCGGCCAGAGATTGCCATTCTCTGTTTCCGACGAGTGTCGAACGCGTTATTTTAAGCTTTTCACATCCCTTAATCGAGCGCAATGTACTGGTTAAGGACTTCCTTAACGAGGCGTGCATCCAAGGGCTCAAAGTAATTCTATTGATCCATCCGATCTCAATATCGAATGCTAGTGATGGCTTCGGAACTTTGTCTTTGTCCGCATAAACCACCCTGTACTCGCACTCAGGCTCGTAAGGTTTGCGCTTGAGGAAGGGCAACTCCTCGGGATTGATACGATCACGCTTCCTGAGCGATGCAATGAGGCGATAATTGACCGGCCCTTTGCTTATGCACGGATTCCCGTCAAACGCGGATAGGACCTTCTCTTTATCAAATTCAAGACAGACCCCGTCAACTCCGTCTGAAAAAACTTTCCAGTGATGGTAAGTCTCGTCAGTCTCAGCGAAACAAATTGCTAAGACCGTCGTGAACCCCTGCATGTTCTTAAATTCTTCCAAAAAATAAGCGTCGTTTTTGTCATCCCAAGTTGACGGATTTAACAAGGTGATCTGCTTTGTCTGCAGGAGGTGGATCAGAGCTGCGAGGTTTGTGTACTTTCGGAATGCGGAAACTCTTTTAGGGGTTCTGATCGGGATCTTCAGATTCGGAGTCTTCGCCATCACCACACCTCATGTTACGGGAACAGCCTAGACCGTGCCAAAATATAGTCTGGGCAATCGTCGATTTTTAGAGAGCCCAATCGATAGCAATATTGTTGGCCTGCTCCAGAACTAAATCGACAGCCGCTTTTTGTAAGTCCGGCGGATATCCATAACGGGCTAAGAGCTTTCTTACTTCGATCCTCATCTTGGCGCGAACGCTTTCTTTTTGGGTCCAATCGACTGTCACGGTGCTGCGGATGGTCTTGACCAGCAGTTGGGCGAGGGTGCGGAGCGTTTCCCGTTCCATCAAATCCCGCGCTGATCCATTTTCGGCCAGCGCGTCATAAAAGGCCAGCTCCTCAGGGGCCATCCCCAGCTCTTCACCACGCTTTGCAGACGCAGACACTTCCCGCGCCAGCGAAAGCAGCTCATCAATCACCTGCAAGCTATCGACCGCGCGATTGTGATAACGGGTCAGTACATCGTCCAGTCGTTCGCTGAGTTTCCGCGCTTCAACAATGTTCAGCCGTTCGCGTGCCTTGATGTTGCCCTGTAGCAGCCGCCGCAATGTCTCCACAGCCAGATTGGGCTGCTTCGATTGTCTCACTTCCAGTAGGAAGTCGTCGGACAGGATGGCAAGATCGGGCTGCTCAAGTCCAGCATCCTTAAACACATCAAGAATGCCGTCCGACATGACGGCTTGCGACATCAGCTGTCGGATTTCCTGCTCAATAGCCTGCCGCCCGCGCCCACCATTGCTGGATGTGTATTTGACGAGGTTGGCGCGCAAGGCGACGATCAAAGCCACCTCGTGTCGCTTGGCGGATGCCCGTTCGTCACCTGCAGCGATGGCAAATGCCGCTTCGGCCTGCGTCGCCAGGTCGATGAACTCTGCCCGGTGATCGCTAGAAAGGATTTCTTCTAGGCATTGCTTGAGGATCGTCAGGCGAACCGTTGGCTCTTCATGGAAAAATACTTGCCAGTTCACCTTGCCGAGCAAGGCCAGTGCAGACTCAACCTTCGTGAGAAGCTGGCGCACCGCCTCGTCCATGTTGAGGCTGACTTGTTGCTGATCGCGGGCGCTGTATTGCGCGAGCGCTGCTCGCAGTTCTGCACCGATCCCAAGGTAGTCAACGATCAAGCCACCGGGCTTGGCTCCGAACACGCGATTGACGCGCGCGATGGCCTGCATGAGGCCATGCCCGCGCATCGGTTTGTCGATATAGAGTGTATGGAGCGACGGCGCGTCGAAGCCCGTCAGCCACATGTCTCGAACGATCACTAGATCGAAGCCCGATGAAGGGTTCTTAAATCGATCCGCCAGTTCCTCCAGCCTCGATTTTGTGCGGATATGCGGCTGCATCGCCTGCGGATCGGCGTTGTTGCCGGTGATGACGACTTTCATCATTCCGTCGTCATCATCCGTCGGATCAGCACCAACCCAGGCCGGACGCAGCCGGGCGATTTCATCATAGAGAGCGACTGCGACTTGTCGGCTGATCGCTACGATCATCCCTTTGCCACCACCCATCGCCTGTTTGCGATCTTCGAAATGGGCGACGATATCGGCGGCAATCGTCTCAATGCGTTCCTTGGAGCCGACAATTTCCTCAAACCGGATGAACTTTGCCTTCAACTGCTCGGCGGCGCGCACGTCACTGCCTTCGGTCAACTCTTCAGCCAGCGCGTCCAGTTCTTCGCGTTGCTCTGCATCCAGTCGAAGCGTTAGCTTGGCGAGCCGGGCGGAATAGTGAATCGGCACCGTCGCCTTGTCGATGACCGATTGGGTCATGTCGTAAGTGTCGATCACGTCGCCAAACACCGCCGCCGTGCTGCGATCCCTCTCGTCGATTGGCGTTCCGGTGAAGCCGATGAAGGTGGCGTTGGGCAGGGCCTGGCGCAGATATTCGGCAAAGCCCACTTCTTCGCGCACTTCGTCGCCGCGCGTCACGAAACGGCGGTTCAGGCCGTATTGCGAGCGGTGCGCCTCATCGGCAATCACGATCACGTTGCTGCGATCCGTAAGCAACGGATGCTCGCCATCATCGCCACGAAACCGTTGGATGGTGGTAAAGACCAAACCGCCAATATCGACCTTGAGCTTTTCCCGCACAGCCACCACAGTTTCAGCATTCTGCGGGGTGCCACGAATCGCGCTGCTATGAGCGGCGAACGTCTTGAAGAGCTGATCGTCCAGATCGTTGCGATCGGTCACAACGACAATCGTTGGGTTTTTTAGCTTCTTCGCCAGTTGAAGTTGGCGCACATAGAACAACATAGTCAGCGATTTGCCGCTGCCTTGCGTGTGCCACACCACGCCGCCCTTGCGGTGCCCGCCTTCGCCCGCTGCTTTCACCGTTGAGGCCAGCGCCCGCCGCACGGCATGAAATTGATGATAGCCAGCCAGTTTCTTCGATTTGACCACGCCATCGGCCATTTCAAAGGCGGTGTAGTCAAAGGCCAAGTCCAGCAGACGTGCCGGGTCGAACGCGCCCTTGATGAGCACTTCCAGTTCCGCACGGCCAAAGTCGTCATGCTTTTCGCCGTCGATGGTCCGCCACGGCTGGAAACGGTCCAACCCGGCAGTCAGCGAGCCGATGCGCGCTTCCATCCCGTCGCTGATGACCAGCGCCGCATTGAAGCGGAACAGTTCCGGGGCTTTGTTCTTGTAATTCTGAAGTTGCTCATGCGCCCGCTCCATCGTGGCGTTTTCATCGGCGGGGTTCTTCAGTTCCAGCACCGCCAGCGGCAGACCGTTGACGAACAGCACAATGTCCGGCCTAATCGTGTGCCGCTCGGCCTGCACTACAAACTGGTTAGCGGCGATGAAGCTGTTGTTGCCGGGATCTTTCTGGTCGATCAGGCGCAGGCGGACAGTGCGGCTTTCGCCGTTTTCGTTAAGCTCCACCGGCACACCGAACACTAGCAGCTCGTGAAATGTCCGGTTGTTCTCCAACAGGTTTTGCGTTGGCGCGGCCATCACGGCGCGCATGGCGGCTTCCACCGTTGCCGAGTCAGCTTCCGGGTTGAGGGTGGCGAGCGCATCACGCAGTTGGCCTTCCAGCACCGTCTGCCGATAATCGGTGCGCGCTGTCATTGGGCCATCGGGGGCCAAATAGTCGCCCGGCAACACGCGCCAACCGCTCAGGTCCAGCCAGCTCATCGCCGCCAGCTCAACCGCGCCTTCATTGAAACGACTGGGGGGTGGAGTGCCACCGGTAGGATAAGTCATGCGGCGGCTTCCTGTTCGTCATCGGCAGGCTTGGTCAGCCGCCATTCGGAAAGCGCCGCTTCATATTGCGTGGGGTCAAGCGTGAAGAGAATGCGGCTGGGTTCAAACGTCGACCCGGCAATCTCCACCAGCTCATATTCGCTGTCGATGTTGTCGTTGAAGTCGGTTTCGAGCGCATAGGTAGGGCCGGAAGGCGCTACCACTTCTTCGGATGGGCGGTTCCACGCTACGTCTAGCAGGAACGACACGAGCGCATCGCAGAGGCCACCGAGCATATAGGCGTGCTGGCGCTCAAGAGTTGGCCAGTCCAGCGCGCCGCCGTGTCGCAAATTTGGGATGTTGCTCAGAGCAGCCAAAGATGATGCCGCACCGTTGATGCTACCGAGCAATTTTTTCAGGTGATGCTCGATTTTATCCTTTTGCGGGTGATCGCCCAGCGACAAGTCCAAAGCTTTGATGACCAAGCTGGTGCGCTTTGGGAAATCGTCATCGTCTCCATAGGTGATCCGCAGGATGCCATGCACACTATGCTGCATGGCTTCGAACATTGCCCGCACATTAGAAAGGCAAGTCAAAGGCAGTTGCTCGATGCTCGGTTCCAGCGCCCGGATATGCAGCTCAAGATTGCCAGCCCTTTCCGGGTGCCGCTCAATGAGGTTGCGAAGAAGCTGGAGCTGATAGGCCATGCGTCCCTCTATGCAGCCGCGATCACAGCTTCTGCGTCAGCCGCGCGCAATTCACCGGACAGGAGCTTGGGCAAAAGCAAATCACGCACCCCCCTAAAAGTTTCAGCACTCCTGATGGCCTCGAATGCTCTATCGCACCAAGTGTCCGATAGCGCCGTAAATGCAGCCATTACATCCGGAGTCGGGCAGACTATTGGGAGTTGCGCCAATAATTTTGTTGTCAAACTTCCTCTTGAACTTTGGGAATCAGAAATAGACCTTAATTCATTATACCTACCCGACAAATCAATGAACAAGTAGAAGTCAGAAACTCGTGATTTGTTTGCAACCAGTGTCACTGTGGATTGATTGATATAAGTATCTATCCCAAGGATAGAGGTTTGACCGCGCGTTGCTCCCTGACCAGCGGTAGCAACAACTGTCGCATTCTTCGGAGCCAATCTTGTACTAGAATTCGTCGCGCCAAGATTAGTAATCGTTTTTTCTGTCTTAACCACAAAAGAATGACGGGTTTCACCGGAGGAAAACCAAGGTAGATCACCGCCCCAGAAGTCCTTGCGGCCAGTTGCAGGTGTACCGCCAGAATAGATGCTTGTGCAGACTTCATCATACCGCATCTTTGACCAACCAAGCGGTAAGCCATCTTCGCCGAAGCCGTCCGAAAAAAGCGCAGCAATATCGGCGGGCAGGTCGGTGTCACGTCCTGCGGCTTTAGCGCGCACGGGATCGAAATCGACAAACCAGCTCTTGAACAGTGCTCGCGCCATCTGTTCCAGCGTCGAGGCCATCCGGCGGTTGAGGTCGATCTTCGCGTCGAATGCCGCCAGTATGCCTGAAATTTGATCTTGTTCGTGTCGGGTCGGCTGGCTGATCTTCAGTTCTTCGAGTGTCCCTTTGGTCAGAGCGTTCCGGGTGGCCCCCGCGCTGGCCAACATTAGCAACCGCTGCTTCATTCTTGGTTCTAGCAGCGCGTAGAGCAAATAGAGTTGGGAGAATTCGACAGGATTGGCGCGAATGATAGCAACGTGCTGATTCACACGGGCGGGTAGTGCTCGGTCGTCAACCATGCAGACTCGCGCCACTGAGTCCCCAGTAATGTTTACCAGAATATCGCTTGAGTGAACCTCAACGGCGTCAAGAGCCTTGGCTTGCTCTTCATTGATGTAGGCCAAACCATCCCAGCGAAACGAAAAGTCATGCACGTTCTGACTTCGAATCAGTGTGAAGGGGCCTGACTCCAAATACGCCTCTTTGCCGCCTTTGGGCGTTGCGCCACTACCAATTTTCTGCGCGCGCGGGCCCAGTTGAACAACAGGCCAATTAACGGCATCACCAGCCATAACCAACCTTTTTCAGTTGGTTGCGAATTTCCATATCTAGAGCTTGGCCGCGCTCCATTTGCGCTTTCAGCGTTACAGTCAGCCGGGCCATCTTGTCCGCAATCGCTTCGCCATCGTCGGCCTGTGCTGCCTGCTCCACATACATGCCCGGCGTGAGTACGAAGCGCTTGGCGGCAATATCCTCGATTTTCACCGATTTGGCGAAGCCGGGTACATCCTCGTACTTGCCGCCCTTTTCTCGCCACGCATGATAGGTGTTGGCGATGGTGGCGATGTCGTCTGTCGTGAGCTCCTTGAGCGTCCGATTGACCATACTGCCCATATTGCGCGCTTCGATGAACAGCACGTCACCCCGCCGGTCACGCAGCTTCTTGTCTTTCACTATCCCGTTCGACTTGTCGCGGGCCATGAACCACAGGCACACTGAAATCTGGGTGGTCGAAAAAAGCTGGCCGGGCAGGGCCACGATGCAGTCGATCACGTCTTTCTCAATCAACCGCTGGCGAATTTCACCTTCGCCCGATTGCTGGCTGGATAACGAGCCATTGGCCAGCACGAAGCCCGCAATGCCATGCGGAGCCAGATGGTGGAAGATATGCTGGACCCACCCGAAGTTGGCATTGCCAGTGGGCGGCGTGCCGAATTGCCAGCGCACATCGCCTTGCAATCTTTCTTGCCCCCAATCGCTGGCGTTGAACGGCGGGTTGGCAAGGATGTAGTCGGCCTTGATGCTGGGGTGCATATCCTCGTGGAAGCTGTCGGCCCACTTGCTGCCAAGGTTCGCCTCGATGCCCCGGATAGCGAGGTTCATCTTGGCCAGCCGCCATGTCGTGGGGTTGGACTCCTGCCCATAGATCGAAATGTCGTTGCGCCCGCCCTCGTGCGCTTCAATGAACTGTTCGGACTGCACGAACATGCCGCCTGACCCGCAACACGGGTCATATACGCGACCCTTGAACGGCTCGATCATCGCCACCAGCAGGCGCACCACGCACCCGGCGGTGTAATACTGCCCGCCGCGCTTGCCTTCGGCGATGGCAAACTGGCCAAGGAAATACTCATAGACACGGCCAAGCACGTCCTGCCCGTGATGCTCATCGCGGAATGCTAGGTCGGAGAACAACTTGACCACTTCGGCCAGCTTGGTCTGGTCCAGCTCTGGCCTGGCATAGTTCTTGGTCAGCACGCCTTTGAGCGTGGGGTTCTCGGCTTCTATGGCGATCATTGCCGTATCGATCAGCTCGCCGATCGTCGGCTTGGTGCTGGTGGCGTTTTCCTTGAGGTATTCCCACCGCGAATGTTCCGGCACCCAGAACACGCTTTCGGCGGTGTAGGAATCCTTTTCCTCAAGCAGCTCAATGCGGAGCGCGTCAGGAATGGTCTGATCGGCAGCGATCTCAGTCCGCCGTTCGTTGAATCGGTCAGAAATATATTTGAGGAAGATCAGCCCCAGCGCGACATGCTTGTATTCCGCCGCATCCATGTTTCCGCGAAGCTTATCAGCAGCGGACCAGAGAGGGGCTTCAAATGCTCGCGAACTATTCTTGTCAGGTTCGGTCTGAACCTTTTTCGGTCGTCCGCGCGCCACTTGAACTCCTCCCGCCGGGTCAGTTTAAACCTTTAACGGGAGAATGTCTGCCGTCCACCCTGTTTACGCAGCGGAGGAGGCCTTGCTCGCTGGAAGCATCCTTAGACCAAGCCATCCTCGACCCAAGCTGCACCCAGTTCAGTCCCATCCGCGCGACAGTTTTTGCTCAACACATCTTTCGTTCGAACAAAAGCGTGCGGCCGGCCGGACTGCCCTTCAAATGGCTAATTTTCTGAGACAATCGAAACGCTCTTTCGCTAGTCAAATGGGACTGGCGGGGGTCGGTGGCAATTCTTTGCTCAAAGTGCCTTGCAAGGCACGAAATCCGGGTTCCCAGCGAAAGCGTCTTTCACCTTATCCTTCAGATCTTACTGGTGAAAGTAGTGGTGCCGCTTACAGGATTCGAACCTGTGACCCCATCATTACGAATGATGTTCTGCGCTAGCCTTAGATCCCCTTTGTCGCATGAATAAGCACCTAACCAAACGTCATTAGGGGCTTGTGCCGGGCAATCATCGGTCCTTTCAAGTCCGCAGCAACCTTCTCAGCCTTTCGGTCTGATCCTGTCGGCAAAATCCAGAGTTCGAGGTCCGCTCGATTGGTATAAATGTACCATCCAGCGCTATGATTGCGAGCACTCCAGCTTGGTCGCCGGAAGTCCGCCAACCTCTTCCGCAGGCCGCCTCTCTGAGATTCAGTCGCCTGGCCGATCACCATGATGTTGCCAGCCAAGTCGGCGCGATAAAGACCAACAGTGTGGTTCAGCTTTGTGTGAAGAACGTTGAAGCCGCCTTCCACCAGAACCCACTCCGCATCCCATTGATCGAGTGACTTGCTGCCGATTATCGACAGCTCTTCAGGGGCCGTGTCGGTTGGATCAGACATGTATGCTCCGGGTGCTTAATGGCACAAGGTGCTGAGCCACAAGGATGTCGTCAAGCACTGACTTTAGCGACCGGGGCGAGTTGCGACGCAAAGCGTTCCAATTAGAAAACTAGCAAGCCTAGGTGGTGTGTCTCCAGCAAAGGAATTTTAGAGTAACCTTATAAAAGTGCTATAAACCTCCTTGCCACTGCCGCACTACCTCCAGCGGCCAGACCAGCATCAGCACGTTCAGCGTCAGGTTGTCGCGGATCATCACCAGCGTGAACAGCTCGAACCCCACTGCAAGCGCCAGACTGGCGCGCCACGGCAAGCGGCTGGCGATCCAGAACCCCAGCGCCATAAAGCCGATATCGGCCAGCGAATTGATCACTGCGTCGCCCGAATAGCCAAAGCTGGCGGTCACCGCGCGGTAACGATCGATAATCAGCGGCGAATTTTCCAGCAGCTCCCAAAACCCTTCAAACGCAATCGCAATCGGCAGTGCCCAGGCGGCAGGTTTGCCCCCAAACCAGCGCCAGCGGCGCCACAGCAGGTGCGCCAGACCATAAAAGATCAGCCCGTGAATGACATGGCTGAAGCTGTACCAATCGCCGATATGCTGGCTGTTTTCGGATGATTGGACCACCCCCCACCACAGCTTGACCGTGCCGCATTCGCAGATTGCGCTGCGCCCCATCGCCAGCAACACACCGCCGATTGCCAGCCATCCGGTCAAGCTGAGCAGCAGCCCGCGCTTGTCGGGCAGCAGGCTGGCCTGAACGTGTGGTGGCGTAACCGGCATTGGACTTTCCCCCGTTTTAAACTGCAGCAGTTCCAGCGATGGGACCGGCACCGCCGAAATGCGGCTTGCTGGACAGCTGCTCGGCGCGATATGCCGCACCCAACGCAGAGTTGAAAGGGGCAGCGATGTTTGCAAAACAGGTCTTGGCGGGTTTGACCGCCGCCACTCTGATCGCCGCACCAGTGGCAGCCGCGCCAGCTGCGGTGCCCGCGCCGCTCCCGGCAGCGCCTGTTGCTCCGCCGCAGGTCCCGCCGCCACCGCCGCCCTTGCCGCCTGCGCCGCCTGCGCCGCCCGCGCCGCCGGCATCGAGTGCATCGCCGGCATCGCCTGCGCAGGCCCGCACCTTGTCAGGGGTTCCGGCCAAGGCGCACTTCGCGCTTTACGATGCGATTTTCTCGGGGATCGACCTGCGGGTAATGGCGCACAATGCGGCGCTGGCAGTGGTCGGCCAGATCGTCAAACGCGATCCCGCGATGGTCCGGCTCGAACAGCGCCGGCCGCAGTTTCCAGCGCGACTGGCCGGAGCGATCGAACCTTATTTTGCGCTGTGGATGAGCCGCGTAAAGCTGCAGCGGCGCGGCGAAGGCGCGGGCATCATGGCGCGCCACTTGCTACCGGCCGAGGCGCAGCGCGCCGCAGACTTCTATGCCTCGCCGCTGGGCCAGCGGATGATGGGGGTGATGGCCGGTAACCTGACGATGGATTCAGTGTTACAGGCCAAGCTTGAACCGGGCACCATCACCCGGGCCGAAGGTCAGAACCGCGATGTCAAACGCGCGATGATCAAATCGCTGCCCGATTTCATCGCGACACTCAGCCCGGCAGAGCGCCAGCAGATCGCGCGATTGGGCAAAGATCCGCTGTTTGCCAAAGTCAACGCCGCCAGCGCCGAATTGATGCGCCAGCCCGATCCCGAATTTTCCAAATTCGGCACGCCCGCAGAAATGACGGCGATCAAAACTGCAATCGATCAGGTGGTGACCGAGGAACTGGCGGCGAGCTAGGCAGGGTCGCGGGTTGGCGGAGCGGTGTCGCCAGCGCCGAGCGCGCGCTGCATATAAACCGTATCGAGCCAGCGCCCGTGCTTGCGCCCGATGCTGCGCATCCGCCCGGCATGTGCAAACCCGAGCGCCGTGTGCAACGCGATCGAGCCGGGCTCGGCCCCGCCGATCACCGCGATCATCTGGCGAAACCCGGCCGCCGTGCAAGCTGCAATCAAGCCCGCGAGCAGCGCTGTACCCAGCCCTTGCCCGCGCTGCTCATCGGCAATGTAAATGCTGTTTTCGCAAGTCAGCCGGTAAGCCGGGCGATCGCGGAACTGACTGGCATAAGCGAAACCCAGCACCGCGCCGCGACCATCGAGCGCAACCAGCCACGGCGCGCCGGTATCCAACACCTTGCGCATCCGCGCTGCCATTTCGGCGGTATCAGGTGCGGCGGTTTCGAAGCTGGCGGTACCGTGCTGGACATGGTGGGCATAAATTGCCGCGATCGCAGCGGCGTGATCGTGACTGGCTGGGGCAATGCTGAATTGGGTCATTTTGGACGGTGGCCGGGTCATCGCTGCCCGGTATGCCGCAATGCTGTGCCGCCGCCAAGGCTTGCCGCGGTTACGCCAGATGCTAAGGCCGCCGCCAATCGCATTGCCCGGGAGCCTGCCGTGAAACGAATTGCCGTCTATTGCGGATCGGCCAGCCCGGACGATCCGCGCTATCTCGAGCTTGCATACCAGGTCGGCGCAGAGCTGACCCGGCGCGGGATCGGCGTGGTCTATGGCGGCGGGCGGCTGGGATTGATGGGCGCGGTGGCGAAGGGCGCGCTCGATCTGGGCGGCGAAGTGATCGGGGTAATCCCCGAGGCGCTCGCCGGAAAGGGCGGACGCGGCGGCGAAGTGGCCAACCACGATTGCACGCAGCTGCACATCGTTGCCGACATGCACGAGCGCAAGGCCGCCTTCACCCGGCTCAGCGATGGATTTCTGACTATCCCGGGCGGGGTCGGGACGATGGACGAGCTGTGGGAAGCGGTCAGCTGGGCGCAGTTGGGCTATCACGCCAAGCCGGTCGGGCTGCTTAACGCGTTCGGGTTTTACGATCACCTGATCGCGTTCAACAACCACATGATTGCGACCGGGTTTGTGCGGGCGGCGCACCAAGGAATCATCCTGACCGAAAGCGAACTTGATCTGCTGCTGGCGCGAATGGCCGCGCACGAACCACATACGCCGATCTTTGCGATGAAATCATCCGAGCTTTGAATGCGGGTCCACGCACGACATAGTGCGCCGAAGCCACACTTTTGAAACAATCGGTTGTATTGCCCACTGCAATCGTTGACTTGTGCGGTGCAGCGCATACCGAGCGCCATACCGCAGCATGTCCGCAAAGGGAGCTGGGGGGGAAACCTAACACGGAGAATTTCATGCGAATGAACGCAAGTCGCCGCGGCCGGAAGGTTGCGCTTGCCGCAACTGTAGCCAGCCTCGCAATCTTTATGGCCGATCCAGCGCTGGCCCAGACCGCTGCCGCTGCACCGCAAGCCGCTGACGATGACAGCGCCATCGCCGAGAGCATCGTGGTCATCGGCACCCGCCGGACCGACCGTTCGTCGACCAACTCGGCCTCGCCGGTCGACGTGATCGGCGCGCAGGAACTCTCGACCCAGGGCTCTTCGAACCTGCTTGATGTGGTCAAGAATGTGGTTCCTTCGCTTTACGTGTCGCAGAACTCGATTTCCGACGCATCGACCTTCGTCCGTTCGCCTTCGTTGCGCGGCCTCCCGGCCGACAACGTGCTGGTGATGATCAACGGCAAACGGCTCAACCGCTCGGCGCTGGTGCAGGTTTATTCGGGCGGCGATACCGGCCTTGGTTACGGTTCGCAGGGCGCGGACGTCGGCTCGATCCCCGCAATTGCGGTTTCCAGCCTTCAGGTGCTGCGCGATGGCGCCACCGCACAGTACGGTTCAGATGCGATCGCTGGCGTGATGAACTATGGCGTGCGCAAGGATAAGGGCATCGAAGTCCAGGGTCGTTACGGCCAGCATTTCCGTTATGGTGACGGCAAGAGCTATCAGATTGCCGCCAATGTCGGCGTCGGTCTGGGTGACCGCGCGTTCGTCAATGTTTCGGGTGAGTTCTACGACGACGGCCAGACCAGCCGCGGCGTGACCCGGCCGACCGCACTGGCCTATTCGACCAAAAATCCTGCCAATGCCGGCTTGCTGCCATTCTATCCGCTGCCCGCCCAGATCTGGGGCAACTCGCCTGGCCACGGCTGGAAGATCCTGCTCAACAGCGAACTGGAACTTTCGGACAATGCGAAGTTCTATATGGTCGGCAATGCGGCAAACAGCAAAGCCTCCGAAAGCTTCAACTACCGTGCATCGACCGCGGCAATCCTCGATTCGACCGGCACCACGCTGCATGCCACGAAGCAGCCGGGCGATATCGTTCTGTGCCCACGCACTTTCCTGAACTTCAATGCGACCCCGGGTAACGACGCCAATGGCTGCTCGACCACCCAGGACCCCTATTTCCGCAACCTCTACCCCGCCGGTTTCACCCCGATCTTCGTCGGCATCGTGAACCAGCTGTGGGGTGTCGCCGGGATCAAGGGATCGCTGGGCGAAGGGACTTACGACGTTTCGGTTTCGAGCAGCAAGAACTCGCTCGACCTGACGATGTACAACTCGCTCAATACCGCCTTCAGCCCGAACAACCCGGCTTCGTCGGCGCCGTACAACACCGCCACGCAGACGCGTTTCGACTTTGGTCGCCAAGCGCAGAAGGAAACCGACGCCAACATCGATCTGACCTATCCGGTCGAAGTCGGCTTCGCCAAGCCGGTCACGCTGTCGGGCGGCTTTGAATACCGCAAGGAAACCTATCAGCTCACCGTGTCGGACTTCCAGGGTTATGCCCAAGGCGGCGCTTCGGGGTACGGCGGGGTCAGCCCCAGCCAGGCAGGTACCTGGAGCCAGAGCAACGTGGCGTTCTACGTCGGCGCGGAAACCGATATCCTGTCGAACTGGACGGTCGGTCTGGCGGGCCGCTACGAGCACTACAACACGTTTGGCTCAGCCACGGTCGGCAAGATCAATACCCGGTTCGAATTCGCCCCGGGCTATGCGATCCGCGCTACCTTCGGCACCGGCTTCCATGCGCCTTCGCCGGGGCAGCAGCATAACTCGACGCTGACCACCAACTTCAACGCTGGCAACTCGATCCAGACCGGCACGTTCCCGGTCGATAGCGTCGCCTCGCGGTATTATGGTGCCAAGGCCCTGACCCCTGAAAAATCGACTAACTTCGGGGTCGGCTTCACCGCCGAGCCGATGCAGGGCCTGACTTTCACGATCGACTACTACAACATCAAGATCACGGATAAGATCTTCGTTACCCAGCCCTTCACGGTGACCGCTGCCGACCTTATCGCAAGCTCGGCTTTGAACACGATCTTTGGTGGTCAGGCCGGCGGCAACGTCAGCTTCTTCACTAACGGCCTTTCCACGCTGACCCGCGGGATCGACGTGGTGGCGAGCTACAATACCGAGGCGATGGGCGGCAAGCTCAACCTCTCGCTGGCTTACAACCATAATGCCAACAAGGTTCTCAAAGCCAACCCCAACGTGATCAGCGGCGCGCAGATTGCCAATATCGTCAATCTCGCCCCACATGACGTGGCGCACTTTACGCTGGGTTATTCGCGGGGCAGCTTCAGCCTGACCGCGCGCGAGAACTACTACGGTTCGTGGATCAACGCGGCCGACTACGGCAATTCGGCGGGTACTGCCGGGGCCAATGGCGGGCCGCTGCAGCACTTCGGTAGCAAGGCGACCACCGACCTCGACTTGACTTACAAAGTGTCGAAGGAACTGGCCATTACGCTGGGTGCGAACAACCTGTTCAACCAGTTCCCGGACAAGCTGAACACAAACTCGATCGGGCTTTTCCCGGTGGTCGGCGGTTCGGCTGACGGCCAGGTCTATGCCCGCAACGGCGGACCGTTCGGCATGAACGGCGGGTTCTGGTACGTCCGGGTCAAGATCAACTATTGATCGCGGCCGGTCCGTTACGGACTTAGAGAATTGGGCGGGGAGCTGCGGCTTCCCCGCCCTTTTCTTTTGTGGCACGACTGGGGTTACCGGGGAGGATCACATTCATGCGCACCGCCAAAGCCTTGATAGCAGCGCTGAGCGCGCTGGCGCTGACCACTGCGCCGCTGCACGCCGCCGCGCCCGCGCCGATCGCGGCAGAGCACGGCATGGTGGTTTCGGCGCACCGGCTCGCCACCCAAGCCGGGCTCGACATGCTCAAAAGCGGCGGCAACGCAGTCGATGCGGCGGTGGCAGTAGCTTATGCGCTGGCGGTGACTTTCCCCGAGGCGGGCAACATCGGCGGCGGCGGGTTCATGACGATCAGGCTGGCGGATGGCCGCAGCACTTTCATCGATTTCCGCGAAACCGCACCTGCTGCAGCCACTGCGCAGATGTTTCTGGACCAGGCCGGCAATGTGGTGCCGCTGCGCTCGACGCGCGGTTTCCTCGCCGCCGGGATCCCCGGCACCGTCGCGGGGCTCGAACTGGCGCGGACCAAATATGGCACCCGCGCCCGCGCGCCGTTGATGGCCGCCGCAATCGGCTATGCCAGCAAAGGCTTTGTCCTGGATCAGGGCGATGCCGATTTTCTGGCCGAAGGCGGGGCGGATTTTGCAAAAGACCCGGCCAGCGCGGCGATCTTTCTCAATCGCGGGCAACCGTGGCAAGCCGGGCAGCGCTGGGTGCAGGCCGATCTTGGCCGCACCTTGCAAGCGATCGCACGCGGCGGGGCGGCGGCGTTTTATCGCGGGCCGATCGGGGCGCGGATCGCAGCGGCCAGTCAGCGCGGCGGCGGGATCATGACCACCGCCGATTTTGCGGCGTACAAAGCGGTCGAGCGCCAGCCGGTCGAATGCGATTATCGCGGTTACCACGTCATTTCGGCGCCGCCGCCCAGCTCGGGCGGGATCGTGCTGTGCGAAACGCTCAACATCCTTGAAGGCTATCCGCTCGGGGCGCTGGGCTTTCATTCGGCGCAAGGCGTGCATTATACGGCTGAGGCGCTGCGCCGCGCATTCCACGATCGCAACATGAACCTGGGTGACCCCGATTTCGTCAAGGCAGACATCGGCAAATTTACCAGCAAGGCTTACGCCGCGCAGCAGCGGGCGGGCATTTCCGCCAGCCGCGCCACGCCGTCGTCCAGCCTGCCCGGCCCCGACGCCGCCAAGGAGGGCCACAGCACCACGCACTTCTCAATCGTCGATGCGGCGGGCAACGCGGTGTCGTTGACTTACACGCTTAACGACTGGTTCGGCGCGCGGGTCACCGCAGCGGGCACCGGGGTCTTGCTTAATGACGAGATGGATGATTTTTCGGCCAAGCCCGGCGCGGCCAATATGTTCGGGCTGGTTGAAGGCAGCAACAATGCGGTCGCCCCGGGCAAGCGCCCGCTGTCCTCGATGAGCCCGACCATCCTGACCAAAGACGGTCAGCTGCTGCTGGTGATCGGCACTCCGGGCGGCAGCCATATCCCGACCGGGGTGCTGCAAGTGCTGATCAATGTGATCGACCACGACATGACGCTGAGCGAGGCAATCGACGCGCCGCGGATCCACGCGCAGTGGCTGCCCGATGTGATCTATTACGAGAAGGACGCGCTCAGTGCCGACACGATGGCGGTGCTGACGGGCAAGGGCCACAAGCTGGAGGCGATGACCTACTGGAACCAGGTTGCCGCGATCCTGGTGGGCGGGCCTTCGCTAAACGCCAAGCCCAACCCGGCGACCGGCAACAAGGCACGGCTTTACGGCGCGATCGACCCGCGCCTGCCGGTGGGCAATGCGCTCGGTTATTGATTGATCGAGCGCGTTTCGCACCCTAGGGCCGCGCCCATGCAAAGCTACCCCGCCCCCGCGCTCGTTCGCGTCACCGAGATGGCACAGGCTGCCCTGGCCGATCCGGCGCGCGCGGTCTCGTTCCAGGGCGCGCCAGGGTGCAACGGGCACCGCGCCGCGCTCGAATGGGACCCCGCGTGCCTGCCGCTGCCGTGCTTCAGCTTCGAAGACGCGCTTGAGGCGGTCAAGGGCGGCCGCGCCGGTCGTGCGATCATCCCAATCGAGAATTCGCAGCATGGCCGTGTCGCCGATATCCATTTCCTGCTCCCTGAAAGCGAACTCTCCCTCGTCGGCGAACATTTCATGCCGATCCACCATGCCTTGATGGCGCTGGGTGACGGGCCCTTCACAGCAGCCTATTCGCATCCGCAAGCGCTCGGCCAGTCGCGCTTCTTCCTCCGCGAGCGCGGCATGGTGCCGCTGTCCTACGCCGATACCGCCGGCGCGGCGGCTTATGTTGCCGAGCTTGGCGATCCGACCGTTTCGGCGATAGCACCAAAGATCGCTGCCGAGCTCTACGGCCTCAAGGTGATCGAAGAAAACGTCGAGGACGCGGCGGACAACATGACGCGGTTCATGGTGATGGCGCGCGAAGGCCGCGATCCGGCAAGCCTCGGCACCGGCCCGATGATGACCACCTTCGTGTTCGAGGTGAAGAACGTCCCCGCTGCGCTGTACAAGGCGATGGGCGGGTTTGCCACCAATGGGGTCAACATGACCAAGCTGGAAAGCTACCAGAAGGGCGCGAGTTTCTCGGCCACCACTTTCTACGCCGATATTGTCGGCGCGCCGGGCGATCCGGCGGTCGACCGCGCGCTTGAGGAACTGGCGTTCCATTGCAAGGAATTGCGGATACTCGGCACTTACCCGCAAGAGCGCGAGCGCGGGTAAAATCTCCGCCCGGTAGTTTCTCTCGCTTGCCCCGCACCCTGCGCCGTGCCACCTGTGGCGCAGTGCCGGGACAGCAAATTCAGGGGGCGCAATCGGCGCAGGACGCTGCGGCGGCATGGCAGCGGGTACACGCTGACCCGTCGATCCAGTTCGCCCCGACCGAACTGGTGATCGCGCCGGTCAAAACCCCCGAATGGCCGCTTGCGCTCGAACGGTTTTTTCGCAGCCTGTTCGAACCGATTGGCCGTGCTCTCGGGTTATCGTGGCCGGTGCTACGCTGGCTGCTGCTCGGGCTGGTAATCGCGGCGGCGGCCTATGCCTTATGGCGCTTGACCGAACCGTTGCGCCACGGCGAACCTTGGCGGCGGACCGAAGGTGCTGGGCACGAACCCGAATGGCAGCCCGCCACCGCCGAGGCATTGGCGCTGCTCGAAGATGCCGACCGGCTTGCCGCTGCCGGCCGCTATGACGAGGCCGCGCATCTGTTGCTCCAGCGCTCGGTCCAGCAGATTGCCGCCGCGCGGCCCGACTGGGTCGGCCGCGCCAGCACCGCGCGCGAGATTGGCGCAATCGGCGCACTGCCCGATCGCGCGAAAGTGGCCTTTGCGCTGATCACCGCCCGGGTCGAGGCCAGCTTGTTCGCGTTGCGCGCGCTGACCGCCGAAGACTGGCACGCCGCGCGCGGAGCCTATGCCGAGTTTGCGCTGCAGCGCCTTTCGGCCGGGAGCACCGCATGAGCGCGCGCGCCCGTCCCAGCGGGCCGTTTTCGCCGCGGGTGGCGCTGGGGCTGGTGCTGGTTGGCGCACTGGGCTTCATCGCGCTGCTGTGGTCGATCGGCAGCGGCATGGCCGCCCCCGAGCCGCAGCCGAGCGGAGCGCACGCTGGCGGCAAAGGGCTGACCGGATTTGCCGCGCTGGCCGGCTATCTGCGGGCACGCGATTATCAAGTGTCCGAGGTCCAGACCCGCGGCGGGCACCAGCGCGGCGGGCTGCTGGTGCTGACCCCGCGCCACGAGACCGAGGCGGCCGACATCGCGCGGGTGATCGCCGATCATCGCAGCTCTGGCCCGACGCTGCTGATCATGCCCAAGTGGCTGGCGTTGCCTTTGCCCGCCACCCCGCTGCTCGGCCCAGCCCCTGGCCAGCCCACGATCCACCCAGGGTTCATCAAACTGGTCAATGCTGCCGCGCCCGAATGGAAAGGCTTTCATGACGAGGTCAGCGTTGAATTGTCCGCGCTTGACGCCGCGCCGCAGTGGCATGCAGACGGGCTGGGCGGAGCGATGCCCGCGCCCACGGCGGTGCTGTCGGGCCGCGGCGGACGGCTGGTGCCGCTGGTCACCGCTGGCGGCGACGCGCGGATGCTGGCGGGATACTTTGCCGATGGTGGGCGCTATCCCAAATTGCGCGGGTTGGCGCTGGCCGCAGAGCCAGCGCAGAACCCTGGCAGTAACGACGGCGAAAGCACCGCCGAAGGCGGGCCGCTCGCCATGCCCGCAGCGCTTGCAGAGACGAGGTTTCCGCTGATCGTGGTATTCGATCCCGATCTGCTCAACAATTATGGATTTGCGCATCCGGAAAATGCGCGGCTCGCTGAACAGCTTGTACAAGCAGCGCTCGCTGGCACCGGGCGCAACATCGTGTTTGACCTGACGCTGGCTGGCTATGCCCGTTCGCAAAGCTTGCTGGAGCTGGCTTTTACCCCGCCGTTCCTAGCCGCTACGCTGTGCCTGTTGCTCGCCGCCGGGGTGGCGCTGTGGCGGGCTTACTGCCGGTTCGGGTCGCCGCTGTTAGGCGCGCGCTCGATCGCCTTCGGCAAGCGCGCGTTGGTGGCCAATGCCGCCGGATTGCTGCGCCGCGCGCGCCGCTTGCATCTGCTGGGCGGGCCATACGCTGATGCTGCGCGCGAGCGGCTGACCAAAGCGCTGGCGCTGCCCGCGCGGCTCGATCCGGCGCAGGCCGAAGCCGCGATCGACCGCGCGCTGGCCATGCGCACGCCCGCTGCCGTGGCCGCCGACGATGCCTTCTCCGCTGCCGCCGCGCAGTTGCGCGCGGCGCGCAAACCCCGTGACATGCTGCGCGCTGCGCAGCGCCTCAATCAGCTTGAAAGGACCTTGCTGCGATGACAGTTCCCGCCATGACCTTGCCCGAAGTCAGCCATCTGGCGGCGCAGATTCGCGGTCAGATCGGCAAGGCGGTGGTGGGCCAGACCGCCACGATCGACGCGCTGCTGACCGCGCTCTTGGCGCAAGGCCACGTCCTGCTTGAAGGCCCGCCGGGCACCGCCAAAACCTTTATGGCGCAGTGTTTTGCTGCCAGTCTGGGGCTGCAGTTCGGGCGGATCCAGTTCACTCCCGATCTGATGCCGGGCGACATTCTGGGCTCCAACCTGTTCAACTTCCAGACCAGCCAGTTCACGCTTACCCGCGGACCGATCTTCTGCGAGCTGCTGCTGGCCGACGAGATCAACCGCACCCCGCCCAAAACGCAGGCCGCCTTGCTGGAAGCGATGCAGGAACGCCGGGTCACACTGGATGGCACCGCGCATGCGCTGCCCGCCAATTTCCTGGTCGTCGCGACGCAGAACCCGATCGAGAGCCAAGGGGTCTATCCGCTGCCCGAAGCGCAGCTTGACCGGTTCCTGTTCAAGCTGCTGGTGCCGTACCCCAGCGCCGCGGAAGAGGCGAAAATCGTTGCCAATTTCGGCGCGCGCGCCGGGCCGGCCCGGGCCGCCGATCTGGGGGTTGCTGCGGTGGCCGATGCAGCGACGATCGCGGCGGCGGCGGCGGCGGTCAAGACCGTAACCTTGGCCGACACAGTGACCGATTATATCGTCCGGCTGATCCGCGCGACCCGCGAAAGCGCCGATCTGGCTGCCGGAGCCAGCCCGCGCGCGGCGGTGCTGCTGGCCAATGCCGCGCGCGCCCGCGCCGCGCTCGAGGCGCGCGATTACGTCCTGCCCGACGATGTCAAAGCGCTGGCTGGCCCGGTACTGCGCCACCGGCTGCTGCTTTCCCCGGCAGCCGAAATCGAGGGCAAGCAGGTCGAACTGCTGGTCGCCGATCTGGTCGCCGCGACTGAGGCGCCGCGGTGAGTTCTTCCCGGGTCTGGGCGAAACCATGACCGGCCGCGCCTTTCCCGTCCCCACCGCGCGCGCAGCCTTGCTGGTTGCGGGCGCGGCGCCGGCCGCGCTGCTGCTTGCGGTGCTGCTGCCCGGCAGCTGGGCGGCGGCGCCGCTGCTCGGCACGCTGGTACTGGCGCTCGTAGCGATCGATGCGGCGCTGGCGGGGCGTGCTGACAGCATCGAAGTTGCCGCTGTTGCCGATGTCGAGGTGGGCGAGCCCGGCTGGTTTACGGTGCTGGCGCGGTTTGGACGCGGGCAGCGCAGCCGGGTCGATTGCGCGCTGGCCAGCGACGCGCGCTTGCTGGCCGGCGGTCAGGCACAGCAGGCGCTGCAACGCAGCCATGATGGCGAATGGCGGACGCAGCTGGAATTCCGTCCAACCCGGCGCGGCACCGCGCAGGTCGAAGAGCTGTGGCTGCGCTGGACCGGCCCGCTCGGGCTGGGTGCGCGGCAGCTGCGCCGCGCGCTGGATCAAACCGTGCGGGTCTGGCCCAATGTCGCCCCGGTGCGATCGCCCGCGCTGCAGACGTTCTTGCGCGACGCCCAGTTTGGACTGATCGCACGGCGGATCCGCGGCGAAGGGACGATGTTCGAGGCGCTCAGCGAATTCCAGCCGGGGATGGACAAGCGCCGGATCGACTGGAAAGCCAGCGCGCGCCATGCGCACCTCTATGCCAAGGAATATGAGGCCGAGCGCAACAACCAGATCGTGTTCGCGTTCGATTGCGGGCAAGCGATGTGCGAACCTGTGTCTGGCCTGCCACGGATCGACCGCGCGGTTACCGCTGCGCTGACCAACGCCTATGTCGCGCTCAAAGGCGGTGACCGGGTGGCGCTGTTCGGGTTTGCCGCACGGCCCGAGCTGTTTACGCCGTTTGTGACTGACAGCCGCCAGTTCAAGGCGCTGCAAATCGCCGCCGCCGGGCTCGATTACCGCGCCCAGGAGCCCAATTTCACGCTCGCCCTGGCGACGCTGTCAGCCCGGCTGCAACGCCGCAGCCTGGTGGTGGTGTTCTCCGACTTCACCGACCCGACCAGCGCGCAATTGATGATCGAAAGCGCCGCGCGGTTAGCCAAGCGCCATGTGGTGCTGTTCGTCACCATGCTTGACGACGAGCTGAGCGGGATCGCCACTGCCCCGCCGGCTGCGATGCAGGATCTGGCGATGGCGGTCAGCGCCGACGCGCTGCTGCGCCAGCGTGCGCTGGTGCTGTCACAGCTGCGCCAGCGCGGCGTCGATGTAATCGAAGCGCCGTATCAGGCAATCGGCAACCGGCTGATCGACGCTTATCTGGCGATCAAGCGCAGCGGGGCGATCGGATGAGGGGACGTGAGCTCTCGCAAAGCCGCACAGGCGCAAAGATTGCGTGCGTCCGGCCAAGCCGCCGCACGGTTCCTGCGTATGCCCCATGCGTTCGGCTGCTGCAGCATGATGCGCCTGCGGCGCGGCGTAATCCCTTTGCGGCTGTGCACCTTCGCGATGGCACAATCTGAATGGCGATATTTTCGCGTCTCACCGGCAAGCGCGCCCAGGCCGAGCAAGCGCTTGAAGCTGCGGCATTGCGCTCCGACCGGTTCCGGCAAGAGCGCGAACCTGACTGGAAGCGGCTCGAAGCGGTGGTCACGCGGATGGAGGCGGGGCGGCTGCGCAAAATTTCCGATGCCGACGTGCTCGATTTGCCGGTGCTGTACCGCACGGTCGCGTCGAGCCTGTCGGTAGCGCGCGAAACCTCGCTCGATGCCGCGACGTTGGCCTATCTTGAGGCACTGGTGCAGCGCGCATGGTTTCTGGTCTATGGCCCGCGCACCACGCTGTGGTCATGGCTGGCGCGGTTCTTTGGCGGCGAATGGAGCCGCGCGGTGCGCAGCATCTGGCCCGAGTTGCTGGTCGCGCTGGCGCTGATGATCGGCGGCACGGTGATCGGGTGGCTGCTGTGCGCCGCTGATCCCGACTGGTACTTTGCCTTCATGCCAAGCCAGCCGGGCGATCTGCGCGTGCCGGGGTCCAGCGCGGCGGTGCTTAAAAGCACGCTGTTTGGCCAACAGGACCAGAACGGATTAAGCGTGTTCGCCGCTTATCTGTTCAGCCATAACGCCGGAATAGCGATCCTGTGCTTTGCGCTGGGGTTTGCGTTCGGCATCCCGCCGTTGTTGCTGCTGGTGCAGAACACCGCGATGCTTGGTGCAATCCTGTGGCTGTATCACGGCCAGGGCCTGACGCTCGAAATTGTTGGCTGGCTATCGATTCACGGCACGACCGAACTGTTCGCAATCCTGCTGGCGGGTGGCGCTGGGCTGCACGTCGGCCGATCGATGGCCTTCCCGGGGGAGCGGTCAGTGCTCGATGCCGCCGCTGCGGCCGGGCAGCGCACCGCCACTGTGATGGCCGGGGTGGTACTGATGCTGGTGATCGCCGGATTGCTGGAGGGGTTGGGGCGGCAACTGATCGACAGCACCGCGGCGCGGCTGGTGGTCGGGTACGGCATCCTGGCGTTGTGGCTGGCCTATTTCTTCCTGCTGCGCCGGATCCCGCCGGGGAGTGAGGCCGAATGAGCGGCGCAGCTCCCACATTGGCCCCCAGCCGCGGCGACCGGCGCCGCACGCTGATCACGCCTGAGGGGATTGCGCTGCCGGTCAGGCTGGCAAGCCGCGGCACCCGCTTTGGCGCGCTGCTGATCGATCTGATCATCATTATTCTGACGATCGTGATCGGGTCGCTGGCGATCTATTTCATCGCCAGCAAAGTGGCGCAGATGAGCGGCGTCGAACTTGGCAAGCGCGGATCCAGACTCGGCTCGGCGCTTGAAATGCTGGCGGTGTTCTACCTTGCAGCGCTGTTCCTGCTGCGCCACGCCTACTTCCTGTTTTTCGAACTCGGCCCGCGCGGCGCAACGCCCGGCAAGCGGCTGGCCGGGGTGCGGGTGGCGGCGCGCGATGGCGGCCGGCTGACCACTGAAATGGTGCTGGCGCGTAACCTGCTGCGCGATGCCGAGCTGACTATGCCGATCGCCGCGCTGTTTTCGCTGGTTGGCGGCGGACTGGCCGAGTGGGCGGCGATGGCATGGCTGGCAGTATTCGCGCTGTTCCCGCTGTTCAACCGCGACCGGCTGCGCGCGGGCGATCTGGTCGCGGGCACCTGGGTGGTCGAAGCGCCCAAGCTCAAGCTGGCCGCCGCGCTCAGCGCCGGCGCGGCTGCCGCCAGCGGCACCAGCGCGGCGACCGGCGTCTCGTACAAATTCGGCGAGGCCGAGCTGGCGATCTATGGCGAATACGAATTGCAGACGCTCGAACGCGTGCTGCGCGAAAATCGGCTTGAGGCGATGGCCGCAGTGCAGGAAGCGATCTGCCGCAAAATCGGCTGGACCACCGGCGCGGGCGACGAACGCGCTTTCCTCGAAGCCTAT
>JANMCG010000218.1:0-12809 GCA_031361075.1 Novosphingobium sp. | reverse complement strand
ATGAACGCCGGCATCCCGAGCGACAGCTGCTGCCCCGAATACTGCGCGATCTTGATCGGCCCCCCCAGTTCCTTGACCGAGCGTTCGCCGCCGACGATCTGAACGATGCCGGTGACCATCATCCGCAGCACTGTGGCCGATTGACCGCCGGCAATTGTCACCGCTTCGACCGGGCCTACGGCCACGATCTTGGGACGTATTGCGGCAATCCCGAGCAGGCCGATCCGGCCGTGGTTACCGAACTGATCGGTCTCGACATGCGCCGCGATCCGCACCGGGATCGTCACTTGGGCCTCCGCGCGCTGGACCAGAATGCGGACTACGTGATCGGGATAGGCAACGACCTTTTCGCGAACTTGCGCAAACTGAGCGACCTTGTCGCCATCTATCGCGAGAATCCGGTCGCCGACCTTGATCCCCGCCGCCTGCGCCGCAGAACCCTGCGCAAACGCCGCGACAACGGGCGGCGCATCGAGCTTGCCGTACGTCAGGTTGAACCCCGCAAAGATCGCGATGGCAACGAGCAGGTTGGTCACCGGCCCGGCCAGCACGATCAACGCACGCTGCCACAGCGGCTTGGATTGGAATGTGCCGGCGTCGCCGTGTGCCCCGTCCACCTGAGCAGGCAGCCCCGCGGCGTTCATGTCGCCGGCAAATTGCACATATCCGCCCAGTGGCAGCGCCGAAAGCTTCCACCGGGTGCCGCGGCGGTCGGTATGCCCGATCAATTCCTTGCCGAACCCGACCGAAAACGCGTCTGCGCGCACCCCGAACAGGCGCCCGACCAGATAATGGCCGAACTCGTGGAGCACCACCAGCGGGCCGAGCACGAGCACGAACCCGATCAGCATGGTCAGCACAGAAGGCGATTGCAGCATCAGGCGATCCCCAGCGTTTCGCGCATGCGCCCGCGCGCCTCGCCGTCGATACCGATCACGTCGTCGAGACTGGCAGGCGCAGCGGGGGCAAAGCGGGCGAGCATATCGGCGACCCCTGCGCTGATCCTGGTGAACCCGATGTGACCGGCCAGGAACGCCGCGACTGCGACTTCGTTGGCCGCGTTGAGCACAGCGGGCGCGCCGCCGCCGGCACAAGCCGCCTCGCGCGCCAGCCGCGTCGCGGGAAAGCGCACTTCATCGGGCGCGCGGAAGGTCAGCGCGCCGATTGCCGCCAGGTCGAGCGGGGCACACGGCGTATCCATCCGCGCCGGCCACGCCAGAGCGCTGGCAATCGGCACTCGCATGTCGGACGGCCCGAGCTGCGCCAGCGTCGAACCATCGCGTTACTCGACCATCGAATGCACCACCGACTGCGGATGAATCACGATCCGCAGCGCATCGAGCCCCACGGGGAACAAGTGGAATGCCTCGATCAGTTCGAGCCCCTTGTTGAACATCGTCGCGCTGTCGACGCTGATTTTTGCGCCCATGGCCCAGTTGGGGTGCTTGACCGCCTGCGCCGGGGTCGCCGCGACAAGCTGCGCCGCGCTCCATTCGCGGAACGGACCGCCGCTGGCGGTGAGGGTGATCGAACGGACGTCCTCGCCGCGGTTGCCCGCCAGGCACTGGAAGATCGCGTTGTGCTCGGAATCGACGGGGAGCAATGTCGTCCCGCACCGGGCGACGGCCGCAGTCATGACCTCGCCCGCGGATACGAGCGCTTCCTTGTTGGCGAGCGCCACGGTTCGCCCCTGCTCGATCGCCGCCATCGTCGGGGCAAGGCCCGCGCAGCCGACGATCGCAGCGAGGACAAGATCGGCGGGACGCGTCGCGGCTTCGACCAGAGCTGCGGCTCCGCCCAGCGCTTCTGTGCTCGAGCCTGCGAGCGCCGCGCGCAAGTCGCCGAGACACGCGGGGTCGGCGACGACCGCGACCTCGGCAGCGAATTCATGCGCCAGCTTGGCCAGCTCGTTGGCCTGGCAATTGGCGGTCAGCGCGACCACCTGCCAGTTGGCACGGTCTCGCCGGATCAGATCGAGCGTCGATGCACCGACGGAGCCAGTGGCGCCGAGGATGGAAAGTGTGCGCATCGGCTAGCCGCGCAGCGCGAAGTTGAATGTCGCGAGCAGACCGATCGCAAACATCACCGCCAGCATCCCGTCCGCCCGGTCGAACAATCCGCCGTGTCCGGGGATCAGCTGGCTTGAATCCTTCACCCCCGCGCGGCGCTTCATCCAGCTTTCAAAAAAGTCCCCGCTTTGCGCGATGATTGCCAGCACCGCGCCGAGCACCAGACATCCCGCCAGGCTGGGCATCGCAGTGATCGACACCACCGTGGTATCGTCGGGCCCCAGCCGCGCGGCGTGGTTGACCGCCGCCGTGAACCCGTCGCTGGCCGCGATATAGAGCGCCAAGTAGATCCCGGCGGCCGCGCCAAAGATCCCCCCGCCCAGCCCCGCCCAGGTTTTGGACGGGCTGATCTTAGGCGCAATCTTGGGTCCACCGATGGCACGGCCGGCAAAGTACGCGCCGATATCGGTGAACATCACCCCGAGCAGGACCATCAGGAGCATCGGCCAGCCGGTCACCGGATCAAGCCGCAGCACGTCGAACATGAACGCGGCCAGCCCGATGTAAACGATCCCGCCCAACATCCACACCGTGCGGCCCACTGCGCCCGGCACGAACTTTCTGACCAGCCCCCACCATTCCCACAGCACGCCCAGTGCGATCGCCAGGACAAATGCGGTCCACAGCCAGCCGCCCAGCCACAGCGCTGTTCCGGCCACAAGCAGCATGACAAACGCGGAGGCGGCGCGGGTCGGCAGGTCGGATTTTTTTGGCTGGGACGGGGTCAACTTACTCTCCCCTGCCGCAAAGTAATTTATCGTCCACCATAGCGCCGCTCCCGACCCGCAAATTCGCCCAGCGCGGCCTGCAAATGCGCTGGCGTAAAGTCCGGCCACAGCACCTCGGTGAACACCATCTCGGCATAGGCGGCCTGCCACAGCAGGAAGTTCGACAGCCGCACTTCGCCCGATGTGCGGATCAGCAGATCGAGCGGGGGCAGCCCGGCGGTGTCGAGTTCGGCGGTAATCGCCTCGGGCGTGATCGCGCCCTTGACCGCCGCCTTGGCTGCCGCGCGCGCAATCTCGTCCTGCGCGCCATAGTTGAGCGCCACGACCAGTGTCAGCCCGTCGTTGCTGCTGGTTTGCGCCAGCGCATCGTCCAGCAACGCGACCACATCGGCGGCCATCGCGCGAAAATCGCCGATGATCCGCAGTCGAACGTTGTTCTCGATGAATTCCTTGAGATCGGCCATGATGTAGTGCTTGAGCAGCCCCATCAGCGCCGACACTTCTTCTTCCGGGCGGCTCCAGTTCTCGGTCGAAAAGGCGTAGAGCGTCAGCGCTTCCAGCCCCATGTCGCGCGCCGCGCGGACGAGGTCGCGCACCGCCTCAACCCCGCGCTGGTGCCCGACCACGCGCGGCAAATGGCGCGCTTTAGCCCAGCGTCCGTTACCATCCATGATGACGGCGACGTGCCGGGCGAGAGTGCCACCGGTCATCTTAAAATACTAAACCCGTTCACGCCGGGCGAAGTCGAGACACTGCGCGCGGCAGCTCGGCTTGGCTCGATGCGAACGGAGCATGGGTTGGATGGGCCAGGTCGGGCACGTCACCGCCCCATGATTTCCTGTTCTTTCTGCGTGGCGACTTCGTCGAGCGATTTGATCTGCTCGTCGGTCAGCTTCTGAACCTCGGTTTCGCCGCGCTTGCGGTCATCTTCCGAGATTTCCTTTTTGGCTTCGTCGGCCTTCAGATTGTCGATCCCGTCGCGGCGGACGTTGCGGATCGCGACGCGGGCTTTCTCGGCATAAGTCTGCGCCAGCTTGGCCAGTTCCTTGCGGCGCTCCTCGGTCAGATCGGGGATCGGCAGCCGCAGCGTATTGCCATCGTTGATCGGATTGAGCCCTAGCCCGGCCGAGCGGATTGCCTTTTCCACCGGACCCACGTTGGTTTTGTCCCACACTTGCACGGTCAGCATTCTGGGCTCAGGCGCCGAAACTGTGGCAACCTGATTAAGCGGCATCTGGCTGCCATACACCGTCACCGTCACCGGATCGAGCAACGTCGTGTTGGCCCGCCCGGTGCGCAAGCCCCCCAGATCGTGACGCAATGCCTCGACCGCGCCCTTCATCCGACGTTCGAGATCGGCTTTGTCATATTTTGCCATCGCTCAGGCTCCCTTGGTGACGACCGTCTGCGTGCCTTCGCCCGCGAGCACTTTGGCCAGGTTGCCGCGCTCACGGATCGAAAAGACGACGATCGGAATGTTGTTATCGCGGCATAACGCCACCGCGCTGGCGTCCATCACCTTCAGGTCTTGCGACAAGACCGTGTTGTAATCGACAGTATCATAACGCTTTGCCGCCGGATTATGCTTGGGATCGCTATCGTAAATCCCGTCCACGCTGGTGCCTTTGAGCAGCGCATCGCACTGCATTTCAGCCGCCCGCAAGGCCGCGCCTGAATCGGTGGTGAAATAGGGCGCGCCAACGCCGGCGGCAAAGATCACGACGCGGCCCTTTTCAAGGTGCCGTTCGGCGCGGCGGCGGATCACCGGCTCGCACACCTGATCCATCTGCACCGCCGATTGCACCCGCGTGTGGACGCCTTGCTGCTCGAGCGCGTTCTGCATCGCCAGCGCGTTCATCACCGTGGCGAGCATACCCATGTAATCGGCCTGCGCGCGGTCCATCCCCTTGGCCGCGCCAGCCATCCCGCGAAAGATGTTGCCGCCGCCAATAACGAGGCAGATCTGCAAGCCGGTTGCCTGCGCCGCCTTCACTTCCTTCGCCAGTTCGGCAACGAATTCGGGATCGATCCCGAACTGCTGGTTGCCCATCAGCACTTCGCCGGACAATTTGAGCAGGATCCGCTGGTAAGCAGGCTTGGAATGGGGCTCAGTCATGGGCTGTAGCATCGCTCTCGGGTAAGTTTTGCGGGCCTTATACCGCTGCGGCAGGCATGCCAAGCGACGCGCCCCACTAACCACGGAAAATTGACACGGTCTGCACGCAAGAAAGGCGCAGCTCGCGCCGCGCCCTGCTTGCCCAAATTCTCCCCGTTTGTGGCGTTCGCCAAAAATGGAGAGGATCTTTGAGTTCAGCTCAAACCGGCGGCCGCGGCAACTTCTGCGGCAAAATCGCTGACTTCGCGTTCGATGCCTTCGCCCAGCTGGAAGCGGACGTAATCCTTAAGGACAATCGCGCTGCCTGCCGCCTTGCCGGCCGCTTCGACGACTTGTGCAACCGGGGTCTTGTTATCCATTACGAACACCTGGCTAAGCAGCGCATTGTCCTTGGCAAACTTCGCCACCGCACCGTCGGCGCGCTTGGCAAGGATCTCATCGGGGATCTGCTTGCCGCTGGCTGCCGCTTCTTCGACCGCTTTTTCAAGCGCGATTTTGCGCTCGCGTTCAAGCACCACCGGATCAAGGTCAGCCGCCGAAAGCGCCTGCGGGAACGAGGCAGCAATATGCATCGCGATCTGCTTGCCCAGTGCTTCGAGCACATCGGCGGGAGCTTGCGATTCCAGCGCGACCAGCACGCCGATCTTACCGAGATTGGGCGCTGCTGCGTTGTGGACGTATGGCACGACCACACCGCTGTTGACCGAAACGGTCTTCATCCGGCGGACCTGCTGATTTTCGCCAATGGTGGCGACATTATTGACCAGCTTGTCGGTGACGGTGCCGCCATCGGGGTAAGCAGCAGTCTTCAGCGCTTCGACATCATCCGATGCGGCGCTCAGCGCGACTTGCGTGGTTTTGCGCACGAAGTCCTGGAACTGCTCGTTCTTGGCAACGAAATCGGTTTCCGAATTCACTTCGACCGCAACGCCCTTGGTGCCTGAAACGGCCACACCGACCAGCCCTTCGGCGGCAGTGCGGCTCGACTTTTTGGCGACCGCAGCCAGCCCCTTGGCGCGCAGCGAATCCACCGCGGCTTCCATATCGCCAGCGGTCTCCTCAAGCGCTTTTTTGCAGTCCATCATGCCCGCGCCGGTGCGCTCACGCAGGTTTTTCACGTCAGTGGCAGTATAAGCCATCTTGATAATCCTTCGAATAAGTACGTCGTCCCGAACCTGGTCAGGGACCGCCCGCCACCTGCTGCAAAATTGCGTCAGAAAGCCAGCGATGCCAGGCCAGACCCGGGACCACGGTGAATTTTAAGCTTCGGTCGCGGTTTCTTCGACGGTCACTTCATCAGCGGTCACATCAGCAGCGACTTCTGCCATCGTCGGTTCGGCAACCGGTGCAGCAACTTCTGCCGCGACCACATCTTCAACCGGAGCGACATCCAGCGCGCCGATATCGACGCCCGAATCGACCACGCCTTCACGGTGTCCTTTAGTGGCAGCCGAGGCAATTGCTTCGCAATACAAGCGGACTGCGCGGCTGGCGTCGTCGTTGGCCGGAACCGGAAAGGCGATGCCATCGGGCGATACGTTCGAATCAAGCACCGCGACCACCGGAATACCCAGCACGTTGGCTTCCTTGATCGCCAACTCTTCCTTGTTGGCGTCGATTACGAACATCACATCGGGAATGCCGCCCATGTCGCGGATGCCGCCAAGCGACATTTCGAGCTTGTCACGCTCACGGGTCAGCTGCAGAACTTCCTTCTTGGTCAGCCCGGCGGTGTCGCCCGACAGCTGCTCTTCCAAAGCTTTCATCCGCTTGATCGACTGCGAGATGGTCTTCCAGTTGGTGAGCATTCCGCCCAGCCAGCGGTGGTTGACAAAGTGCTGGCCGCACGAGCGCGCGGCTTGGGCAATCGGCTCTTGCGCCTGGCGCTTGGTGCCGACGAACAACACCTTGCCGCCCGCTTGCACGGTGGCCGAGACAAAATCGAGCGCACGCGCGAACAGCGGCACGGTCTGTGAAAGATCAAGAATGTGAATGCCGTTGCGTGCGCCGAAAATGTACGGCTTCATCCGCGGGTTCCAGCGGTGAGTCTGGTGGCCGAAATGTGCGCCGGCCTCGATCAATTGCTGCATCGTAACGACTGGTGCCGCCATAAGTATTTCCTTCCGGTTGAACCTCTGGGAAGCAGGAACCGTGCGGTTAGGGTCCGAAGACCTGGCCCGACTGCGGCACCGGTATGGGCGCTTCCCATGTGGATTTGCCTGCACGATACGATTCCGAAGTAAGTCCGGTTTCGCCCGCAGGCCGCGCGCCCTTAACCGCGATTGCCGCTCAACTCCAGCAAAAAGTGCCTGGCTCCGCCATGCCGGATGATGTTCGAAAGACCGCTTGACACAACAGAACAAATCAGGAACATTAAGAAATCTTAACCACGTTTGAAACTTTTGCGCTTGTCCACACGTTATCCACAGGCTCCCTCACAGGGCGCAACGGAGTAATCACCATGCTGATTTTAGGGACTTTTGGTTTGATAGCACTGTTCTCGGTCGCAGCGATCACCGCGATTGCCATCCTCGGCTGGCAGATTGCCGACGCCGCGCCCCGAATTGCCGGACTGAAAGCCGCGCTGGCACAGTGCCCGCAATCGCGCGAATTGCGCTTTACCATCCGCGAAACGCTGGTCAGCCCGCGCCACGGTCAAGTGGTCGCGCTCAGCGCCGCAACTCCCATTAAGGTCAAGCCGATTTGTCAGGTCCAGCCGCTGCGCGCTGCCGCCTAGTGCGGGCGTACAGCACCATCGCCACAGGCAGCAGGGAAAGATAAACCACGCAGATCGCGATCAGCGTCCACCACGGTTCGGTCAGCAAGCCGGCCGCGAGCATCCCGACCAGTAAAATAACCTCGAGCCGCACTTGCTTGCGCGGGCGCAGTTTTTCCCAGCTGAGCGTGGCGACGTTGGAGATCATCAAAAAGGCCATCGCTGCCAGCCAGATGCTGACCAGCCACGGCTCGCGGAACAGTTGATTGCCGGTTTCAAAAAACAGATACAGCGGCAGGAACACCAGCCCTGCCCCGACCGGCGCGGGTACTCCGGTCAAAAACCCGGCGGTCTTTCGCGGCTCGTCGGCCAGATCGATCCGCGCGTTATAGCGCGCCAGCCGCAACGCGCAGGCGATTGAGAACGCCAGCGCGGCGAACCACCCAATCCTGGGCAATTCCTGCAGTGACCACAAGAACAGCAATAATGCCGGGGCCACTCCGAACGAGACATTGTCAGCCAGACTGTCGAGCTCGGCCCCGAACTTCGATTGCGCCTTGAGCATCCGCGCAACCCGGCCATCAAGCCCGTCCAGAATACCGGCCAGGACGATGCATTGCACCGCCTTTTCAAAATCGCCAGTGATCCCGAAGCGGATTCCGGTCAGCCCGGCGCACAACGCCGCCGCAGTAATCGCATTGGGCACCATCGCCCGTAGCGTCAGCCCGGGGCGGACCGGCTCGGCAATCACTGGCGCGCACCCTCGATCAAAAGCGCTTGGCCGACTTGTGCGAGTACGGTTTCACCCGCGATCACCCGCTGGCCAACCAGTACTTGCGGCTCGGTCCCGGCGGGCAGGTATACGTCAACCCGGCTGCCAAAGCGGATCAGCCCGACCCGCTGCCCGGCCGCGACGCTATCGCCCGGCTTGACGAATGGCACGATCCGCCGCGCGATCAGGCCGGCGATCTGGGTGAACCCGATCATCCGGCCATCGCTCTGTTCGATCAGAATGTGCTGGCGTTCGTTTTCATCGCTCGCCTTGTCGAGATCGGCATTGAGGAATTTACCGGGGATATAGACCAGCCGCCGCACCGTGCCTGCAATCGGCGAGCGGTTGATGTGGACGTCGAACACCGACATAAAAATCGAAATCCGCGTCACCATTCCGGAAGGCAAGGCGGCGGTGCCAGCGCCATCGTCCTGCACCAGTTCGCGTGGCGGCTCGACCTGCTTGATCAGTGTGATCAGCCCGTCAGCAGGAGCGACAACCAGCGCGTCACCAATTGGGGTGACCCGCTGCGGATCGCGGAAGAACGCGGCAATCCCGATCACCAGCGCGCCAAGCGGCCAGGCCAAAGTCTCCCACGCCATCCACGCCGCAAGCGCGCAGACCACCGCCGCTGCCAGCGCAAATTTGCGCCCTTCGGGATGCACGCTGGGCCAGCTCCACGCCGCCACGCCGCGCCCGCGGTTGTCGAAAATCTCGTTTGCCACTTTACGCTACCTTCCGCACGAACACCGCTCCGGCGGAATAACCCGCGCCGAATGAACAAATTGTCCCGATATCACCGGCCACTAAGTCGGCGTTGTGCTTATGAAAAGCAATGATCGATCCCGCGCTCGAGGTATTGCCGTAAGTGTCGAGCACGGTCGGGCTCTCGTCCTCGCTCGCTTCGTGCCCCAGCACGCGCTGCGCGATCAGCCGGTTCATCCCCTGATTGGCCTGATGCAGCCACAGCCGTCGCAAGTGCTGCGGTTCAAGCCCGAGCTTGGCTGCTTCGTCAACGATCATCGCGGCGACCAGCGGCACGACTTCCTTGAACACCTTTCGGCCTTCCTGAACGAACAGCTTGTCATCATTCGCGGACGTTGCGGGCGTCGCCCGGTTAAGGAAGCCGAAATTGTTGCGGATATTGTTCGAGAACACGGTCTTGAGCGCGGTTCCGACAATCTCCCAATGCGGGCGCGGGGCCAGATCGGCGCGTTCGACCAGCACTGCGGTGGCGACATCGCCGAAAATGAAATGGCTGTCCCGGTCGCGCCAGTTTAAGTGGCCCGAGCAGATTTCGGGGCTGACGACCAGCACCGATCGCGCGTGGCCGGCGCGAACGTAATCGGCGGCGGTCTGAATCCCGAACGTCGCCGATGAGCACGCCACATTCATGTCGAAGGCAAACCCCTCGATCCCCAAGGCATCCTGAATTTCGATCGCCATCGCGGGGTAAGCGCGCTGCATATTCGACGCCGCGCACAGCACTGCATCGACCTCGCTCGGCAACCGCCGTGCCGCGTTAAGCGCATCCTGTGCCGCTTTTACCCCGATCTCGGCCAGCACCGAAATCTCTTCATTAGGCCGCTCGGCCCAGCGCGGCGCCATGATCGCAGGATCGAGCAGGCTCGCTTTGCTCAGCACATTGCGCGACTTGATCCCACTCGCCTTCTCGATGAATTCGGCCGAACTGGGCGGCAATTGCGCGCAGGTGCCAGCGGCGATCTGATCGGCGTGCTGCGCATTATAAGTCGCCGCGTAAGTGTTGAAACTGGCAACCAATTCATCGTTGCTGATCGAATCGGGTGGGGTAAACAGTCCGGTCGCTGCGATAACGGGGGTAATTTCGTTCATTCGTGCCAGTCTAGTGACCAGTGCCGATCACGACAAGGCCAAGCGCCTGCAAACCCGATCTTAACTAACAAATGTTAGCCCGCGCCGATGAAGCGATTTGGCGCAATTCCGGTCGAGATTAACTTCACAGCCGTTGTGCTGGTTGCGACCTGGTTGATCGGGCGAAGCATCGGTGTGCCGATCAACTTGCCCAGCGGTGACCGCGCGCCATTCATCGATCTGCATTATATCTACCCGCTGCTCGGGGTCGCCATCTGGGGCCTGTTCGTGTTGATCGGTCAACGCAGCCGCATGGCGTGGAACTATCTGGTCGCTTTGCCATGCTATGCGATCGTGCTGGTCTGCCATTTCAACCTCAAGCTGTGGTGGCCACTGATCAACCCGGTCCCGTGGGATCGGCATTTGTGGCAAATCGATCAGCTGTTCAGACCGGTAATTGGCGGCGCGTTCGCCGCACGCGAAGCCATGACCCCGATTTTCGGCCTTGGCCAGAACGCTTACATGGTGGTGTTCATCATGATGTTCTACACCAGTTTCAGCGTGCACGCGCTGCAAGGCCCCAAGCAATTCAGGCGGCTGTTTTTATCGGCGCTGTTTTTCCAAGGTATCGGCGGCTTCTGTTATCAAATCATGCCAGCGCTCGGTCCGTTCATCTATGAGCGCGGGCTGATCGCGCTGCACAGTGAAGCGCAGCAAGGCATGCTCAACACCTATCATCAGATCGTCGCAGGCGGCGCGGGCTGGATTCGCGCTAACGGCAGCGCCAATCTGACTGCGGGGCTCGGCGCGATGCCGTCGCTGCACGTTGGTGGCGCATTCCTGTTCCTGTATTTCGCGTGGCGCCACGCCAAAATTCTGGTTCCGGTCTACAGCATCTTCTTTTCGTTCATTCTGGTCAGCGCCGTGGCAACGCGCTGGCACTATCTGATCGATCTGCCGTTTGGATTGTTGCTTGCGGTCGCCTCGATCCGCTTGGCCGAACGGTTTGAAACCGGGGTCGACCAGCCAGTTGCGCCCAGCGACTTCACCCAGTTCAATTGGCGCCAGTTGCTGGCCCATGCAGGCAAAACACGTGGTGAAAACCCCGGCGCGGCCCGGGCTGAGCACTCGCAACCCTGAACTGGCGGGTCAGCCGGCCAAAGGGCTGGTCAAAACAGCTGGTAAATCAGCTGGGTGGTGGACAGGGGTGGATTCGAACCACCGTACGCTCTCGCGGGCAGATTTACAGTCTGCTGCCATTAACCACTCGGCCACCTGTCCACACCAGCTTGCCGGTGTCGGGTCGCCCCGAATTAAACCCCGTTTCGGGGGCCTTCCAGCCGAGGAAGCGCGCCAATGCCGAACAGAGCCTTGCCTGTCAATGGGGTGACTGGCAGGGGGGCGTGATGAACCAGGACTTTGCGACATGAGCCGCCCGACCGATGAAAAGCCCAAACGTGCGCTGCGCGGCCGGGCTGGACGCATGAAAGGCGGGCGCGGATCGGGCCAGGCCAGCACCGGCGCGGTGCGGCTGTGGGGCCGCCACGCAGTGGAAGCCGCACTGCTTAACCCCGAACGCCAGCACCGCAAGCTGTGGGCCACGCGCGAGGGGATTGAAGCGCTCGACGGCGAATTGCCGGCCGATTTCAAGGTCGAGTACGCGTCACCCGCCGATCTGGCCCGACTGGTCGCGCGCGATGCCCCGCATCAGGGGCTGGTGCTTGAATGCAATGCGCTTGAGGATATTTTTCTCGAAGACGTGCTCGGCGGCGAGGCAGCGCAGCCGTTGCTGATCCTCGATTCGGTCACCGATCCGCACAATGTTGGCGCGATCCTGCGTTCGGCCGCTGCGTTCGGTGCGGCCGCAATCGTAACGCAGGACCGTCATGCCCCACCCGAAAGCGGCGTAGTGGCTAAAAGCGCGTCGGGCGCGCTGGAGATCGTCCCTTGGGTCCGCGTGGTCAATCTGTCGCGCGCGCTCGATGAAATTGCCGAGGCTGGCTATTGGCGGATCGGGCTCGACGGCGCGGGCACCACCACATTGGCTGAAGCTCTGCCGACCGGCCCAGTCGCTTTGGTGCTCGGCGCGGAGGGTGAAGGCATGCGCCACAACATAGCGCAACACTGTGATGCTTTGGCTCGACTACCGATCAGCAGCGCGATAGAAAGTCTCAACGTCTCGAACGCCGCCGCAATTGCGCTTTATGCGATTGCCACGCGGGACTGACAGTTTTCTGGGGGGAAATTCGATGCACCATTCGCTAATTCTGCGGCGCACCGCGGCAACCGTTACCGCCGCAGCGCTGGCATTGCTGCTGGCCGCTTGTTTTGTCCTGCCGGGTAAATTCGCCGCGACGCTCGATCTGCGCAAGGATGGCCACTTCACGTATACCTACAGAGGCCAGATTGTGATCCTCGGGCTGACCAGACTGGCCGAAATGGCCATGGCGCAGAAACCGAAGGCCGACTTTTCGCCCGCCACCTGCTATAAAAAGGACGATGTGACCGAGCGGCCCTGCACCGCAGCGGAAACCGCCGAGCAGAAGACCGATTGGGACACGCAGCAAACTGCCAC
>JANMCG010000187.1:0-3422 GCA_031361075.1 Novosphingobium sp. | reverse complement strand
CTCAAGCAGCTTGCCGTAGTTCTTGCCCTCGGCGTACCAGCGGCTGTCCCAGGTGCGGTTGATCTGCAGCCGCAGCCCGATCGGATTGCTCTTGTGACCCATGGCTCAGGCCTCCCCAGCTTCAGCTTGTTCGCGCACCACAATCCGCAGCCGGCTGATCGGCTTGAGGATCCGGGTCGACTTGCCGCGACCGCGGGTGTGGAAACGCTTCATCGTAATCGACTTGCCAACCGAGGCTTCTGCCACGACCAGCGCATCAACGTCGAGGTTGTGATTGTTTTCCGCGTTTGCGATCGCCGAGGCGAGCACCTTGCGCGCATCGACCGCCATCGCCCGCTTCGAGAAAGCGAGGATGTTCATCGCGTCTTCAACCTTGCGGCCACGGATCAACGCCGCCACCAGGTTAAGCTTCTGAGCCGACCCACGAATGGTGGTGCCGACCGACAGCGCTTCGTTGTCAGCAACGCGGCGCGGAGATTTTTCCTTGCCCATCAGCGTTTGCCCTTCTTGTCGGCAGCGTGACCCGGGAAAGTCCGCGTCGGCGAAAATTCACCGAGCTTGTGACCAACCATGTCCTCGTTGACCGAGACCGGTATGAATTTGCGTCCGTTGTAGACGTTGAACGTCAAGCCAACGAACTGCGGCAGGATAGTCGAGCGACGCGACCAGGTCTTGATGGGAGCAGCGCGTTGTCCCTGATCCTGCGCGGCTTCCGCCTTCTTGAGCAGGTGCAGATCGACAAAGGGGCCTTTCCAGACGGAACGTGCCATGGTGGCTTACCTCTTCTTTTTCGCGTGACGCGAACGGATGATCAATTTGTCCGTCTGCTTGTTGTTGCGGGTCCGGGCGCCCTTGGTCGGCTTGCCCCACGGAGTAACCGGATGACGACCGCCCGAGGTGCGGCCTTCGCCGCCGCCGTGCGGGTGATCGACCGGGTTCTTGGCAACACCGCGCGTCAGCGGACGGCGGCCCTGCCAGCGTGTGCGTCCGGCCTTGCCGAAGTTCTGGTTCTGGTTGTCGGGGTTCGAGACCGCGCCAACCGTGCCCATGCAATCACCGCGCAAGTAGCGTTGCTCGCCCGAGTTTAGCCGCACGATCACCATCCCGCGGTCACGCCCGACCACTTGCACATAAGTGCCGGCCGAACGCGCGATCTGACCACCCTTGCCTGGCTTCATCTCCACATTGTGGCAAATGGTGCCAACCGGCATGGTGCTCAGCAACATTGCGTTGCCCGGCTTCACGTCGGTCTTTTCGCCGGCCACCACACTGTCGCCAACGGCAAGCCGCTGCGGCGCGATGATGTAAGCCAGTTCGCCGTCAGCGTATTTGATCAGTGCGATGAAGGCGGTGCGGTTTGGATCGTATTCCATCCGTTCAACCACCGCTGGGGCATCCCATTTGCGGCGCTTGAAATCGATGAACCGATACGACTGCTTGTGACCGCCGGCGATCCCGCGCGACGTCACGTGGCCCTTGTTGTTGCGCCCGCCGGTCTTGCTCTTACCTTCGGTAAGCGCCTTGAGCGGCTTGCCCTTCCACAACGAGGACTTGTCGACCAGGATCAGCGCGCGGCGCGCTGGGCTGGTCGGATTATAGCTCTTGAGTGCCATGGCTTAACCCTGCGCTCCTTCGGTGATGTCAATCGACTGGCCTTCAGCCAACCGGACAATCGCCTTTTTGACATCCGAGCGCTTGTAGGGGCGACCCTTCCAGCGCTTGGTTTTGCCCTTTTGCGTCAGCGTATTCACACTGACGACCACGGTGCCATAGATGGCTTCGACCGCAGCTTTGATCTGCGGCTTGGTGGCTTTGCCGTCCACCTTGAAGACCACTGCGTTATACTCGCTGGCCAGCGTCGACTTTTCAGTGATGTGGGGAGCCACGATCACGTCATAGTGGCGCGTGTCGATTGCGTCCTTAGCCATTAGTTAGCCCCTCCCTGAAGGGCGAAACGCGCCTCCAGCTGTTCGACCGCGGCGCGGGTTAGCACCAGAGTGTCATGCTTCAGGATGTCATAGACATTCGCGCCCATTGCCGGGAGCACGTTGATGCCGAACAGGTTGCGGGTGGCGCGGGCAAAACCCTCATTCACCTGAGTACCGTCAATGACGAGAACCTTTTTGCCCCAATTGGCTTTAGCCAGCAGGGTTGCAACGCCCTTGGTCTTGGCATCTGCCAAATCAAGGCTGTCAACAATCACCAGACCGGCTTTAGCCTTCGATGACAGCGCCATCTTCAAGCCAAGCGCACGGACTTTCTTGTTAAGCGAAACGTCGAACTCGCGGCGGCGTGCGCCGTGAGCCTTACCACCGCCGATAAAGATCGGCGCGCGGCGATCACCGTGACGAGCCGTACCGCCGCCCTTTTGGCGACCGAACTTCTTGCCGGTGCGGGCGACTTCCGAACGCTCGCGGGTGGCGCGGGCAATGCCACGGCGGTTTTCGAGCTGCCAGGTTACCACGCGGTGCAGAATGTCAGCGCGCGGCTCGAGGCCGAACACGTCGTCATTCAGTTCCACGTCGCCCTTGGCGGCCGTACCATCGAGATTGAGGACTTTGACCTTCACGATTTAGCCCTCCGTCTGCTGAATTTGGCCATCAGCGGCTTCGACAGCTGCGGTTTCGTCCGCAGGAGTGTCGGCTGCTGCCGGGGTTTCATCTAAACTGGCCGAGCCTTTGAGCCCTGCCGGATAAGGCGCTTCGCCGTGGCGCGCGACCTTGACTGCGTCCTTGATAGTCATCCAGCTGTTCTTCGCGCCAGGGACCGAACCCTTGACGAAGATAAGCCCGCGCTCATCGTCGACCCGCACAACTTCCAGATTTTGCTGGGTGCGCTGCTTGTCGCCCATGTGACCGGCCATCTTCTTGTTCTTGAAGACCTTGCCCGGATCCTGGCGTTGACCGGTTGAACCCAGCGCACGATGGCTGATCGAGACGCCGTGCGTCGCGCGCATACCACCAAAGCCCCAGCGCTTCATGCCGCCCTGAAAGCCCTTGCCCTGCGTGTGACCCGATACGTCGACCAATTGGCCGGGCACAAAGTGCGAAGCAGCAATGCTGCTGCCAACTTCGAGCAGCGCATCGTCGGCCACGCGGAACTCTGCGACACGAGCTTTGAGCGAAACGTTAGCTTTCGCGAAATGTTCACGCTGCGGCTTGGCAACGTTCTTTTGCTTGGCCGTGCCAGCACCCAGCTGAACCGCGACATAGCCGTCGGTATCAGCAGTGCGCACAGACACGACTTGGCAATCTTCCAGCGCCAAGACGGTAACCGGCACGTGCCGTCCGTCTTCCTGGAACAGGCGGGTCATCCCCACCTTCTTGGCGATCACGCCGGTACGCATGATCAGTCTCCTCACAGAGGCCCAGGAGGGGAATCCCCCGGGGCGTGTCCAACCCATGTTCGATACGAGCCCCGTC
>JANMCG010000180.1:0-28239 GCA_031361075.1 Novosphingobium sp. | reverse complement strand
CGCGGCGCGACCGAGGCGATCAACCTGGTGGCCTACAGCCTATGCGCGGGCGAACAGCCGATTTTGCCCAAGGGTTCGCGGGTGATGCTGAGCCAGCTAGAGCATCATTCGAACATCGTGCCGTGGCAACTGGCGGGCTATCAGATCGATGTCTGCCCGCTGACCGCCGATGGTCAGATCGATCTCGATTGGCTCGCCGCCAATCTGACCAGCGAGCACAAATTGGTCGCGTTGGCGCACGTCTCGAACGTGCTCGGGTCGGTGCTCGATGCGTCGCGGGTCAGCGAAATTGCCCGCCAGGTCGGCGCGCTGGTGCTGCTCGACGGCTGCCAGGCGGCGGCGCGGCTGACGGTCGATGTGGCTGAGCTGGGTTGCGATTTCTACACCTTTTCGGGTCACAAATTGTACGGGCCGACCGGGATCGGGGTGCTGTGGGGCAAACCCGGACTGCTTGCGGCGATGCCGCCGTGGCAAGGCGGTGGGGCAATGATCGATGCGGTCAGCTTTGCCGGCACCACGTATGCTCCGCCGCCCGCGCGGTTCGAGGCCGGGACCCCCGCGATTGTCGAGGTGGTGGGGCTGCACGTGGCGATCGATTACGTGGCCGGAATCGGGCTGGACGCGATCCGGAACCACGAAGCCGCGCTGGTAACACAGCTGCGCAGCGCGCTGCGCCAGCGCAACGATATCACGCTGTTCGGACCCGAAGCCAGCGCCGGCATCGTTTCTTTTTCGATGGACGGGGTGCATCCGCACGACCTTGGGACTATATTGGATGAGGCCGGACCGGATGGAACCAGCGTCGCAATCCGCGCGGGTCACCACTGCGCCCAGCCGTTGATGGCACAGCTTGGGGTAGCGGCGACCGCGCGAGCAAGTTTCGGGGTCTATTCGGATGCAGGCGATATCGCCGCATTGCTGCGCGGAATCGAGCGAACGAGAAGGATTTTCGGGTGACTGACCAGCCCAATTTCAATGTCGAGACGGTTGACACGGTGACGCCGCCACCGCGCGCGCGGGTCGACGAGAGCCCGGCTGACAAGCTGGAGCGCAAACGCGATTACCTTGATGGCTTCCTCAAGGAAGTACCGCCCGGTGTTGCTGCGGGCGAGCCCGGCGGCGATCTGTACGAGGCGGTGATCGACGCTCTCAAGGATATTTTCGATCCCGAAATCCCCGTCAATATCTACGATCTCGGGCTGATTTACGGCGTCGATGTGGCGGACGATTGCGGGGTGGTGGTCTCGATGACGCTGACCACGCCAAATTGCCCGGTAGCCGAATCGATGCCCGGCGAGGTTGAGCTGCGGGTCAGCGCGGTGCCGGGCGTGCGCGATGCCGAGGTTATTCTGGTGTGGGATCCGCCGTGGGATCCGGCCAAGATGAGCGACGAAGCCCGTCTCGAACTGGGGATGCTGTGATGATCACGACCACGACTCGCCGCCCATTGCCCGCCGCAGTGACGCTGACCCCGGCCGCTGAAGCGCGGGTGGCCAAACTGATGGCTGACGCCCCCGCCGATGCGATCGGGGTCAAGCTGTCGACCCCGCGGCGCGGGTGTTCAGGGCTGGCTTATTCGGTTGATTACGTCAGCGCGGCGGACAAATTCGATGAACGCATCGAAACCCCGGGCGGCACTTTCTTTATCGATGGCGCGAGCGTGCTTTACCTGGTCGGCAGCACAATGGACTGGGCAGACGATGATTTTACCGCCGGTTTCGTGTTTACAAATCCCAACGCCAAAGGCGCGTGCGGCTGCGGCGAGAGCTTTACCGTTTAAGCGGCGCGGTTTGGCTAAAGCTTAACCCCGAACACTTCGCCGGTTTCTTCGGCGACCCACGCCAGCAGCGCCTTTTCAAGCGGATCGAGCTCCTCGTCGGCCTCGAGCAGATCGGTCAGCCACTGGCTTTCCTCGGCGGTAAGTTCGGCGGCGTCTTCGGCTGAACCGTCCAGATCGGACGGGTGCTGGCCGATGTCGAGCAGGCTGCCGAACGCGCCGTCACGGTCGGGCTTGGAGGTAAACACCTTGCCCAGAAAAGCGCCGACCCCGGCGCATTCGCGAGCCATGAATTTTTCAAGTTCAGCCGCGCGGTCGCGGGTCAATGGTTCGTGGCCGCTGAACCCGAACAAATAATTGGCGACGCCTTGCACGAACAGCTTTTCCCACTCGGGCGCGTTGACGTCGTATAGTGTGGCGTCCTTGAGACGGAACAGCAGTTCGGCCTCGGCCTTGCTGACGGCCGCCGGACGATCCCCCGCCGGCGCGAAAATCAATCGGCGAAGCAGCGCGCATTCGCTGTCATTGATGCCCTTGGCGGCTAATTCGCCGTGCCGGGTCGGGCCTTCGCCGGTCAGCACCACATCTTCAATCTGCTTCAGCGCATAGGCTTTGAGCCGGTCAGGCGCATTGTGTGCAATTTCGAGCACCCGCACCAGCAATTCAAGCTCAGCCAGTGTGCCAAGTTTGCCGTCGCGGTCGATCCGCGCGATCAGTTCATCGCCCATTTCATCGTCGATATACCCGGTCGGCGGCACGGTCTGGACGATGAAGCTCGACAAGGCTTCAACGAAAAAATCGCACCATGCGGCGCTTGGCGCGGCGCAGGCGTCGTTCGCGGTGAACAGTGCCTCGGCTTCGTCGGGGCCAATCGTGCCATCGGCCCAGCCCATCCGCCGCAGTTCGAGGATTTCCTCGGCCGAGATCGTGCCGTCGCCGGTTGCAGCAGCGGCCAAGGTCCCAAATTCCATGCTCATACCGGCGCAGTCCCGTTCATCTTACGTGGCCGCGGTAGTGACAGGACTAGGTTAAAACAGCGTTACCCACATCACCGCTCAGCGGCGTTTGAGCGCTGCGACGCATGACGCCCGGTCAACATCCTGACCGTCACTGGCGCGGCGCGCATCGACGTAGGTGGCTTCGGGTGCGGCCCCGGCGGCAGGGGGATAAAGATAGACATCGAGCACGCAGGCGGGTCCGGTGAATTGCAATTTGCGCACGTCGCCTTCCCATACATCAAGCCGCGCCGCGCCGAACTGGCGGGCCAGCTCATCCGGGCCGGCGCCGATCACCCCTTCCAGCCCGGGCGCAGCGAGCACCCGTGGGCGCGGCGGAGCGAGCCGCACCGGCGCGCGGATCGGCGCCGCCGCTGCCTTGGGCTGGCTCGCCGCTGGGCGGTTGGCCCCGCCCGCAGCGCAAGCCGCGAGCAAGGGTATCAGCAACAGGGCGAGCAGCAGGTTACGCGTCATTGCGCCGCCCCTTGCGATGGATCAGGTGCACTGCGCAAGCCGCGCCAAGGAATGGTGCGACGAAGTTGGCAATTGGCACGGTGAGCAGCAGCGCGGTCACCCCGCCCAACGCCAGTCGCTCCAGCGCCGAGAGCGGGGCCGGGCTGGCGGGCGAGGGCCGGTGCCGCAGCCACACCATGTCCTGCAGCTCGCGCCCGAGCAGCACCGCGTTGACCGCGATGAACACCATCGGCGCGCCCACCCCGGTGACCAGCAGCAGCAATGCAAACGGCAGCGCGATGAGGTTGAACAGCAGCGCCCGGCCCGCCCCGCCAAGGCCCCGCGCCAATTCTGCACGCCAGCCCAATTTGCGCGCGCGGGCGGCCATTTCGGGATAGTCGCGCGCCTCGATCGCCTGAACCACTTCGTCCGCGAAAAACTGCAGCACGGCCAGCGCGACCACCCGCCACAGCAGCCAACCTGCCAACAGCATGACAAACGCGGCGGCAATCTGGCTGAGCTCGCCATATTCGGCATCGGGGCCGACAATGCTATCAAGCCAGGCGTTCAGTCCCCACCAGCCGGCCAGACCGAGCACCGCGCAAGCCAGCAGCGTTGCGGCCAGACTTTTGAGCCAGATCGGCAGCAATCGCGGATCGAACAGCCGGGTCAGGGCAAGGGTCAGCGCGCTGAGCATCCGCGGCGCATCGCGCGCCGCAGCCGCGCTGTCAACGTGCTTCCCACGCCCCGCGAAAGCCGCTAGGCGCGGCGCGGTTTTTCCGTTCAGCAGAAAGCTTTGTATGTCCCAACCCAGTACGCAGGTTATCGCCATCGGTAACGCTATCGTCGATGTCATGGCACCTTGCGTCGATGCCTTGATCGAGCAACTCGGGCTCGAGCGCGGCGGGATGACATTGGTCGATACGGCGCGCGCGCAGGAACTGTACGATGCGATGGGCCCCGCGCGCGAGATTTCGGGCGGATCGGCGGCCAATACGCTGGCTGGCCTGGCGGCGCTGGGCAGCACGTGCGCGTTCATCGGCCAGGTCGCTGACGATCAACTGGGCGAAGTGTTCGCGCATGATGTTCGTGCGGGCGGGATCAGCTTTGCCACCCCGGCGCGCGCGGGGGATCCGCCGACCGCGCGCTGTTTGATTTTCGTCTCGCCCGATGGCCAGCGCACGATGAACACTTATCTCGGGGCTTCGCAATTCCTGCCCGCCGCCGCGCTTGACGAAGTGGCGATTGCCGATGCCGAAATCCTCTACCTCGAAGGGTATCTGTGGGATCCGGAAGAACCGCGCGCGGCGATGCGCCGGGCGATCGACGCGGCGCGCAGTGCCGGGCGCAAGGTGGCGTTCACGCTGTCCGATGCTTTCGTTATCTCGCGCCACGGCGATGATTTCCGCGCGCTGATCACCGCCGGACTGATCGACATCCTGTTCGCCAATCATGTCGAGCTGGCTGCGCTGACCGGGTGTGACGATTTCGACGCCGGGATCGCCGCGTTGCAAAACCAGGTGCCGGTGTTGGTGGTAACCCGCGGCGAGCTTGGCGCGGTTGCCGTGACGGGGGGCGAATTGTTCGAAGTGCCGGCCGAACCGGTGGCGCGCGTGGTCGATACCACCGGCGCGGGCGATCTGTTCGCGGCGGGGTTCCTGCACGGTCACGTCAATGGTCGCTCCATGACCGATTGCCTGACGCTTGGCGCGGTTTGCGCGGCCGAGATCATCTCGCACTACGGTGCGCGGCCCGAGGCTGACTTGCGCCAGTTGGCGGCGCAGCGGCTTGGCTGAAATGGTGAATTTCGACTGAATCAATTTAGACACCATTTCGCGCTAGATTTTCCTCGGGGGTGATTCGCAGGCGGTAGCACCCGCGGCGGAACCGAGGAGATCGGGCGATGAATGTGGTAACGTCGATCGGGCAGTTCGGGACCGGGCAGCTTGGCTGCCGCCGCGACACTGCGGTCGAGGGCGAAGACCCGCGCATCGTCATCGCCGATATCGCCGGGCGCCCGCGTCCGCCGGCCCGGATCATTACCGTCGCGAACGAAAAGGGCGGGGTCGGCAAATCGACCGTGGCGTTTCATCTTGCGGTGGCGCTGGCAGATACCGGGCACAAGGTGCTCGCGCTTGATCTCGATCGCCGCCAGCAATCGCTGACCCGCGCCTGCGTCAATCGCGGCGGGACGGCCAAGCGGCTGGGTGTGCGGTTGCCGCTGCCGCGCCACTTGCTGTTGACGCACCAGACCGGCGCCGGTCTGTGTCAGGAACTGACACGCACCGCGTGGGACTGCGATTTTGTGGTAATCGACGCCGCCGGGCACGATTCGCCGATTGCCCGGCGCGCGGTTGCGCTGGCCGATCTGCTGGTCTCGCCGGTGAATTCCAGCTTTGTCGATCTTGATCTTTTCGGCAAATTTCACGCGGTCAGCAACAAATTGCTCGGCCCCGGCTGCTTTGCCGCGATGGTCACCGAACTGCGCGCGGCACGCACCGCGATGGGGCTGCCCGGGCTCGATTGGCTGGTGCTGCAGAATCGCAAGCGCCGCGAAATCAGCAAGAACCAAGACCGGGTCGATGCGGCGCTGCGCCTGCTCGCCCCGCAGCTCGATTTCCGGATCGGCAGCGGCCTGTTCGAACGGGTCGCATACCGCGAGCTATACCTGCACGGGCTGACTCATCTCGATCTGCGCCGGATCCCTGAACTGGCACGAACCAAGGTGGCGGCGGCAACCGAAGTGATGGCTTTGCTCGACGATCTGGAGATCGACGAGCACGCACCTGCTGCGGCGGCCAATGTGGTCAATGCCTGGGCCAAGACTGCTGCGCTAGCGGTCTGATCAGCCTTCGATCAGCGCCTTGAGCCTGCGCAAATCGCGGTTGATTAGTTTGATGTCGGCATCGAAGCGCTCGGCGCTCATCGCGGGCTGGCGATACAGCGTCAGCATAACCTCGGCCCCGTCACCGTTCTGTACGACGCGCAGCGGGACATGCACTTCGCTCTCACCGCCCGTGTCGACCCAGTGGTCCATCACGCCATAGGCATTATGCGGCGTGAACCGCAGCGCGATCTGCCCCTCGCTGGCGTCGGCCAGCCACGTATCGTCAGCCTGATGCAGCTCGGAACTGGCGAGCCCGGCGGCTCACTGAGCGAACATCTTCGGGTGCCAGATCCGTTCGTAAAGCGCGCGCCAGTCAGCCGCGATGGTCACGCTGAAAGTGCGCGCGGGCAAGCTGTCCGCCATCTAGGCATCGTCCTCGCGGGCGACTTCGCGCCAGCCGATATCGCGCCGGCAGAACCCATCGGCAAAGTCGAGCGCGCCTATCGCTGCATAAGCTCGCGCCCGAGCTTCGCGCACGTCAGGCCCGCGTGCGGTAACATTGAGTACGCGCCCGCCACTGGCGACCAGCTGACCGTCCAGCAGCGCAGTCCCGGCGTGAAACACTTTCGCGCCGTTGGCCTGCGCAGCAGCGATCCCGCCGATCCCGCCGCCCGCCGCGGGCGTGCCCGGATAGCCCGCTGCCGCGATCACCACGGTCAGCGCGAGGTCGTCCGACAGGCGCGGCGGGGGCAGCGCTGCCAGCCGGTCTTCGGCGCAGGCCAACAGCAGCTCGGCCAGATCGCTTTCGAGCCGCAGCATCAGCACCTGGCATTCGGGATCGCCGAACCGCGCGTTGTATTCGATCAGCTGGACCCCGGTCGGGGTGAGCATCAGCCCGGCATAAAGCACGCCCGAATAAGGCATGCCTTCGGCCGCCATCGCGCGCACCGTCGGCGCGATGATCCGTTCGATCGCCTCGCCTTCGAGCAGCGGGGTCAGCACCCGCGCCGGGCTATAGGCGCCCATGCCGCCGGTGTTGGGCCCGGTATCGCCATCGCCGACGCGTTTGTGATCCTGCGCCGATCCAAGCGGGACGATGGTGTGCCCGTCAGTCAGCGCAAAGAAGCTGGCCTCCTCGCCTTCGAGGAATTCCTCGATCACCGCCTCGGCCCCGGCGGCACCGAACCGGCCAGAGAAGATGTCGGTCAGCGCGGCTTCGGCCTCGGCGCGGGTCAGCGCGACGGTGACGCCCTTGCCCGCCGCCAGCCCGTCAGCCTTGATTACCACCGGGATCGAAAACGCATCGAGCGCCGCCAGCCCTTGCGCGGCGGTGGTCACCCGGCGAAAGTCACCGGTGGGGATATTGTGCCGCGCGCACAGCTCTTTGGTGAAAGCTTTCGATCCCTCAAGCTGCGCGGCGGCTTTGCTGGGGCCGAATGCGGCCACGCCAGCGCCGCGCAAACTGTCCGCCAGCCCATCGACCAATGGCGCTTCGGGGCCGATCACCACCAGTCCGATCCGCTGGTCATCGCAGAACGCCAGCACCGCGGCGTGATCTGCGGCGTCAAGGGCGACGCGCTGGGCGTGCTCGGCAATCCCCGGATTACCCGGCGCAGCAAAGAGGCGTTCGCACAGCGGGGATTGCGCCAGCTTCCAGGCCAGCGCATGTTCGCGCCCGCCCGATCCCAACAGCAGGATATTCATGCCGACCTCCCCTTATTCACCAGCTGCGCAATACCCGCAGGATGATCAATCCGCCGGGCTGGTAGCGAAGGACAGCGTGGGCGACAACGCCGCAGCACAATCGGTCAGCGAGATTTCTGCGTCGCTGAAGCGGATGGTCGAAGATCAGTTCGGCTATGTGCGGGTGCGCGGCGAGCTGTCGGGGGTCAAACGCGCTGCTTCGGGACATATGTATCTGGCACTGAAGGACGAGAACGCGCGGCTTGACGCCGTTATGTGGCGCGGCACCGCAGGACGGCTGGGCTTCCAACCCGAAGATGGTCTGGAAGTCATCGCCACCGGCAAGCTGACCACGTATCCCGGCCGCTCGAATTATCAGCTGGTGATCGAGCGGATGGAAGTCGCGGGCGAGGGCGCGCTGCTCGCGCTGCTGGCCAAGACCAAGGCCCGGCTCGAGGCTGAGGGGCTGTTCGCGCCCGAGGCCAAGCGGCCCTTGCCGTACCTGCCGCGCGTTATTGGCGTGGTCACTTCGCCGACCGGCGCGGTAATCCGCGATATCCTGCACCGCCTGGCCGACCGCTGCCCCAGTCATGTATTGGTCTGGCCAGTGCTGGTGCAAGGTTCGGGCGCGGCTGAGCAAGTCGCTGCCGCAATTGCCGGGTTTTCGAACTTGGCCGAAGGTGGGCCGGTACCGCGTCCCGATCTGGTGATCGTGGCACGCGGCGGCGGTTCGATTGAAGACTTGTGGGCATTCAACGAGGAAATGGTGGTTCGCGCGATTGCCCAGTGCACCATCCCGCTGATCTCGGCAGTGGGCCACGAAACCGACACGACCCTGGCCGATTACGCCGCCGATCGCCGCGCGCCGACCCCGTCCGCAGCAGCCGAGCTGGCGGTGCCGGTGCGTGCCGATCTGCTTAATCTGCTGACCGAACTTGGTCTGCGCAAACGCCGCGCGGTCATCCGCCCGCTGCAATTAGGGCGCGAGCGGCTGGCGGCGCGGGCTGAACGGCTCCCCGCGCCTGCCGCCTTGCTCAGCGGGCACAGCCAGCGGCTCGACGATGCGGCCGAACGGCTGCGGCGCGGGCTGAGCCAACGCACGCAATTGGCGCGCGCCGATCTGCAGCAAATTTCAGCGCGGCTGTCGCCGCCGCTGTTGCGGGCGCGCGCCGCGCATGCTCAAGGACAGGTCAACGGGCTAGGCCGGGTGCTGAACTCGCTTAACCCGTTCACTGTGCTCGAACGCGGCTATGCCCGGGTTACCGCTGCCGATGGGCGGACGTTGGTGGACCGGGCGGCAGCACTTGCCGAGCCGGCGATGACAATCCATTTCCGCGATGGCGCGCTTGCCGTAACTCCCGATGCAGCAGCGGGCGCAGCGCCAGTGCGTGCCATGCCTCGGCCTAGACCCGCGTCCGCTGCCGATCCTGCTGCGCAAGGTAAATTGCTCTGACAGGTTGGAGCGGCTAGGATATGCGGATGTTGATGAATTCTTCCGATCGCCCCGCCATGCTGTTCTATCAGCCCAACGGTTTTCGCGTGTTGACCCCCGGGCACCACGTAATCTGCGCGGTCAGCGCGGCTGAGGTGCCGCTTGAGGCGTTGCGCTATTGGTCGGTCGACCGGCAGGAAGCCTATGCCAGCGCCGAGCTGGCAACCCGCCGCCTGCTCCAGTTGGTCTGAGCCATGATCGACCGGCGGGTGGTATTGGCGGGCGGCGGCGCGGCGCTCGCGCTCGGGCTGTGGCGATGGCACGACGCGTCGGCGCAGACCCCGCGCTCCGGTTCTGCTGACTTCGGGCTGACCGGGGCGCTCACGCAAGGCGGTTGGGCGCGCGGGCTGGCTCCGGCCGGGGCCACCGTGCTAAATCTGTCGGGCAAGCCGGTAATGGTGGCGCGCGACGGACGGTTCTTCATCGCGTTCGATCGCGATTCGCCGCCGCTGCTGCAATTGACCGCGCAGCTTGGCAACGGGCGCAGTGCCTCGCGCAGCATCACGGTTGCCCCGCGCGCCTGGCAGATCGAACGGATCCCGCTCGGCCCCCGCCCAGGCACTCCGCTCAGCGAGGAATATGCGCGGCGGCGCAGCGGCGAACTGGCGCTGATCAATGCCGCGCGCAGCGTCGATCATGCCGTCGATGGCTGGCGGCAGAAATTCATCTGGCCGGTCTATGGACGGCTATCGGGCAAGTTCGGCTCGCAGCGGATCTACAACGGCACCCCGGGCAGTTATCACTCGGGGCTGGATATCGCCACCGGCTCCAGCGGCACGCCATTTGTCGCACCGGCCGACGGCGTGGTCACGCTCGCGGTGCAAAATCCGTTCAGCCTTGAAGGCAAACTGCTGATGATCGATCACGGTATGGGGCTGAACAGCGCCTTTCTGCACTGCTCAAGCCACGCGGTGCGCACCGGCGATGTGGTCCGCCAGGGCCAGTTCATCGCGAACATCGGCCGGACCGGCCGCGCCACCGGGCCGCACCTGCACTGGTCGATCAAGTGGCGCGATCTGCGGCTGGATCCGCTGTTGTTTGCTGGCGCGTAAGCAGAGCTTCGCGTGGTGCGCCAGTCGCATCCGCAAATAGCTTGATCGCCCCGGGCGAGCGCCCGGTTTACTGCACCCGCCGCATTTTCAGCGCGCGCTGGCCATCGATGTTGGCGCGGTAAGTGCCCATCGTCCCTTTGTAGATGTGTACCTTGCTGCCGCCGCGCGGATCGAACACCAGTTTGGCATCATCGACCTGCTCCCAGACCGAGCCATCGGCCAGCGTGATCCGCCACAGCCCATAACCAAACTGGCGGGCCGAGCCGATCGTGGTGTCGATCTCGGAAATCTCGTCGGCTTCTTTGCCATCGGTTTCGCCAAGCAGTCCGCCGCCGGGAATCCCGAACCCGAACAGCCCGCGCTTGGTCCGCCGGACCGATTCGCGGTCGGCCAATACCAGGTCGCCTTTGCTGGTCGCGAGTTCGATCCTGGCTACCTGAGTATCGAAACAGGCCAGCCTCGCCGCCGGATCGGTCAGCAGGGGGCATTTGACCATGTCCTGCCACACCTGCGGCGGAGGCGCGGGGGTCTTATCCTTGGCCAGCGCGCTGCCACCCAGCAAAATCGCCGCAGCCACTGCCCCCGACCAAATGTAAACTCGCATCGCATTGTCTCCCGCTTGGCTGGCTTTGCTTCGCCCGACCGCTGGTTAATACGAATTATTCAGGCGATGCTCTACTGTGGCAAGAAGGCGACAGTGGCCGCAAAACCGCCCGGAATCCGGGGAATCCGGGTTTACACACCGCAGCCGCAAGCCCACGAACCCGCCATTGGGTGAAATATGTGGTCTGTGCGACCTCATTTTATACCTGGGGAAACGGCCGGATATCCCCCCGGCATCCAGAACAAGGGACTGGAAAAACATGAAGAGTATTTTTAAACTTGCTTCGGCTCCGGCAGTGATCGGGTTCGCACTGGTCGCTATGCCTGCCTTCGCGCAGACTACCCCAGTTGACGACACCACCGCCGATGAAGCCACTGCGATCGTCGTCACCGGCTCGCGGCTTGCTTCGCCTAACCTGGAATCGGCCAGCCCAGTTACCGTGGTCACGGCTGAAGACATTAAGAACACCGGCACCACCCGCGTGGAAGATCTGGTCAATTCGCTGCCGCAGGTTTTCGCCGGGCAGGGTGCAAACTATTCGAACGGTGCGTCGGGCACTGCCACGCTCGATCTGCGCGGGCTCGGTTCGGCCCGCACGCTGGTGCTGGTCAATGGCCGCCGCGTGGTTCCGGGTGATCCAAGCTCGTCGGCTGCCGACATCAACATCATCCCGGGTGCAATGGTCAAGCGGATCGACGTGCTGACCGGTGGTGCTTCGTCGGTTTACGGTGCGGACGCGGTTTCGGGCGTCGTTAACTTCGTGATGGACACGAAGTTCGAAGGCTTCCGGATCGACGGCCAGTACAGCTTTTATAATCACAACAACGATGCCGGTACGCAGATCACTGCTCCGCAAGCGGCACGTGGCTATGCCATTCCGCGCGGTATGGTGACCGACGGCGGCGCGGTCGATGCAACCTTCGCGTTCGGCACCGGGTTCGATGATGGCCACGGTCACATCACCGCATATGCCGGTTACCGCAAGGTTGACGCCGTTCTCCAGCGTGACCGCGACTATTCGTCGTGCGCGCTGAATGCCCGCACGACTGCGCAGGTTACTGCCAACGGCTCGCTGTTCTCGTGCGGTGGTTCGGCAACTTCGGCCAACGGCACCGTTATTGCGTATGACAGCGGTTCGGCACCCTTCGTCGATGTCAAGGGCGGCGGCGCCAATGGCAAGAGCCCCGATGGCATCAACGACAACTTCACTTCGACCTTCTTCCAGGTCGGTGCAGGGCGGTCGCTGGCTGGCGGCTTTACGCCTTATAACTTCGCGCCGCTGAACTACTTCCAGCGTCCCGACGAACGGTACACCGCCGGCGTCTTCGCTGACTACGAAATCAGCCCTGCGCTGCATCCGTATCTCGAAGTGATGTTCATGGACGATCGTACTGTGGCGCAGATCGCTCCTTCGGGCGATTTCGGCAACACGCTGTCGATCAACTGCGACAACCCGTTGCTGGGTGCTTCGCAGCGCAGCGTGCTGTGCGATAACGAGAACCTGCTGGTCAGCCCCGATCCGGCCCGCGCGTTCGACGTGGTTGGCAACAACCCCGGCAGCCCGGCGTTCAACTTTATCGATCCATCGACGGGCCGCACTTACAACCGCGGTTTCGCGCAAATCCTGCGCCGTAACGTCGAAGGTGGTCCGCGTCGCAGCGATCTCCAGCATACGTCGTATCGCGGCGTGCTCGGCATGAAGGGCGATCTGGGCGATGCCTGGTCGTACGACGCATACTATCAGTATGGCCGCACCATCACGAGCCAGATCTACTTCAACGATTTCTCGGTTTCGCGTCTGACGCGGGCGCTTGATGTTGTCGCTGGTTCGGGCGGAACTCCGGTCTGCCGTTCAGTGCTCGATGGCACCGATCCAAACTGCGTGCCTTACGACATCTTCGGCACCGGTACGGTTACCGCTGCTGCACTGAACTATGTGCAGGTCCCCGGCTTCACCAAGGGCGTCAACTCGGAACAGGTGGTTTCGGCCGCCTTGACCGGTGACCTTGGCAAGTATGGCATCCGCAGCCCGGGCGCCAAGGACGGCTTCGGCCTCGCCATCGGTGCTGAATACCGCAAAGAAAAGCTCGACTTTGTTGCCGACGCTGAATTCCAGTCGGGCGATCTGGCCGGTCAAGGCGGCGCAACGCCGTCGGTCGCCGGTGATTTCGACGTCAAGGAAGTGTTCGCCGAATTGCGCGCTCCACTGATCCAAGAAGGGTTCATCTATGACCTGACCGTGACCGGTGGCTATCGTCATTCGTCGTACAAGATCAGCAGCGGCGCGACCTTCAAGACCGACACTTACAAGGTCGAAGGCGAGTTTGCCCCGATCCGCGACATCCGGTTCCGCGCTGGTTACAACCGCGCGGTCCGCGTGCCCACGCTGCAGGACTTCTTCTCGCCGCAGCTGGTCTCGCTCGACGGTTCGACCGATCCGTGCGCTGGTGCACCGATCACTGCGGCGCAGACCGGCTGTCTGGCTCAGGGTCTGCGCGTTGGGCAGGTCGTCGCACCTAACCCCGCTTCGCAGTACAACGGCCTGCAGGGCGGCAACCCTAACCTGCAGCCTGAAGTCGCCGATACCTTGACTGCCGGTGTTGTCTTGCAGCCCAGCTTCGTGCCAGGCTTCTCGATGAGCGTCGATCTGTTCAAGATCAAGGTCAAGAACGCGATCCAGGGCATCGGGGCGGATACCATCCTGACGCAGTGCACCAACACCGCCAATCCGTTCTTCTGCAACCTGGTACACCGCGATGCTTCGGGTTCGCTGTGGCGCTCGTCGAACGGTTTCGTGGTCGATCTGGGTCAGAACATTGGTTATGCCAAGACCCAGGGGATCGACGTCAACGCCAACTACAGCCGTCAAATCGGCGGCGTTGGGCGCATGACGCTGGGCTTTGTCGGGACTTACCTCGACAAGCTGGAAACCTTCGACGGGATCACCGTTCCGGTGGACTGCGTGGGTTACCACGGGTCGCTGTGCGGCACGCCGAACCCCAAGTGGCGTCACCAGCTGCGAGTCGGTCTTGAAACCAAGATGGGCCTCGGCTTCTCGATGCGCTGGCGCTATTTCGATCCAGTCAAGCAGGATCGTACCAGCACCAACCCCAACCTTGCGGGTGCTTCGCAGCCAGCTAACCTCCGCATTCCGGCGGTCAGCTACTTCGATCTGGCGATGACCGCCAGCGTTGGCGATCACTACAAGTTCCGCATCGGGGCGAACAACATCCTCGACCGCACCCCGCCGATCAATGGTTCACCGGCTTGCCCGGCTGGCCCGTGCAACGGCAATGTCTGGGCGCAGGTCTATGACTCGATCGGTCGTTACGTTTACGCCGGTGTCTCGCTCGACTTCTAAGTCGGACGGACTCACAGCAAGCTAGCAGGTGGCGGGTTTCCTTCGGGAAGCCCGCCACTTTGCTTTTGACGTTCCGCGCGGCTAACTGACGGCGATGTATTCAAACGACGCCATCACCGCTGGACTGGCCCGCGGCCCCGCAGCCGGGCAAGCCGCGTTTCTCAAGGCCGTGCAGCAAGCCCTAGCGCTGGACTTTGCCTCTGCGGCCGAGACCGCTTTGATCGCCGCCACGCAAGCGGCGCCCGGCGAACCGGCATTCTGGCAATTCCTTGGGCTGGCCCGGCGCGCGCTGCAGGACAGCACCGGGGCAGCCGCTGCTTTTGCCCGCGCCGCCACGCTCAGCCCAGGCGATGTTCTGATCGCCCACAGCGCCGCGCGCAGCACGCTCGAGGCGGGCTTACCCGCGCTGGCCCTGTTCAACCACGCCCGCTTGCTGGCGCCCGGCGACGGTGCGATTATGTTGGGGCGCACGGCCGCGATGTTGGCCGAAGGGCACGGGCTCGCGGCATGCGATCAGCTTGCCGCGATGCTCGTCGATAATCCCGGCTGGACCGAGGGGCACATCGCGCTCGCGCGGCTCGCCGCCCAAGTCGATCCGGCGCGCGCGCTTGATGCCAGCCTGCGCGCCGCTATCGCTGCCCATCCCGCCGCCGGCGCGTTGTGGCAAGCCCGGTTTCAGGTGCTGATGGAAGCCGATGACTTTGCCGGTGCGGCTGATGCGGCGCGTGAAGCGCGCGGCGCATTGGGTCCCAGCGCCGAGCTTGACCGGATCGAGGCGATTTGTTGGTCCGAGCAAGGCGCCGCTGCTGCCGCGCAGGCGGTGTTCGATACGCTGCCATTCCCGCATGACGCCGAAACCGCGCTCTGGCCGATCCGCAATTTCATCCGGCTTGGCCGCTATGACGAAGCCGCGCTGCTGGCTGAGCAAAGCTTTGGCCCGCACGGTGCGGACCAAGCCTTGTGGCCATACCGCGGGTTGCTGTGGCGGTTGCTCGGCGATGCGCGCTGGCAGTGGCTCGAAGGCGACGCGCGGCTTATACAGACTTACGATCTGACCGCCCAGATCGCACCGATAGAGCAGCTGGCGCAAGTGCTGCGCGGGTTGCACCATGCCCAGCGCCAACCGCTCGATCAGTCGGTCCGTGGCGGCACGCAAACCGATGGTAATTTGCTCGCGCGGGCCGAGCCAGAACTGCGTCATTTGCGTGCGGCACTGCTCGCAGCGGTGCACGATTACACAGCCCAATTGCCCCCACCGGACCTGACGCACCCGATGCTGCTGGCATCGCGCGCGCCGCTGCATGTCGCCGGGGCTTGGTCGGTGCGGCTCACTCAGCAGGGCTATCACGCTGACCACGTCCACGCCCAGGGCTGGATCAGCTCTGCATGCTACATCACCGTGCCGCCTGCCGATCCTGCTGCCGCCGAGAGCGGCTGGCTGAAATTCGGCGAATGCCGCGATCTGCTGCCCGATCTGACCGCATTTCGCAGCGAAGCCCCGGTGCCGGGCAAATTGGTGCTGTTCCCGTCAATCATGTGGCACGGCACTCGCGCCTTTGGTAGCGGTGAGCGAATGAGCGTTGCCTTCGATATCGCCCGGCCCCAGCAGCCATGACCACCCCCCCCGATCAGCTGCGCGATGGCGCGGCGGCAGTGCAACGCGGAGATTTTGCCGGAGCGCTGGTAACGTTGCAAGCCGGCTTACAAACCGCGCCCAACGATCCTGCGCTGCTTGGCCTGACCGCGCTGGCAGCGCTGCGGCTCGATCAGCAACCGCTCGCGGCCGATCTGTTGCGCCGCCAGCTTTCAGTCACCCCGGATGATCGCGCGGCGCGCTATAATCTTGCTACCACCCTGGCCGGACTGGGCCAGATCGACGAAGCAAGCGAGCTGGCGGCAAAATTCGGCGGTCATGCCAAACTGGCGCGATTGGCTGGCTATCTGGCGCAGCAATCCGGCCGCGCGAATGCGGCGATTTCGGCGTACCGTGAGGCGGTTCGGATCGTCCCGTCCGATTGGGAAAGCTGGAACAACCTTGCCAACAGCTGCGTCGCCGTCGACGACATAAGCGCCGCGATTCCAGCGTTTGAAAACGCGATCAACGAAGCTACGGTGCCCGTCCCCGAAGTGTTCATCAACCTGATCCAGGCGCTGGCCACCGTCGGCAACCGCGAACTGCGGCTCTATTCCGCCGAACAAGCCGCGCAGCGCTTTCCTGATCATGCCGGCGTGCGGATCGAATATGCCCTGGCGCTGGTTGGGATGGGGCGCAGCGCAGAAGCAGTCGTGGTTCTGCGCGAAGTGGCCGCGCAGGAAACCGGGTTTGGCGAAGCACAGCTTGAGCTCGGGCTGGTCTACGAACATCAGAACCGGCTTGACGAACTGGACGCGCTGATCGCCGCCCGTGCGGACGAAACCGAAAATCCAGGGCTTGATTTCCTGCGCGCGTGGAGCTTGCGGCGACGCGACAAGTTTGCCGAAGCCTATGCCTTGGCGCAGAAAATTCCCCCAACGCTCAATCCGGTCCGCGCCGCTCAGTTGCGCGCCGAACTGGCTGACCGGCTGGGGGACCCGGCGGAGGCGTTCGTGCAGTTCACTGCGATGAACCAAGCTGCCGCGGCCGCAGTGCGCCCGACTGGCCCGGTCAGTTACCGCGCGCGGATCGAAGCGCAGACCGCCGCGTTGACCCCGCCACCTGGACCGGCGCTGGCGCTGCCTGGCATTGATCCGATCTTTGTGGTGGGCTTCCCACGCTCGGGCACAACGCTGCTCGATACGCTGCTGTCGGGCCTACCCGAATTGCAGGTGTTTGAGGAAATGCCGCTGCTGGCAGAGGTTGACGCTGCGTTCCCCGGGTTGGCGCACAGCACCGACCCGGCGCTGATCGCACGCGCGCGGCACCGCTATTTTGAATTGGCCGAGGCGGCGCAAGGCGCGGCAGGCGCGCGCCGGATCGTCGACAAACATCCGCTGCTGATGACGCAATTGCCGCTGATACACCGGATGTTTCCTGCCGCGCAGATGGTGCTGGTCGAACGCCACCCGTGCGATGCGGTGCTAAGCTGCTTTATGGCGAACTTTCAGCTCAACAGCGCGATGCGCAGCTTCATCGATCTGGATGAAGCCGCGCGCACTTACGACGCGGTGTTTACCAATTTCACCCGCGCCAGCGCCCTATATCCGGTCGCGCTGCACCGGATCCGCTACGAACGGATGGTGACAGATCTGGAGGGCGAAATGCGCCCGCTCTTGGAGTTCTTGGGACTACAATGGACTAGTGCCGTGCTCGATAACCAAACGAGTGCGGCCAAGCGCGGCGCGGTCAGAACCGCCAGCTACGCGCAGATCGGGCAACCACTTTACACCCGCGCTGCGGGTCGGTGGGAACGCTATCGCGCGCAAATGGTGCCAGTCTTGCCGCTGTTGCAGCCGTGGATCGATGAATTGGGCTACGCCGCGACCATCGCCTAGCAGCGCTGCCTATTCGCGCGGCAGGCGCAACGCCTGGATCCGCTCAAGCGCCTGGCGATCAGCCGCCAGTTGCGCGGTCCACTCGCTTTTGGTGCGGCACACCCGCTTGGATGACAGCCGCGTGCCGATCGCCTCAACACGGCGGCACACAACCTTGTTCTGCTCGCCGATATTTTCACCCGATTCGGCAGCTTGCGAGGTTGAAGCAGGGGCTGGCGAATCGGCCAGCGCGGGCGCAACGGTGGCTAATAAAACCGCTGCCGCACTTGCAATAAGCTTGGTCATAATGACAAAATCCTCTGGTATCGCCGTTAGTTAAGGGCGGTCACGTATGAGCCATATTACCGCACTGCAGCAGCGGGATCAATGCTGACTTTTTCCGTGCTGTTGCAATCGTTTGAATAGCGCGGCATGCAGCGCAGATGGGGCCTGAATTACCGTCCGATCTGCAACAGCGAATGATCGCGGCTGACCGCGCTCTGGCCGCAGGAGATGCGGCTCAAACGCGCGCGTTGCTTGAAGCAGCCGCGCTCAGCGATCCCCAAGTCGCCAGCTTCTGGCAACGGCTCGCCACGGTCCAGCGGCTAACCGGCGCACCGCGCCAGGCCTTGGCGTCGATCGATCGGGGACTGGCGCTCGGCCCGCTTGATTTTGTCGGATTGCTGATGCGCGCGGGGCTGCTTGAACAGCTGAGCGAAGCAGAGGCGGGCGAAGCTTACGGGCGAGCTTTGGCGCAGCGCCCGGTGGGCGCGCTGCCGCCGGCCCTGGCCCCGGCAATCGGCCGCGCCGAGCGCGCATGGGCGGCGCACCAGCAAAGCTTTGAGGGTCGGCTTGGCGCCGCGCTCGAAGCCAGCGGGGCCGATCTCACTCCGGCAGAGCGAGGGCGGGTGGCGCGGCTGACCAGCAATGCCTCGCACCGCACCCGGGCCTATCACAGCGAAGCGACACACTTTCACTATCCCGGACTGCGCGAGGTGGAATTTCACGATCCCGCGCAATTTGCCTGGCTGCGGCGGTTTGAGGACGCGACCGACCTGGTTGCGGCTGAAATGGCGAAGGCCGCGGCCGCGACCAGCGCCGAGCTGGTGCCTTATATCCAATACGCTGACAACGAGCCGCTGGCGCAGTGGGCCGGGCTCAATTTCAATCGCGATTGGACAGCGATCCATCTGATCGACCGGGGGCAAGTGGTCGGCGCGAATGCCGACCTGTGCCCCGCTACCATGCAACTGCTCGGCACCGTAACGCAGCCGTGGATCGCCGGATGCGGAGCAAACGCAATGTTTTCGCTGCTGGCCCCGCACACCGCTATCCCGGCGCATGTCGGGGTCGCCAATTTCAGAGTGCTATGCCACTTGCCGCTGGTGGTGCCGGGACAATGCTGGTTCCGCAGCGGCGCGACAGTGCGCGAATGGGAGCGCGGGCAGGGCTGGATCTTCGACGATTCGATCGAGCACGAGGCGGCCAATGATAGCGATCAGCTGCGGGTGATTATGATCTTCGACACCTGGCACCCCGATCTCTCGCCGGCTGAGTGCGCCGCGATTACCGCATTGGTCAGCGCCGCCGCGCTGCCGCTCGGCACGCTTTAAACCGCCGCTCTAAACAGGCGCTGCCACTCCAGATGCAAACGGGCGCCCGGTTACCCAGGCGCCCGTAATCGTTTTGGCGGTGCGCTGGCGCTTAAGCGGCCTGCAGCTTCTTCAGCTCGCGCTTGACCTTGACCGCGCCGGTCGAAAGCTTCTCGTCCGAGGTCTTGAGTAGCCAGTTGTCGAGCCCGCCAACGTGCTCGACCGAACGCAGACCATTAGTCGAAACGCGGAACTTGAAGCTGCGGTCGAGTGCCTCCGACATCAGCGTCACGTTCTGCAGGTTGGGCAGGAACACGCGCTTGGTCTTGTTGTTGGCGTGGCTGACGTTGTGGCCGGTTTGACGGCTTTTGCCGGTCAGTTCGCAAATACGGGACATGGGTAAGACTCGCCTAGAAATTTGGTGCCGTGCTCGGCAAGAAGGTGGGCGCATAGCCAAACGCCCTTGCACGGTCAAGATATACCGGCCAATCCGCCAGAAATGAGCCGTTGGCCCCTGCCCGAACCCATGAATGCCGCTTTGGCCCAAGCCCGCGCGGCTGTAACGCTGGGCGAAGTGCCGATCGGCGCGGTGGTGGTCAAGCATGGCGTGGTGATCGCCGCGGCGCACAACACCCCGCGCGGGCTGCATGACCCGACCGCGCACGCCGAAGTGCTGGCGATTCGCGCGGCGGCGAAAACACTCGGCAACGAACGGCTCGATGGCTGTGAATTATGGGTGACCCTCGAACCATGTGCGATGTGCGCCGGTGCGATTGCGCACGCCCGCATTGCTCGGTTGTACTACGCAGCAGCCGATCCAAAGGGCGGCGCGGTCGAACATGGCGCGCGCGTGTTCGAGCACGACCAAAGCCTGCACCGACCCGAAGTTTACAGCGGGATGGGCGCGGATCAGGCTGGGGCACTGCTACGGGCGTTTTTTGCCGCCAGGCGCGGCGCGGCAGGCGGCCCAGCCGACTAGATCGAGAAGCGGTAAGTCAGCGCCAGCCCGGCTGAAAACTGGTCCTGGCTGCCGGTCTGCACAATCGGAGACCGCGCGGCTGCGCCGCTCAAACGGTCATACCCGGCATAACTGAACAAACCCAGCCGCCGGCTAATCGGCAGATGGACTCCGGCCACCGCGCCGACGGCGTAAATGCCGTTGCCGGGCTGGTAAGCCGGCAGCGCCAGGCCAGGCCCGGGCGCGGCGATGCCGAAATAGGCGCGGTTGTATTTCGCGCTACCCCAGCGCACCCGCGGGCCAATCGTTGCCAGCAGCCCTTCAGCGCCACGGCGCACCACCAGATCAGCCGCCAGATCGGCGGTAAGCGCTTTGTGCGCACCGATCCCGTGGCGCAGTTCGGCCCGCAGCCGCACCGGGCCAGCAAGATAGGTTTCGGCGAACATCCCCAGCTCGACCCCGAACCCGACTTCGGGCAATCCGGGGATCGCCGTAGCAGAGCGGCGGGGAGCGAAAGTCAGGGCCGGACCAAATGCGGTCCCGTTCCCGGCTTTGACGATCGCAAAGCCTTTGCCTTCGTCGGGGGATTCGACGGGGATCGGTTCGCCCGTGCGCCACACGGTAACATCGGGCAAAAAGCCGACTTTGGCTTGATCGGCACCTGGGTAAGCCGGTTTGACCTGTGTTCCGGCCCCGACCATGATCTGGCGTTTGGGCGCCTCCTGCGCGGCGGCGGGCGTGGCGAGCGCGCCGCTAAGCGTCGCCGCTGTGAGCGCTGCAAGCCATCGGGCGAGCGGGCGAGCGGGCGAGGCAAAATCATCAACGCTCCTTCATTTGCTAGAGTCCGCGCCAAATCTTGATCGGGGTGTCGCCTTTGGGGCCAAACCCGCGCTTGTCGCAGGCGATCGGCAAGAACTTGCGCGAATAGCATAAGTGCAGTTCGCGCAGCCACCCGCCGTTGCTCACCGTAAGCCCGATGGCGCCAACTGGCCAACCGGGGTTCTGCGCGGCAAAGGCCTTGCGCAGATCGGCTGCGGTCAGACCGGGCTGCTTTGACAGCCGGTCGGCATCGGGCAAGTGCAACGATTGCCACAGGATGCTGCTGACCTTGTAATAATCGGCCGGGCTGGCCGCCATGCAGCTGCCATGTTTCGCCCACTCGTGCTCGATCAACCACGGTACCGGGGTCATGCACAGGTTGGCGCGCACATCATCCTGCGTTGGGCGCGGGGTGAGCGCGCACCATTGCGGGCTTTTGCCGCTGCCACTTTCTGGCCACAGCCCGTGCAGCACAAACCCAAAGCGGCCGATCTTGCCGTTGCATTGATAGTTGTCGGGATCGTCGCCGCGCTTGGAATGACAGAACTCGGGCGACCAGCTGACCGCCATGGTATAGCCGGTGATCGGTGCGCGGTAGCTCGGGCCATCGGGCCGTGCCGCTGGCGGCAGCGTTACGGCTTGCGGAACCCGGCACTGATAGGCCTGCGCCAGCGCGGGGGTGGGCAGCAAGGTGAAGGCGGCGAGCCACAAGCGTTTCATAGCGGCGTAAAATCCAATCCGATGTCGGCGGCGGGCGCGCTTTGCGTGAGCCGTCCGACCGAAACATAAGTCACCCCGGTGGCGGCGATTGCGGCGATCGTATCGAGCCGCACCCCGCCCGAGGCTTCGCACGGTACTCGCCCGGCGATCTGCGCTACGGCTGCGCGCAGTTCAGCGACGGTCATATTGTCGAGCAGGAGGTGGCTGGCCCCGGCATCAATCGCGGCTTCGATCTGGTCGATCCGGTCAACCTCGCAGATGATCGATTGCACCCCGGCGGCTGTGGCGCGCTGCACCGCTTGCGCCACCCCGCCCGCAACCAGCACGTGGTTATCCTTAATCATCGCGGCGTCCCACAGCCCCATCCGGTGATTGCGTGCGCCGCCCATCCGGGTCGCATATTTCTCCAGGTGACGCAGCCCGGGGATGGTCTTGCGGGTATCGAGCAGGGTCGCTTGCCCGTGCATAGTGTCCACATAGGAGCGGGTTAGCGTGGCAACCCCCGACAAATGCTGGACCGTGTTAAGCGCCGCACGCTCGGCGGTGAGCATCGCGCGGGCATTGCCCGACAGCCGCATCAGATCGGTCCCGCCAGCAACCTGCGCGCCCTCCTTGACCATGATCTCAATTTCCATCGCCGGATCGAGCGCGCGGAAGAACGCGGCGGCAATCGGCAGCCCAGCCACGGTGATCGCGTCGCGGCTGTCCATCACCCCGGCAAAGCGCAAGTCAGCCGGGATCACCGATTCGCTGGTCACATCGCGCCCGCCGCCAGGCAGGCCAAGGCCCAAATCTTCATCAAGCGTGGCGCGGACGAACTGGGCGAGGTTGAACCCGGGCAGGGCAAAGGCGGGAATATCGGTGGAAGTCATCGCGGCCAACTCTACTGCCAGCGCGTCGCCTATTGCAAGCCGGGCAACAGCAACCGCTCGCACAAGGCGATATGCGCTGCGACAAAGCCAGCGCTGCGCGCGTCGGTTCCGTCGAGCAGCCGGTATTCTGCGGCGAGCACGATCGGCATGACAAACGCGCCCGACAGCAGGAATTTGAGGTGAACAGGGTCAGCCGCGGGGAGCAGCCCTTGAGCTTGCGCGGCTTCGATCAGCGCGGTCAACCGCGCGGTGAAGGGCGCCTGATGCCGCGCCACCAGCCAAGCCAAGCGCGGGGTATCCTGCGTGCCCTCCTGAAACAGCATCCGCATATATTGCGGGTGCGCGGCAATGGCGTGAATATAAGCCGCGATCTGGCTGCGGAAGAACGCCGCACCGGCCAGATCGGCCCGCGCCACTCCGGCATCGAACTGGGCCTGATAGCGCCGGTAAATCTCATCGACCGCATCGCGCCACAGCTGCTCTTTCGAGCCGAAGTGATAGACGATCAGCGGCACCGGAACGCCGCATTTCGCCGTGATCGCGGGCAGCGAAGTGCCATCGAACCCGCGCGCGGCAAACAGCGCTATCGCAGCTTCAAGCACCGCCGCGCGTTTTTCCAGCCGCTGCGCGGCGCGCGGCCCGGGCTCGCCGCGACGTTCGATACTTGCAATTGCCATGCTCCTTTATTTCATTGACAGCCTAGTCAGTCAAACTAAAATCCGGTGTGCCAAGCCGGGAGAGGACGCCGCATGGATCTGTTGCACACCCTGGGTCAGCCTTTCGCGATCGCCGCGCAGCGGATGGGGGCGGGTACCGGGCTGTCGATCACTTTTGCCACTTATATGCTGATGCTCGGCGCCGAGCGGATCAGCTACCTTTTTGCCGAAGGGCATGACTGGGATTCGGGTGAGGCATGGGCCAATCTGCGCGCCTCGCTGGTCAACACGGCTATCCAGATAGTGCTGACCGGCGGGCTGTTTCTGGCGGTTTACTGGCCGATCTATGTCAACTTCAGGTTGGCGACGATTCCGTTCGTGTGGTGGGGCTGGGTGCTGGCCTTCCTGCTGAACGATCTGGCCTATTACACCGATCACCGGATCGCACATCGGGTCGGATTTCTGTGGGCGATCCATACCACGCACCATTCCTCGCCCGATATGAACCTGCTGGTGTCGAATCGCGGGACGGCGTTCGATCTGGGCGGGCTGCTGTCGCCAGCATTCTTCCTGCTGGCCTTGGCCGGGATGCATCCTGCGATGTTGCTGGCGGTCAAATTCTTCGGCAATTTGTGGGGTATTTTCAATCATACCCGGCTGGTTCACCGGATGGGCTGGCTCGAAGGCGTGCTCGCCACCCCGGCCAATCACCGGGTGCATCATGGCACCCAGCCCAAATATCTCGATCGCAATTACGGCCAGACGCTGATTGTGTGGGACCGCCTTTTGGGAACATGGCAGCGCGAAGAGGAAACTCCGGTGTTCGGGCTGGTCAAGCAGATGAACAGCCGCACAGTGTGGGACATTCACAGCTGGGGCCTGCGGCAATTGTGGGCGCAGCTACGCGGCGCGCCGCGCTGGGCGGATAAGCTGCGCTATCTGGTCAAGCCGCCCGGCTGGAGCCACCTCGGGGAGCATCAGACCACTGCCGATATTGTCGCCGCGCAAGCCAGCGGCAAGCTCTCGCTGGGACATTGACCATGCAGCGCCGCTTCACGTTACTGATTGCCGTGCTGGCCGTGCCACTGGCCGTGCCGTTGCCCGCACGTCCGGTGATGGCGAAGCCGTACTACGCCACCCCGGCGCAAGTCGCGGCCCGGTTTGTTGCCGATTTCGCCGCGCAGCGCGCCGCCCCAATGGCCGACTATGTCGCGCGCGATGCCAATCTGACGGTGCCGTTTACACCGGCGGGCCCGCAAGTGCTGCGTGGCCGCGCGCAGACCAGCGGCTATTTCAGTCAGCTGTTCGCCAAATATGCCCGGATCGAGTTATCGGGCGTAACGATCACCCCGGCAGCCGACGGCCAGACGGTGTTTGTTGAAGCGCTTGCGCGCTACACCACCGCGGCCGGGGCCTCGCATCGGGTCGGCAATGTCTGGGCGATGGTGGTCAGACGGGGCCAGATTGTCGGGTCGCGGAGTTATTCGATCCCCGAATAAGTCTAATGGACGAACCGTGCGACCACGTCGCGGTATGAGCGGGAAACCTTCACATCGGCACCGCTGTCGAGCACGAGAAAGCATTCGCCGTTGGTGTGCGGCTTGACCTGACGGACCTGGTTCAAATTGACGATCCATGAGCGGTGGACCCGCTGGAACACCCGCGGATCGAGCCGGCGTTCGAGATCCTTCATCGTCTCGCGCAGGATCAGCGAATTGTCGGCGGTGTAAATGCACATGTAGTCACCCGCCGCTTCGATCCGCTCGATCGAATCGACGTCGACCCGGAAGATCTGTCCGCGGTCTTTGATGTTGATCAGCTTTTCATAGCGCGCCGCGACATCGGGTTCGTCCGACACCGCCTCCATCGCGTCTGGCGCAACCTCAGCCAGCACGGTCTTGAGCTTTTCAGCCTCTCCGGCCGCGTTCTTTTCCAGCAGCCGGGTGCGCACACGTTCCATCGTATCGGCAAGCTTGTCTTCATCGACCGGCTTCATCAGGTAATTGACCGCATTGGCTTCAAACGCGCGCACCGCGTGTTCCTGATAGGCGGTGACGAACACGATAAGCGGCGGCTCGAGCTCCATTACGCCCTTGACCACGCTAAACCCGTCGAACCCGGGCATCTGGATATCCAGAAACACCAGATCGGGTTTCTCGGTCTTGATCTTGCGGATTGCCTCGCGGCCGTTCGAACAGGTATCGATAATCTCGACGTCGGGATATTTTTCCAGCCGCAGCATCATGCCCTGGATCGCCAGTTTCTCATCATCGACGAGGATCGTGCGAATGGTCATTATAATTCGTTCCTAACTTATCCTGCCAGCGCGGGGCGCCTGTCAGGTTCTGCAGCAGCGCCCAGGCTATCGCGGCGTTCGAAAGGCAGTTCGATCAGCACGGCAAACCCGCCTTCGGGCGGGTCCATCGTTTCAAACCGATGGTCGCTGCCGTAAGCTTGTCCCAGCCGATCACGGATGTTGGCCAGTCCCACCCCGGTGGACACAGGTTCACCGCCGTCGAACGTCACGCCGCTTAACCTGTTGCTGGCGGCATTGGATTGCAATCCCGGACCGGTATCGGAGACGGTGATGCGAAGGTTCTGGCCGACGAGTTGCGTTGCGATGGTGATTTCGGCACCCGATTCCTGCGGGCCAACCGCGTATTTGATGGCGTTTTCAACCAGCGGCTGCAGCAACAGCGACGGTAGCAGCGCCTTGGCGGTGTTGGGATCGATCTGAAACTTGGTCCGCAGCCGCTCTTCGAACCGCATCCGTTCGATCTCGAGGTACAGCTTGAGCGTTTCCACCTCTTGCGCCACAGTCACTCGCCCGGTCGGTTCATTGACCAGCGTATAGCGCAAAAAGCTCGACAACCGGCTTAGCATCGCGTTGGCCGGCTCGGTCTGTTTTAGCAGCACCAGAGTCGAAATCGAGTTAAGCGTGTTGAACAGGAAATGCGGATTGAGCTGATAGCGCAGCATCGCCAGCTGCGCCGAAGTCGCCTGATTTTCCAGCTGAATCATCTGATCGTTCTGTTCCTCGATCTGGAGGAAGAAGTTGATCATGTAGTACAGCGCCGACCACGCCAGCAGCAGCGTCGCGTCCAAATAAAACAGCCCAATGAAGCGCTGCGCGAACCCAGCCCCCGCGTCGCCGTAATACAGCCCGTTTACCCAGGCATCGATGAACGCATAAATCGCCACCGCGACCGGCAGCACCAGCGCTGTGGTGCCCCAGGTAACCAGCGGGCGGCGGTTGATAAGCGCGCGGTACGTCACCGACAGAATCAGCGTCACCGACAGCCCGGTGATCGTCGAAATCAGGACCAGCACCAGAAACGACAGCGCCAGTCCGTTCGCCAGCCCCGACATGGTGCGCAGCAGAAATGCGCCGCCCCAGCCAGCCATCTGCAGCCGCCAGAACGCCTGATTTTTGTTCGCAAAAAACGGGATCGGGCGGAAGGGTAGCACAGCCATGCGCGGGTCCTAGCAGAACAAGGCGGCGCAGAGCGAGTGCATTAGCTGCCGCGCGCCGTGATGAGCGCCCTGGCCAGCGCTTCGCGCCCAACCGCTCCGACGATCAGCTGCTTGCCAATAACCCAGCTTGGAGTGCCGCTGATCTGCAGCTTGCGGGCAAATTCGATATTGGCGGCGATCTCGGCCGCGACCTGGGGGGCGGCGATCATTTTGCGCGCGCGCTCCAGATCGAGCCCGGCGACGCGCGCGGCGGCGGCAACATTGGCTGGATCGGTCCGGCCGGCGGCAAACATCGCTTTGTGGAATGCCGGGTATTTACCTTGCTCGGCCGCTGCCAAGCCCCAGCGGGCCGCATCGGCGCTGGTCGGGGCGATGATCGGCAGTTCGCGCACCACTACCCGCAGATCGGGATTGGCGGCGATCAGCGCTTCGACATCGGCGAGGCTGCCGCGGCAGTAAGTGCAGGCAAAATCGGTGAACTCGACCAAGGTGACCGCGCCCGCCGGATTGCCCAGGATCGCTCCGGGAAAGGGCTTGACGACCGCGTCGGCGATCTCGGCCAGCAGCCGTTCGCTGCCTTGGGATTTCAACTGATCGGCGGCTTCGACCAGCACTTCGGGGTGGCTGACAATGTAATCATGGACGCGCTGCTCGAAATTTTGTTGCGCGCTGGCACCATTGCGGCCCAGCGCCCAGCCTCCGCTGACCCCTGCGACCAGTAAACTCACCGCTACCAGAGCAATCACCAAGCGCGAGCGGGTTTGTGGTTCAGCCATGCAGCAAGCCGCTACCTGCGTTTCTTCTTCTGTTCAATCGCGGCACGTGCCTGCATCGCGATATCCTGCGCGCGCAACCAGTCTGGCGATCCTTGCGGCAAGGCAGCTTCGGCGGCCTGCGCGCTGTTCAGCGCTTGCGGGAAATCGGCTTGCAGTACTTGCTGTTCGGCCGAAGCCAGCCGGGCGCGGGCCATATCGCCGCGTTGACCATAAATCACACCAAGTTCGTACCAGGCAAACGGGTTATCGCGGTCGCGCGCAACAGCGGCTTTCAGCACGCGCTCAGCCTCGGCCAGTTGCGCCGGGTCTTCGGTGGCAATCAGCGCGTGGCCGAAAGTGGTGGCGATCAGCGGCTGATTTCCGGTCAGTTCGGTGGCTTGGCGCAGCGGCACCAAAGCATCGCGCGGTTGCCCCGATTCGAGCAGAATCTGTCCCTTCAACTCAAGAAAATAGGGATCGGTCGGTGCTGCCGCGAGCAGCGCATCGGTTTCGGCCATCGCCTTGTCGAGGAACGCGTCCTTGTGGAACGCATAGGCCCGGGCATAGCGCGCCGGCACGCTGGTATTGCTCAGCGGATAGACCTGCAGCGTGCGGGCCGGCTCTGCGACATAGCCCAGCAGCTTGGCCTTGACGCGCTGGAACCGCGCTTCGGTCCCGGCATCGAACGGCTTGTTCCAG
>JANMCG010000161.1:0-3608 GCA_031361075.1 Novosphingobium sp. | reverse complement strand
CCCTCGGGGCGGCCGCCATCGTTGTATTTGCCCGACAGCACGCCGCCGCCAATGGGCGAATATGGGATCAGGCTGACCCCCTCCATCCGGCAGACCTGCGCCAATTCATCTTCAAACCGGCGGTTATTCAGGCTGAAATTGTTTTGAATCGTCTGATACCGCGCGGCGCCCAGCTGGTTGGCTGCGGCGATGCTTTTCATCAGCCCCCAACTGGTTTCGTTCGAGCAACCCGAAATCCGGATCTTACCTGCGCGCACCAGTTCGTCGAGCACCTCCATCGTCTCTTCGTAAGCCAGTTCGTGATCGGGCCAATGCGTCTGATAAAGATCGATGTAATCGGTGCCGAGTTTTGTCAGGCTGGCTTCGACCGCCGCGACAATGTTGCGCCGGTCCAGCGCGGTCATGCCACTGCGCAGCGGGCTCTTGAACCAGACGTGGCTCGGCCCGGAAACCTTGGTCGCCAGAACAATCGCGTCGCGCGGTTTGGTCTTGAGCCATTTGCCGACGATCTCCTCGGTCCGCCCGACCCATTTGATATCAGGCGGCACCGGATAGCCTTCGGCGGTGTCGTAAAAATCGATTCCAGCCTCGAAGCTGCGATCCAAGATGCGCAGCGCGGCGGCTTCATCAGTCTGGCTGCCAAAAGTCATCGTCCCCATGCAGATATCGGACACGACGATGGCGGATTTGCCGAGGCGGCGGTGTTGCATGCGGATCAGGCTCCCGGAACGGTCAGTTGCATCAAGCAACCGGCGTGCCGGGTAAGTGTCAGCGGGTCAAGGGGGCGCCGGGCGGCACCGGTCTTCCGGCACCGCCCCGCCCGCCAATTGCAATCAGACCGAGACCAGTTCACGCAACCGGGTACCGACTGCGGCGTGATTGCGCCGCCGTGCCGCCCGGTCCTCTTGCGACCAGGCCACCCGCAAACCGGGCACCCCGGCGCGGTCCATCGCGCGCTGCCAGGAATAGAATTCTTCCAGGCTCAACCGATAGCGGCGCATGACTTCATCGATTGTCATCAATCCGCTTTCCACAGCGGCGACCACCTGAGCCTTGCGGCTGGCGACCCAGCGCGACGTATTTGCTGGCGGCAAGGTGTCGCGGGTCAGGATTTCACGCATCGGCCCGACGATCCGGGCGGGGCGGGAGTTACTGTATTCCATCATTTTACGGCCCTCGTTTAGAGAAGCCCCCAAGTCCGATTACATTCGGCTTTGCGTGGTTAAGATTGGCTAAATTTGGCCCGCAACTCGCCGCATGCACAGTGCGGCAATCGGTGAACGGCGCGGCGCTAGCGATGAGTTGTCAGCGCTGCTAAAATTACGCGCGGCGCGTTACCGAAAATTCGGCCGCTTCGACCATCGCGCTGCGGGCTTCGCTTGCCGGGAACCCGGCGATCGCATCGATCGCCCGCTGCGCAAAGTGCCGCGCCCGATCACGGGTAGCGCTGACCGCGTCGTGCTCGCGGATTAAATCGACCGCATGAGCCAGGTCTTCCTGACCGTTGCGATGGCCGATGATCGCGTCTTTCCAGAAAGCACGCTGCACCGCATCGCCGCGCGCGTAGGCCAGTATCACTGGCAGCGTCATCTTCCCTTCGCGGAAATCGTCGCCACGGCCTTTGCCCATTTCGGCCGCTTCCGAATCATAATCGATCGCATCGTCAACCAACTGGAATGCAATGCCCAGGTTGCGGCCATAATTTTCGAGCGCCCGTTCTTCAGCTTCGCTCTTTTCAGCAACAACGGCGGCAATCCGTGTGGCAGCAGCGAACAGCGCGGCAGTCTTTGCGCCGATGATCCGCAAATAGCGGTCTTCGCTGGTTTCGATCTGGCGCTGCGCCGAAAGCTGATCGACTTCGCCTTCCGATATCACCGAGCTGGCGCTCGACAGGATTTTGAGCACTTTGAGGCTGCCGTCCTCGACCATCAATTCAAAGCTGCGGGTAAACAGAAAATCGCCGACCAGTACCGTGGCGGGGTTGCCATAGATCAAATTTGCCGCTGCCTTGCCGCGGCGCAGTTCACTGCCGTCAACGACATCATCGTGCAGCAAAGTGGCGGTATGGATGAATTCAACCGCTGCAGCGAGCTTGTGATGGCGGGTCCCCTGGTATTCGCACAAGGCGGCACCAGCCAGCGTCAGCATCGGGCGCATCCGTTTACCCCCGCCGGCAATCAAATGTCCGGCCAGCGTCGGGATAAGCGGGATCTCGCTTTGCATCCGATCGAGTATTACCGCGTTGACCGCGTTCATCCCGGACGCAGTCAGGGCCATGATGGGCCCGAGCGAAGGTTCGCTCGCGCGCGGTTTAATTGGAATAATCTCGGCGCTCATACCAGAACCGCATAGCGAGAGCGCGCGGCGCTGCGCAAGTGCAAAGCGGGCAATGGTATTGCGCAAAATGTCATGCTAGCCAGCCCGGCATGTCACAGCCCAGCCCCGACCCCATGCTCGTCAGTTTTCGCGCCAGCATCGATAACATCGACGCCGCGCTGATCCACATTCTGGCTGAACGGTTCCGCATCACCAAGGCGGTGGGCACTTACAAAGCCGAACACGCCTTGCCACCCAGCGATCCCGGCCGCGAAGAAGCGCAGATCGCGCGGTTGCGGAAACTGGCCGGTGAGGCGCAGCTTGATCCGGAATTTTCGGAGAAGTTTCTGCGTTTCATCATCGACGAAGTGATCCGCCATCACGAACAGGCCGCAGCAAAATAAAACCCCTCTCCCGGCACAGCGGGGAGAGGGGTTCCCGATTGGCGTCAAATCTTAGCGCCCGATCGAGCTGCCGATGATCAGCCCGATGATCCCGCCGGCGATGGTCGCCATCACGATATCGCCGTTGTTATCGCGGTAATAGCGATAGCCCTGACGCGGTGCGGGCAAGCCATAATTGCCGTAATCATTCACCATGTATGACCGGTCCTGGTACTGCGAAAAACGCTGCCCGGTACGCCATTGGCCGCCGTAGCCATTATAGCCATAATCGCTGCCATAGTACTGCCAATCCCGGCCGCGCTGATCGCGCCAGTGCTGACGAGCGTGCTTGTTTTTGTAGTGACCGTTACCATTGCCACGTCGCTCGTCACGGCTGTATTGGCCGCGGCGATCGTTGCGGTCGTACTGATCGGGCCGGCCGTCGCGGTCACGGTCACGGTTCCATTCGGATCGATCTGAACGGCCGTCGCGGTCACTATCGCGCCACTGGCTCTGCGCCTGCGCCGGGATGGCGGATGCGACAGTGCCGAACGCCGTCAATGCGGCGACAGTCGTGGTCAGAAACTTGTTCATGGTACTTCTCCTTGAGTAGCAGCAGGCCTTCGCCCGTGCCCTCAACCAGACAAACCCCTGACTCGGCCAACCGTTGCATGAACCTGAAGCAACGCGATGAAGCGTTGCGGCGCGGCGCTGATATGTTGCAGATCAGACGCTTACCCGCGGAAGCCGCAGCTTTACCATAAGCCCGCCAAGATCCTCACTCTCGGCCAGTTCGACCCCGCCGCCGTAAATTTCCGCCACGTCGCGGACAATGGCAAGGCCGAGCCCGGTCCCCGGCTTGCCGGTATCGAGCCGCGCGCCGCGATCGAAAATGCGGGTGCGTTCTTC
>JANMCG010000135.1:0-12709 GCA_031361075.1 Novosphingobium sp. | reverse complement strand
TAGAACGCGTCCGAACCTTCGATCAGCGTGGTCCAGTTGCCCGGATCGGCGAGCGGCGCGGTGGCGAGGCGGAAATTCTCGTGGGTGTCGTTGGTGTGGATGGTAAGCTGGTCCTCGCGCAGCTCGACATCGTATTCCACGCCGGGCTGGCGCGGCTTGACCAGGATGGGCGGCGCGAGCGGATCGGCTGCCGGGATCAGCCGCACTTCGCTGGTTTCATGGTCCGAAGTGCCGATGATCAGCCACTGCTCGTTAGCGGACAGCGCTGCGCCGACACGGAAGCCCTCGTCCGCTTCGTGATAGAGCTCGACATCGTCTTGCAACTTTGTGCCGAGCCAGTGCAGCCGCGCATTGTCGGTGCGCCATTGTTCGTTGGCGAGGCTATAGACTAGGCCCATATCGCCCGCGACCCAGACCAGCGCCGACAACGTCCCGGGTATCTCATCGGGCAGAATTGCGCCGCTGGCGATGATCTTGACCCGCGCGGTAAAGCGTTCCGAGCCATTGTCGTCGACCGACCATGCAAGCTTGGTCCCATCGTGCGAAACCGCGATCGCGCCCAGCCGGAAATAGTCGAGCCCCGCTGCCAGCGCGACCTCGTCGAGCAGCAATTCGTCAGGCCCGCCGATCACCGGGCGCCGCCACCATTTCTTGTATTCGGCGCCTTCCTCGAACTCGATCCAGTACAGCCAATCGCCATCTTTCTGCGGCACTGACTTGTCGGCCTCCTTGATCCGCGCGCGCATTTCGGTGAACAGCGCGTCGATCCGGCCCTGCTGCGGCGCCATCCGGCTTTCGAACCATGCGTTTTCGGCGGCAAGGTGCGCGAGAACTTCGGCATCGGTCACCTCGGGATAAACCGGATCGCGCAACCAGGCGTAATCGTCGCTCAGCGTGGTCCCGTGATGCACTTCGCTGTGCGGTTTTTTGACCGCGATCGGGGGGCTGGCCAAGGGAGTGGAAACTGTCATGGCGCGGCTCTATGGTGCCACGATTGTCGCCGCAAGCAGGACTCGGAAAATTGCCATGCTGATGAACACCCATGAAGCCCGCCTCGATGCGCTGCGCACCGAACTCAAGCGCCGCGATCTCGATGGTTTTGTGATCCCGATCTCGGATGAACATATGAGCGAATACGTCGGCGGCTATGCCCAGCGGCTGGCGTGGTTGACCGGGTTTGGCGGATCGGCCGGATCGGCGGCAGTGCTGGCCAACGAGGCCGCGATGTTCGTCGATGGCCGTTACACACTGCAAGTGCGCGAGCAGGTTGAGGAGCGATTGTTCGCCTATCAATCGACGCTCGACACCAGTATCCCGGCCTGGCTGGCGGAGCATGCCCCGGCCGGCGGAAAAATCGGGTTCGATCCGTGGCTGCACGGCCAGCCGTGGATCGCGGCCTGCGACGCCGCGCTTACACCCAAGGGCGCGCGCATGGTCCCGGTCGAAGGCAATCCGATCGACGCCGTCTGGGCCGACCAGCCCGCGCCGTCGCTGGCCCCGGCGCTGCTTCACCCGACCGAATTGGCCGGACAATCGAGCGAGGCCAAACGCAGCCAAGTGGCCGAATGGCTGACCGCGCACCGGCTCGACGCCGCTGTGATCTCGGCGCTCGACGGGGTGGCATGGCTGCTTAACCTGCGCGGTAGCGATGTTGATCGCACCCCGGTGGCGCTTAGTTTTGTGCTCGCGCACGCCGACGGCACTGCCGAATTGTTCATCGCCGAGGAAAAAGTCACGCCCGCACTGCGCGCGCATTTGGGCAACGCGGTGACGATCCGCCCGCGTGAGGCGTTCGTGCCGCAATTGCAGGCGCTGAGCGGCAGGCGCGTGGCGGTCGATCCCGAGCGCTCGGTTGCCGCAGTGTTCACCGCGCTGGAAGGCGCGGGCGCCAAGGTGATCGCGATGACCGATCCGACAGTCTTGGCCAAAGCAGTCAAAAACGCGGTTGAACAAGCCGGACAGCGCGCGGCGCAAGCCCGCGATGGTGCCGCGATTGCGCGGTTCCTGCACTGGTTGTCGCTGGCTGCGCCTGATGGCTCGCAGACCGAACTGACCGCTGCGGCGCGGCTGCAGGCGTTTCGCGCCGATACCGGGCTGCTGCGCGATCTGTCGTTCGACACGATCTCCGCCGCCGGCGCGCATGCCGCCAGCCCGCATTACAAAGTGGATGCAGCGTCGAACATTCCGATCAGCCCCAATTCGATCTATCTGGTCGATTCGGGCGGGCAATATGCCGATGGCACCACCGATATTACCCGCACCGTCTGGATCGGTCCGGGTTTGCCAAGCGCCGAGCACAAGGACCGCTTCACCCGCGTGCTCAAGGGCCACATCACGCTGGCGACCGCGATTTTCCCGCAAGGTACCACCGGCGGGCAGCTGGACAGCTTTGCGCGGATGCACTTGTGGCAGGCCGGGCTGGATTATGCGCATGGCACCGGCCACGGGGTCGGCAGCTTCCTGTCGGTTCATGAAGGTCCGCAGCGGATTGCCAAGGCGGCGGGCGGCCAGGCCGGGACCGGGCAGGAACTGCTCGCGGGCATGATCCTCTCGAACGAGCCGGGCTATTACAAGGCGGGCGAATACGGCATCCGGATCGAGAACCTGGTGCTGGTCGAGCCGCGCGATCTGGCCGGGGCGGAAGGCGCTTTTCTGGGGTTCGAGACGCTGACCTTCGCACCGATCGACGCCGCGCTGGTTGATGCCAGCCTGCTCACCCGGCACGAGATCGCCTGGTGGAACGGCTATCACGCCGCGGTCGAGGCCGTGCTCGCTCCGCAGCTCGATGGAGCCGATCTGGCCTGGCTCAAGACTGCCTGCGCGCCCTTGCCCACCGCCTGATGTTCTACTAATGTTCCATCATCGATTCGCAGGGAGAACGCCATGATCGGATATGTTACTGTCGGCACCAATGACTTGCCGCGCGCCGCCAAGTTCTATGATGCACTCGCGGCCGAAATGGGCACCGGACGGATGATGGAATTCGATAGCTTCATCGCTTGGGGCACGCCCGGCGGCAACGCCGGAATAGCTGCGACCGCACCGTTCGACGGCAATCGTGCAAGCGTCGGCAATGGGATGATGGTCGCGCTTGAGGCGCAAGACCGCGCGCAGGTTGACCGGCTGTACGCAATCGCGCTCGAACAGGGCGGCAGCGACGAGGGCGCGCCGGGTCCGCGCGGTGACGAAGGGTTTTATGCCGGCTATTTTCGCGATCCCGACGGCAACAAGCTGGCCGCATTTATCATGGGTTGAAGACAATGGCAGGGACCGATATCGAGCGCTTTCCGCTGCACCTCGGACTGGGCGCAACTGCGCTGCCGCAGCCCGAATTCACCGGCGAGATGGACTGGTACGAGGCCTATTCGAAGCGCGTGGCGGCTGATGGCGCTGAAGGCCGGCTGGTTACCACGCACACCTTTACCGAAAGCTGGAACAGCTGGGAAATGCACCCATCGGGCGACGAGGTCGTGTTGTGCATGACTGGCCACTTGACGCTGCATCAGCTTTTCCCCGACGGACGTACCCGGCAGGTAACGATCGGCGCGGGCGAATACGTTATCAACGCACCCGGTGTGTGGCACACTGCCGACATCGCCGGAACGGCCACTGCGCTGTTCATCACTGCGGGAGCCGGGACGCAAAATCGTCCGCGCTGACAAGGCGCGGCTGAGCGCTGCAGCGATCCTGCGACAAATGACGACAAATCACCCCGATTGTGGCATACCGGTGCGACACCATAGTTCTAGAACCGGACATGAAAGCCGCGCGGCGATGGTAATGTCCCCTCCCTTCAGACCGCGCGGCTTCACCTTTTCGAACGCAGGAGTTGTTCCATGAAGAAATCACTGATCGGTCTGTCATTGCTCGCGCTGGGCCTGACCGGGGCGGCCTATGCCGCCGAAACCATGCCCGGCGATCCGCTGGGTAACAAGACCACGACCAAGGCCGAATTCGTGGCCAAAGGCGCCGAAATGTTCGCCAAAATGGACGTCAACCAGGACGGAAAGCTTGACGCCGCCGACCGTTCCGCCCGCGAAGGTGCCAGGTTTGACCAGCAAGACGTCAATCATGACGGCGCTTTGTCGCGTGCCGAATTTATGGCGGGGCACCAGCGCGGCCCTGAAGCTGGCGGCCCGGAAGGACGGCGCGGGGACCACAAGGGTGGTCGCGGCAAAGGTGGTCACGGCAAAGGTGGTTACGGCGGCGGTATGATGATGAAGATGGCCGACACCAATACCGACGGTGCGGTCACACGCGACGAATTCCTCGGCGCACAGACCAAGCATTTCGACATGATCGACGCCAACCACGACGGTCAGTTGACCCAAGCCGAACGCAAGGCCGCGCACGACAAGATGCGCGCGATGGGCGGAATACATCGTGGCGGTCAGCGCGGCGAGCACCAGATGGGCGCCATGCCGCCCCCGCCTCCGGCCAACTGAGGCGGACCCGGCGCTCCTGAATGGATCAGGCTGCCCCCACCCGGCTGCTGCTTGTCGATGACGAAGCGGCGCTGCGCGAACCCCTGGCCGAGTATCTCTCGCGCCAGGGGTTCAGCGTGATCGAAGCCGCGAGCGCCGCTCAAGCGCGCAACCTGCTCAAGGCCGAGCTGCCCGATCTGGTGCTGCTCGACATCATGATGCCGGGCGAGGACGGACTGTCGCTGTGCCGCCATCTGGCTGAGACTCATGCGCTGCCGACAATATTCCTGACTGCCCGCGGCGAAGCGACCGACCGGATTGTCGGGCTTGAGATCGGCGCTGACGACTATGTGGTCAAACCGTTCGAACCGCGCGAACTGGTTGCGCGGATCCGCTCGGTGCTGCGGCGCACCGGCAAAGGCGGCACGCCCGCCGCCGATGATGAGCAATTTGAATTCGAAGGCTGGCGGCTCGACCCGCTTAAACGCCGCTTAAGCGATCCCGAAGGCGCGATGGTCTCGATCTCGTCAGCCGAGTTCCGGCTGTTGCTGGCATTTCTCGAACATCCCCGCCAAGTGCTCGACCGCGACCGCTTGCTTGACATGGTGCAGGGCCGCGAAGCGCATTTGTTTGATCGTGCGGTCGATAATCAGGTCAGCCGCCTGCGCCGCAAGATCGAGGCCGACAACCGCAATCCGGTGCTGATCCAGACCGTTTGGGGCGGCGGCTACATGCTCGCCGCCGATGTCCGGCGCGTACGTCCGGCTTGATGGTGCAGCGGTTTGCTCTGCCGTGGCCGCGCAGCCTGCAAGGCCAGCTCATGCTCTCGATCGGGCTGGCGCTGCTGCTCGCGCAGGGGCTTAGCGCGGCACTGCGCTGGCGCGCGCAGGAAGACCGGCGCGAGGCCGCTGCAGTGCACGTCGCGGCGATGCGATTGGTTTCGCCCGACCATGACGCCGCTATTGATCCGCCGCTGCCTGGATTGCCGGGACATGGCGCGGCGGGCCGAGCGCACCGGATGCGCGGGGCGCGGATCGACTTCTCCTCGACCTCGCCGATCCGCGCCGGAGAAGTGCGCCTGACCGAAGCCGAAGACGAATTGCAACGGACCCTGCGCGATCAGCTGGAATTCAGCGAGGTCATCGTCGTGCGCCGCGCGACACAGACCGATCCGCGCGCGATCGAACTGGTCAATCGCCGCGCGCAGCGGCTCGCCCGGATCGGTAAGCCGTTGCCGCCGACCGTCCTGCTGGCGACGATCCACACCTCGGACCCGCAAGGCTGGTTGACCGTCCGCGTCCCAGAGCCGCAGCTTGATCGCAGTTTCATCATCGGGCTGGTTACGCAGACGCTGCTCATATTTGCGCTGCTGACCGGCGCAACGTGGCTGATCGTGCGCAAAATCACCAAGCCCTTGGCGGCGCTGACCAGCCGGATCGAGCGGTTTGCGGCCAAACAGGATGCGGCCGGCCCGCTTGAACCGCGCGGTCCCGATGATCTTCGCCGGCTGATCGGCGCACACAACGCGATGGAAGCGCGGCTTTCGGCGATGCTCGATGAAAAAGACGTGATGCTTGGCGCGATCGGGCACGATCTCAAGACACCGCTGGCGGCACTGCGGGTGCGGATCGAGAGCGTCGAGGATGAAGCCGAGCGCGGCAAGATGGCGCGCACGATCGAGGATATCACTCGTTCGCTTGACGATATCCTGTCGCTCGCCCGGGTTGGCCGGCCGAGCGATCCGCTCGAACCGGCGGATCTCGGCGCGCTGGTCGCGCAAGTTGCCGAGGAGTTCGAGGATATGGGCGAACCGGTGACCTTTATTCCCGCGGCGGGCCGGATCGTGCTTCCGCTAAGGGCCACCTGGCTACGCCGCGCGGTGCGTAATTTGACCGTCAACGCGCTGCGCTATGGCCACACCGCGCGGATCGGATTGACCCGCGAAGCTGACCGCGCGGTGATCAGCATCGCGGACGATGGCCCCGGCATCCCGCCCGGCCAACTGGCCGCGATGCTTGAACCGTTCACCCGCGGCGATCCGTCGCGCAACAGCGAAACCGGCGGAGCCGGACTGGGTCTGACGCTGGCTCGGGCAATTGCCGATCAACACGGCGGGACGTTGCGGCTGATCAACCGCACCGCGCCCGGTGGGCAAGTCACCGGGCTGACCGCGTCGCTGAGCTTGCCGCTTATTTGAGCTGTGCCAGTGCGGCTGACAATTGCGCCCCGCGCGCATCCTTGAGCGTGCCGCAGCCGCGCACCCGCTCAACCGTCCGCTCGAGCTCAAGCGCTCCGGTTTTGCCCGCCAGCTTCGGCCGCAGCAATGCCGCGATCTCGTCCGCGCGCGCCGCCGAGCAGAACCCGCCAACTGTGCGCGGCAATCCGGCGGTGAAGAAAATTCCGCCGCCGCCCGCCGCCAGTTCGTCAAAATGGACTTTGAGCCAATCGAACCCCAGATCGCGGGTTCCGCGGCTGCCGATGACCTGGCGGATCATCCCCAGGCGCTCGCTGCGCCGCAGTCGTTTGTCGGTGAACCGGTCAAGCACCCATGTGGCAATCTGCGGATTGCCCGATCCGGCAATCATGCCCAAAGCGGTCGGGCGCAGGACGATGTCTTGCGAGCCGAGCGCACGCTCGCCCAGCAGTTTGGCCATGTCCAGCCCGCCTTCATCGAGCAGCACCGTGAAAGCGAGATCGAACCAGGCTGGATCGAGCGCTTTGGCATCGCCTGCCAGATAAGCGCGCCCGGCTGCTGCCAGTTCGGTTCGCAGCGCCGGATCGCGCGACACGTTGACCAGTCGGTCAGCGACTTGCTCGCGCTGCTGCGATACTTCGGGCGCTTCGGCGGCATAAGCGCCCAGGCGCGGCGTGAACCCCAGCGATCTTAGTTGCGGCGCATAAATCCGCGCCGCCAACCGGCGGTAGCCAGCCTCGCCCGCCTCATTCAGCAGCTGAAGATCGAACAGGCCCTGCAGATTATCCATCCCCGCCTTGCTGGCATAGCTATCGGGGTTGGCCGCCAACTGTTTGGCTCCGGCCACCAATTGCGCGGCGCTGGCGCGCCCGGCGCGGAAACTGGCGTAAAGCGAATCGCTCAGTGCCTGGGCTTCGCCGCCGGGCAGGCTTGGCGCTGCGGCAATGGCTTTATCCCATTCGGCCTTGGGCAATTCGAACCGGTAATAGCCCGTCCCGCCGACATTGGGGATCAGTGCGCCGGTTCCGCGCAGCTTAATCACCGTGCTTGGCCCGGTCAGCAACTGGCACTGCTTTGCACCCGCAGCGCGCCGCACGCACAGCGGCACGCCCCAGCGCTGGACCGGCGCGGCCGCGCCCAACATCGCATAACGGCTTTGCGTCACGCGAAACTTGCCGTTGGGTCCGGGGGCAAAGGTGATCAGCGGCACGCCTTGCCGATCGGTGAAACTTTGCATCGCGGGTATGATCCGCGGGTCGCCCGAGGCCTTGGCCATCGCCGCAAAGAAATCAGTGCTGGTGGCGTTGCCATAGCGGTGCGCGGCCATGTAATCGCGCACCCCGGCGCGGAACTTGTCATCGCCCATATAGCCCGCGATCATCGCCACGACATGCCCGCCCTTGCCATACGTGATCGAATCGAAGGCCTCGTCGATCTGCGCGTTGGTCGGGATCGGCTGATGGATCGCGCGGCCTGCAACCAGCGCATCGGTGCGCATCGCAGCATAACCTTCGGCCAGCGCGCCCGCTTTGATATTCAGGTCAGGGCGCCATTCATTGCCGATCCGGAAGCCCATCCAGTTGGCGAAGCTTTCATTGAGCCAGATATCGTCCCACCATGCCGGGGTGACCAGATCACCAAACCACTGGTGCGCCAATTCGTGACTGACGACCATGCCGAACGTGCGTTTCTGGCCGGTGGTGGCTTGATCGTCGAGCACCAGAATCGGGTCAGCGTAGAGATCCGCCCCGGCATTTTCCATCGCCCCCGGCATGATCGGCGAGGTGATCTGATCGAGCTTGGGATACGGGAACGCCTGATTGAAATACCGCTCAAGATGCGTGACGATGCCCTTGGTCCCGTCAAGCGCGAAGGCGATCTTGCCGGCGTTCTGTTTGGTGGTGATCACCCGCACCGGCAGCGGCGTGGCGCGTTGCGGGGTCGCCGGGACGGTGCCTTCGACCGCTGCAAAGGGCCCGACCATCATCGCCACCAGATAAGTCGGCAGCGGCAGCGTTGGCGCAAAGCGGTGCACCGCCAGCCCGTGCTCGGTGGTCACCGAAAGTTCGGGCGCGTTACTGATCGCCATCTGCCCGGGCTGGGTACGCAGCGTCACCGCAAACGGCACCTTGAAGCCGGGCTCATCGAACCCCGGAAACGCCGCGCGCGCATCGATCGATTCAAATTGCGTCCAGCTGTACCAGTCATCGCCAACCTTGACGTGGAACATCCCCGCCGGGCCATTTTCAAACGGCGCTTGATAATCAAACGCGAAAGTCACCGGTCCGGCTGGCAGCGCACGATCGAATACCAACCGGGCCACCCCGCTGGCCTCGATCTCGTGCCACTTACCAATAAAGCTTTGCCCGCCGGCGGTGGCCACGGCTTTCACCATCTTAAGCCCGCGCCCGTGCAAATCGACGAGGCTGGCTGACTGCCGCAGCTCGGTGTCGATTTCGACATGGCCCGAGAAATCTTCGCGCGCGGGATCGACTGTCAGATCAAGCCGGTATGCCAGCGGACGCACCGCCCCAGTCAGCTTCCCCAGCGGGACCGGAGCGAGCGCGGCAACCGCGGCGGTAGCCGGATCGGCGGTCACCGGCGGGGCATCGGCCCGCACCGGCGCGGCGAAAGCCATCGAAAGCGAGGTAGCGGCGAGCAGCAAAGTGCGCATGAATTCTCCAGGGCGACCATTTAAGGATTATGTTCGTACCAGACCCGGTCACGCGCCCGAATGCAACCGCCCGGCTCGACCAAGCGCAGATCAGGCCCGACCAGTGTCAGAATTGCGCGGTTTAACGCAGCAATCCGCCGAGCAGCCCGCGTGCGAACCGCCCCAGCATCGCTCCGCCCAGCGCGGTGCCGATCGCGCCCGCCGCCGCACTCGCCGCTGACGCGCCGATATGCGAACTGCTGCGCCGTCCGGTCATGTTGCGCGCGATCATCGTCCCGGCAGAGGCCGCAGCCGCGCCGAACGCCGCCTTGCCCGCGCGCTCCCACATACTGGGCGTGGCGCGCGGCTGCGCGCGCTGCACAGTGCTGCCCTGTGTATCGACGACGCCTGCTGCGGCGACCGCATCTTCGGTCTTTCGCGCCAGCACTTCGGCGGCGCTGGTCCGATTTACCGGGGTATCGTATTTATCCGCAAACGGGCTGATCGACTGGATGATCGCGCGCTCTTTGGCGGTAATCGGCCCCAACCGCGAGCGCGGCGGGGCGATCAGCGTGCGCTGGACGATTGTCGGCGCACCGTCATCGTCAAGCATCGAAACCAGCGCTTCACCGACTTTCAACTGCGTAATTGCCGCCTCGACATCCAGCTTGGGGTTGATCCGGAAGGTTTCGGCCGCCGCGCGGATCGCCTTTTGGTCGCGCACGGTGAACGCCCGCAGCGCGTGCTGAACCCGGTTGCCGAGTTGCCCGGCAATCTTTTCGGGAATGTCGATCGGGTTTTGCGTTACGAAATAGACCCCGACCCCTTTGGAGCGGATCAGCCGCACCACTTGCTCAATCTTGTCAAACAGCGCCTTGGGGGCATCGTCGAACAGCAGATGCGCCTCGTCGAAGAAGAATACCAGCTTGGGTTTCTCGGGGTCGCCCAGTTCTGGCAAAGCCTCGAACAGATCGGACAGCAGCCACAGCAGGAAGGTCGCGTAAAGCTTGGGGCTCTGCATCAGCTTATCGGCGGCGAGGATGTTGATGATTCCCCTGCCGCTGTCATCGCAGCGCAGGAAATCATGAATCTCGAACGCGGGTTCGCCAAAGAACCGGTCGGCACCTTGGCTTTCAAACGCCAGGAGCTGGCGCTGGATCGTGCCGACGGTTGCTTTGGATACATTGCCGTACGTTGTGGTAAGCTCGCTCGCGCGTTCGGCGACCGCCAGCAAGGTTTGCTGTAAATCATCGAAGTCGAGCAGCAGCAGCTGGTTGTCGTCGGCCCATTTGAACGCAATCGCCAGCACGCCTTCCTGGGTGTCGTTCAGATCGAGCAACCGCGACAGCAGTAGTGGGCCCATTTCGGAGACGGTAATCCGGATCGGGTGGCCCTGCTCGCCGTACAGATCCCAGAACACCGCCGGATTATCGCGGTAGGCAAAATCGGTCAGCCCCAGATCCGAGACGCGCTGTTTGATCGCGTCGGCATGCACAAAACTGTCGCTGCCGGGCATCGAGATCCCCGATAAATCGCCCTTCACATCGGCCAGAAACACCGGAATTCCATCGGCGGAGAATTGCTCGGCAATGGTCTGCAGTGTCACCGTCTTGCCGGTGCCAGTCGCGCCCGCGATCAACCCGTGGCGGTTGGCCTTGCCCAGCCGCAAGGTCTGCATGTGGCCATCAGCGCCCAGCCCGACCAGAATATCACCCATGCAACTGCACTCCAAATTTCGTTCGATCAGACCCCAGGTTGACATCCGCGTTAAGGCCCGCGCGCAACTTGTGCGAGGGTTTTTGCAACTGGCGCGCTGCCCCGCTAGAGATGCCCGCGATGACCGCGCCGTTTATCCTGCTCGATGATGCCCGACCCGCTGGGGCCAGCCCCGCGCGGCTGTATCAAAATCCGCGCGAGGTGGTGGTGGCGCGCACGGTGGACGATGTGCTGCCCGCGCTCGCCCGGATCGAGCAACTGCGCCGCGATGGCGCACAGCTGGCGGGCTATCTGGCTTACGAGGCCGGGCTCGCGCTCGAACCGAAGCTGGCAGGGCTGGCACCCGCGCGCACCGGAGCAGCCGGCCCGCTGGTGTGGTTCGGGGCGTTCGGCAGTTACCGCGAGCTGGCGGCGGACGAGGTTCCGGTTTGGCTGGCTGAGCAGGCCGGCGGATCCGCATCAGATCTGGCGCAGGTCGGCCCGCTTGATCCGCAGCTTTCGACCGGCGGCTATGCGCAATATTTCGCCGCGCTGCAGGAGGCGATCGCGGCGGGCGATATTTATCAGGCCAACCTGACCTTTGCGCTGGCGGGATCGTACCGTGGCGATCCGCTCGCACTGTACGCCGCAGCGCGCCCGGCGGCGGGGGCGGGTTACGGCGGGGTGGTGTTCGACGGCTCGCATTGGTTGCTCAGCTTTTCGCCCGAGCTGTTCATTGCTGAACGCGGCGGCGCGGCGCGGGCCAAGCCGATGAAAGGTACCAGGCCGCGCGGCCGCGATGCGGCAGATGACGCGCGATTGAAGGCCGAGCTTGAGGCTTCGGACAAGGACCGCGCCGAGAACCTGATGATCGTCGACCTGCTGCGCAACGACCTTAGCCGGGTGGCCGTGGCGGGCAGCGTCAAGGTTGAGAATGCGTTCGCGGTCGAGACGTATCCGACGGTCCACACGATGGTCACCACGGTGCGCGCGCAGCTGACCGAAGGCACCAGCGCGGCTGACCTGCTGCGCGCGCTGTTCCCCTGCGGTTCGATCACCGGCGCGCCCAAAATCCGCGCGATGGAACTGATCGATCAGACCGAGCGCGATGCACGCGGGCCTTACTGCGGCACCATTGGCCGGATCGATGCGGCCAAACCTGACGGGACTTCCGACGCGGCGTTCAACGTGGCGATTCGCACGCTGCGCCTGACCCCGAGCGAAAACCAGCGCGGCCGCGCAGTGCTCGGGGTCGGCTCGGCGATTGTCGCTGACAGCGAAGTGCTGGCCGAATGGCGCGAATGCCTGGTCAAAGGCGGGTTTGTGCGGCTCGCGGCGGGCGGGGCCGACTTGATCGAGACAATGCGCTTTACCCCCGAGGAGGGCGTTCCGCTGCTCGAACTGCACCTCGAACGGATCAAGTCGAGCGCGAGCGAATTGGGTTTTGCGTTCGATCGGCACGCGGTGCGCAACGCGATCCAGGCACTGTGCTTCGAAGCCGATGCGCCCGCCAAGCTGCGGCTGCTGGTCTCGCGCGGCGGAGCCTATTGCCTCGAACTGGGCGAACTGCCCGCGCCGTTCAACGCGCCGGTCGTCTGCGCAGTGCTGTCCCTGCCGGTGGATAGCGGCGACTGGCGGCTGCGCCACAAGAGCAGTGACCGGCACTTCTACGAAGACGCACTGGCCGCCGCGCGCGGGGCCGGGGCCGGAGAGGCGCTGCTGATCCGTGATGACGGCTTGCTG
>JANMCG010000111.1:0-16732 GCA_031361075.1 Novosphingobium sp. | reverse complement strand
GACGATGTTCTTGGCAAGGTAGCGCGAGATATAGGCGGCCGAGCGATCGACCTTGGTCGGGTCTTTGCCCGAAAACGCACCGCCGCCATGCGGGGCTGCGCCGCCGTAAGTATCGACGATGATCTTGCGCCCGGTCAGGCCGGCGTCACCATCGGGTCCGCCGATCTCGAAGCTGCCGGTCGGGTTGATGTGGTATTCGGTCTCACGCAGCAGCACTGGCGGGATCACATCGGCAATCACCCGGCGGACATAGGCATGCAGTGCGGCTTCCTTGTCGCCCTCGTCGTAACCGGCGGCATGCTGGGTCGAGACCACTACGGCGGTCGCGGCGACCGGCAGACTGCCTTCGTAGCGCAAGGTGACCTGGCTCTTGGCGTCGGGTTCAAGGAACGGGGCCGCGCCCGAGTGCCGGTCGGCGGCCATGCGCTCAAGGATCTTGTGGCTGTAATACAGCGTCGCGGGCATCAGATCGGGGGTTTCGTCAGTGGCATAACCGAACATGATCCCCTGGTCCCCGGCGCCTTCATCCTTGTTGCTGCCGGCATCGACGCCTTGCGCGATATGCGCCGACTGGCCGTGCAGGCGGTTGATGAATTCGAACTTATCCCAGTGGAAACCGTCCTGCTCATAGCCAATCTCGCGCACGGTCTGGCGCACTGCAGCTTCGATTTCAGCTTGCGCGCCGGGGGCCCACTGGCCGTCCTCAAACACGCCCTTGCAACGGATTTCACCGGCCAGCACGACCAGTTGCGTGGTGGTCAGGGTCTCGCAGGCAATCCGCGCTTCGGGATCCTTGGCCAGAAACAGATCGACAATGGTGTCGGAAATCTGATCGGAGACCTTGTCGGGATGGCCTTCGGAGACGCTTTCGGAAGTGAACAGATACGAATCGCGCATGGGAAATTCCGATATAAAGAAAGCTTTATGTGTGGCGCGGCTCTAACGCTGCGCGCGCCGCAGTGCAACCAGTGACAGCACCCCCAGCAACACTGCCCAGCCCAAAGCCAGCAGGTTGCCGCTGCGCGCAAACAGCGTTGGCGCGTGCGCCTTGGGAATGCGGCCGAGCAGCACCCCAGCAGCGTTCTGCGGCACCGATTGCAGGACCACGCCATTGGCATCTACCACCGCGCTGATCCCGGTGGTGGTGGAGCGCAGCACCGGCATACCTTCTTCGATCGCTCGCATCCGCGCCTGCGCCAGATGTTGCGGCGGGCCCCAGCTGCCGAACCAGCCATCGTTCGACGGATTGAACAAATAATCGGGGCGGTGCGCGTCATCGATCACGCGGCCTGAAAATACGATCTCGTAACACAGCTGCACCCCGGCGCGGCCAAACTGGCCAAGCGAAAGCGTCTGCGGCCCCGGTCCGGGCAGGAAATCGAAATCACCCGGCACCAGCCGGTTAAGCCCCAGCGGGGTAAGCAGCGCGCGCATCGGCAGGTATTCACCATAAGGCACCAGATGCGCCTTGGCATAACTCGCGGTCAGATCGCCCGCGCTATCGATCGCGGTGACGGTATTGCGCGCGCCGACCGCGCGCTCGCCGCGCAGTTCAAGGTCGACCGTCCCGGCCAGCATCAGCCGCCCCGGGCCGATCACCCTGGCCAGCCGTGCGCGCGCCAACGCAGGATCGGCGCCATAGGTATCGCCGTAATAGGCTGCGGGATAGCCGCCGCGCAGATAGTCTGACACGCCGGATTCGGGCCATAGCACAATAGTGCCAGGACCAGCCGCAGCGGGCGGAACGAGCGTGGCCAGGCGCTGAAAATTGTCGTCGAATTTGGCTGGATCGTTGACTTGGCCCTGCGGAATGTTGGGTTGAACCAAGGCGAATGGCACCGCGCTGGGCGCCGCGCGGGTCGGCGCGACCAACCCTGGGCCAATTTGCACCAGTAGCGGCAGCGCAAGCCATCCCAGCGCGCGGCGATCCTGGCGGAACCGGCTTAGTCCCTGCTGCCACATTCCGGCCAGCAGCAACGCCAGCCCGGACAGCGCGTAAGTGCCAAGCCACGGCAGCGCGCGCGCCGCGCCAGGCTGCTCGAACGGCCCCACCAGCACCGCGCCAAGCGGGTTCCACGGAAAGCCGGTGAACACCCAGCTGCGCAGCCATTCGGTAACGATCCAGCTGGCTGCCAAAGCCAGGATCAGCGCTGCGCCAGTGGCGCGGGCGTGCCACGCCGCCAATGTCGCGAGCGCGGGGTAAACCGCCAGATAACAGGCGAGCAGAACCACCGCGACCCAACCGAGCCAGAACGGCATTGCCGCTTGAAAGGTGAACGCGGTGGCAATCCAGTTAAGCCCGACGGCGAACTGGCCGAGCCCGAAGCTCCACCCCAGCAGCGCGGCTTGCTTGCGAGATGGCGCACGCTGCAGCAAGGCCAGCAGCGCCGCATACGCAAGCATCGTCAGCGGCCACAGCGCAAACGGCTCAAACCCCAGCGCCGAGCCGCTGCCAAGCAGCAGCGCGGCCAGCCACGGATATTTCAGGGCAAGGTCAGCCGGGCGGGGCAAGTGCCCGGATCAGCTTACCGATTCGAGCGTTCCGCCGGCATCGTCGGCGGCAGGCTTTTTGCGCGGACGGCCGCGCCGCGGCTTGGCTTCGGCCTCGTCGCTGCTCTCGGGGGCCGGCTCTGCAATTGGCTCAGCCGAGCGGGCCGCGCTGATTGCCGGCGGCAGCGACGATGGATCAAGCCCGCCGAAGTTGTCATCATCGCCATCGGCTTGCACCGGGCGGGCGGTGCGGCGCGGACGGAGCCCGGCGCGGTTGCGGTTGTCGCGCACGAACGGATTGGCGGGCGGCTCGTACAGATTGGTATCGACATCGGGCGCGTTGCCAGCATTGCCAGCATTGCCAGCGTCGCTCGCGTCATCCGCAGCATCGCCATGATCGTCCGCGGCCTGCACCACAGTCTCGCGCGGCTGGCTTTGCGGTGCCTGACGCGGGCGATCTTCACGCGGCCGCTCATCGCGCGGTCGCTCGTCACGGGGACGCTCTTCACGGGGCCGCTCTTCACGGGGACGTTCTTCACGCGGCGCGCGGTTGTAGCTGGGCTGGTCGAAGCTGGGGAAATCGCTCTCGACCGAAAAATCCGCGCTGTCGTCGCCTTCTTCGTTGCCGCCTTCCCAACGCTCGCCAGTGCGGGCGCGCTGATCGTCGGTGCGGACCCGGCTGTCGGCGGTCACGCGGAAGTAATGATCGGCAAACTGCAGGTAATATTCAGCCTGCACACGGTCGCCATTTAGATGCGCGTCTTGCGCCAGCTTGCGGTATTTTTCGAGCAATTGCGGCGCATTGCCACGCGCGCGGCTGTCGATCCGGTTCAGCTGCTGACCGCCACCGCCACCGCCACTGCCGCCTGGACGATTGCCCCGACCGCGCCGACGATTGTTGTTGCTGTTGCTATTATTGCTGCTGTTGCCGCGATTATTGCTGTTATTATTCAAGGGGTAAGTTTCCTATCCGTCAACCTGGCCAGCGCTGCAGCTGCATGGTTGCGTAACCCAGTGCCACGGACGCCCTGTGCGCATCGCGGTCCCGGCATTTGCTAGACCGTGCGGAAAAATCTGCCGCTTGCTTGCAAATGCTGGAGTTGGCCGGCGGGTTTCACAAATGGTGGAGACCGGCGCTGGCTTGAATTGGAATTAGGCCGGTCCACCGGCCTTGCCAAGCGAAATCTTGAGCTCGAGCGCGCGCGGGCGCTGACCAAGGTCGTGGTGCAACCGGGCCGCAAGTCCTGCGGTGGCTGCCAGCTGGCTGACCGCGCCGGCCTGACGGTGCCCGATTTCGACCAGCGCAACCCCGTCAGGCGCCAGCAGCGCTGGCAACTGCGGGATCAGCACGCGGTAATCGTCAAGGCCGTCAGCGCCGGCAAACAATGCTTGCGCTGGTTCGTATCCGCGCACCGAGACCGCCAGATCGGCCGCATCTTCGACATAGGGCGGGTTAACCAGGATCAGATCGAATTGCCCGGTGGCTGCGCTCCAACCAGTCTTGGTCCAATCGCCCAACCGCAGCTCGGCGCGCTCGGCCAGTCCGAGCGCGCGGGCATTGCCGGTGGCAACGCTCAGTGCGGCAACCGAACGGTCGATCCCAAGTCCCTGTGCGCCGGGCAATTCGCTCAGCGCGGCCAGCAGCAACGCGCCCGAACCCGTGCCCAGATCCAGCACCCGGCGCGCCCCGGGGCGTGCTGCCAGCGCCGCCTCGACCAGCACTTCGCTGTCACCGCGCGGGATCAGCACATCGGGCGTGACGCGGAACCCCAGCCCGAAAAATTCCTGGTAGCCGCGAATGTAAGCGACCGGCTCGTGCGCGGCGCGCCGCGCGACCAGCGCGGCATAGCCCACCGGGGCAGGATCGCGCATTCGCCGCAGAAACAGGTCCGAGCGAGTGCAAGCGAGCGCCTCTGCCATCAACAGCTCGGCATCGAGCCGCGCGGTGTCGGTCTGCGCGCCAAGCTGCTCGGTCGCCGCGCGAATTGCCTCGCCCACGGTCCGGGCAGGGACTTGGGTCACTCGCCCAGCGCCGCCAACCGCTTGGCCTGATCTTCAGCGGCGAGGGCATCGACCAGTTCGGCCAGGCCAGTGCCCTCCAGCACTTCGGGCAGCCGGTGCAGGGTCAGGTTGATGCGGTGATCGGTGACCCGGCCTTGCGGAAAGTTATAGGTGCGGATGCGCTCGGAGCGGTCGCCCGAACCAACCATCGCGCGGCGCGCTTCGGCCTCGGCGCCCTGCGCCTCGTCGCGCATTTTTTCGTACAGCCGCGTGCGCAGCACCGCCATCGCCTTGGCCTTGTTCTTATGCTGGCTGCGCTCGTCCTGACAGATCACGACCAAGCCGCTGGGGGCATGCGTGATCCGCACGGCGCTGTCGGTGGTATTGACATGCTGGCCGCCTGCGCCGCTGGCCCGGTAAACGTCGATTTTGAGGTCTTTGTCGTCGATCTGCACGTCGACCTCGTCGGGCTCGGGCAGCACCGCCACGGTGGCCGCGCTGGTGTGGATCCGCCCGCCGCTTTCGGTCACCGGCACCCGCTGCACGCGGTGCACGCCGCTTTCGTACTTAAGCTTGGCGAACACCCCGTTGCCTTGAATATTGGCGACCACTTCCTTGAACCCGCCGACATCGCTTGAGCTGGCGCTGATGATCTCAACCCGCCAGCCCTGCTCGGCGGCGAACTTTTCATACATCCGGTACAGATCTGCCGCGAACAGCGCCGCTTCATCGCCGCCGGTTCCGGCGCGGATTTCCAGCATCGCCGGGCGGCTGTCGGCCGAATCGCGCGGCAACATCGCGATGGCGAGCGCGTGTTCGGCTGCGGGCAGGTCGCTCCGCAGGCGGGCAATTTCCTCCTCGGTCAGCGCGCGCATATCTGGATCGGGGTCGGCGCTGGTCAGCAGCGCGGCAAGCTCGCCGCGCATCGCCATGACCGCAGCGGCGGCCGTGGCAACCGGCTCCAGCTCCGAATAATCGCGGCTGGCGGCCACAAATTCCGCACCTTCAAGCTTGCCCGAAGCCATCCGCGCTTCAAGCTGATCAAAGCGCTCGGTAAGTTGCGCGAGGCGAGTGTCGGAGATGGTCACTTTGTCGGAGCGACAGTGTTGAAGATCGAGTCAATCAAGTAGCGCTTGTCGGTTGGACGGAACAACTTGGCCGAATGAGATGCAATGCCATCGCGCATATCCAACGATATCAGCATGGCCGGATCCATTTTGCGCGCTCGCTCGAACCGCTTCTTGGGGCTTCCCAAAGCAACAATCTCTGTCGCAACGCCCGCCCTGCGAAGTTGCACAACCAAGGTGAGAGCGTCGTTCTCGCGCATGGCATTTTCCGCAACGACCACTGCATCGGGCCCAGTTTCAGCCTTGCTGCCAACCAACATCGCCAATCGCTCAATCCCCGCAGCCCAGCCCACCGCCGGTGTCGGCGGGCCGCCCAGGCTTTCCATCAGCCCGTCGTAGCGCCCGCCGCCAAGCACAGTCCCTTGCGCGCCCAGCCGGTCGGTGACGAATTCGAACGCGGTGTGGCGATAGTAGTCGAGACCGCGCACCAGTGCGGGCGCGCGCGTCCAATCCACCCCAGCAGCGTCCAGCCCCGCGGTGACCGCGCCGAAAAAATCCTGCGCTTCCCCGCTCAGAAACTCGTCGATTTTTGGCGCGCCCGCCATGAACGCCTGATCGCGCGGGTCCTTGCTGTCGAGAATCCGCAACGGATTACGCTCCAGCCGGTCTTGCGAGTCTTCCGAAAGCTCGCCCTTTACCTCGCGGAAGTACTCAACCAGCGCCGCGCGCCACGCCTCGCGGCTGGCCCCGTCGCCCAGCGTGTTGAGCATCAGCGTCACGCCGTCGGCGATGCCCAGTTCCTTAAGCAACTGATCGGCCAGCACCAGCAGTTCGGCATCGGCTTGCGGCTCGGCCGCGCCGATGATTTCGGCATCGAGCTGATGAAACTGCCGATAGCGACCCTTTTGCGGGCGTTCGTAGCGGAACAAAGGCCCATGCGTCGCGACCTTGAGCGGCGCGTGCTGCTGCCAGCCGTTAGTGATGTAGGCCCGCGCAATTCCGGCGGTAAATTCGGGCCGCAAGGTCAGCGATTCGCCGCCGCGATCGTCGAAGCTGTACATCTCTTTGGAGACGACGTCGGTGGTCTCGCCGATCGAGCGGGAGAACACCTCGGTCTTTTCGAACACCGGCATTTCGATCCGGCGGAACCGGTACAGTTTGCGCACCCGTTCAAAGGTTTCGACCACCTGCGCAAAGGCATCGGCTTCGGCGCCGAAAATGTCCTGCGTGCCCCGGATGGCCTGCGGCGTTGCGTGCGGTGTGCTCATGCCGCTGGCCCCTAGCCCGTTTGTTGCTGGTCGAAAAGCTTTGGCGCACTGTTGCTCGCCACCTTGCTCATGCGGCGCGCGCGCGTCATGGTGGTGTCCATGACAACCAAACCAATCGTCGCCCTGCTGCTCGGCTCCGCGCTAAGCCTGATTTCCGCTCCCAGCTTTGCTGCCAACTCTGCCCCCATCGCCGTGCCGCTGTCGCAGACGGTGCCCGATGCCGCCGATGTGCCTTATCCCGGCGGCCCGATCCAGCTGAGCATCGATGCAAGCGACACGCCGCGCGGGGTGTTCCGGGTGACCGAGACGATCCCGGTCGCGGCGGGCACACGCGAATTGACGCTGCTGTTCCCGCGCTGGCTGCCGGGCAATCACGGTCCCAGCGGACCGCTCTCCGAACTGGTCGGCATCAGCTTTGAAGCTGGCGGGCAAAAGCTGGTATGGAAGCGCGATCCGGTCGAGGTCAACGCGTTCCACATTACCGTGCCAGCCGGCACCAGTGCGGTGGTCGCGCGGTTCATCCATACTTCGCCGCTGCAAGCCAGCGAGGGGCGCATCAGCGTGACCCCGGCGATGCTCAACCTGCAATGGGAGAAGATGAGCCTGTATCCGGCGGGCCATTATGTCCGCCAGATCCGCGTCAAGCCGGTGGTCAAACTCCCGGCCGGGTGGACCGCCGCGACTGCGCTTGACGGGGTTGTCCAGACTGGATCGAGCTGGACCTGGGGCGAGACCAGCTATGAAACGCTGGTCGATTCGCCGATTTTTGCCGGAGCCAATTTCCGCAAGTGGGACCTGGGCCAACGCGTGACGCTGAACGTGGTGGCTGACAAGCCGGCACAACTGGCCGCAACGCCCGAGCAGATCGGCGCGTATCGCAGTCTGGTCAGCGAAGCGCATCTGGCGTTCGGCGCCAATCACTTCGATCATTATGATTTCCTGCTCGCGGTATCGGACAAGATCGGCGGGATCGGGCTTGAGCATCATCGTTCAAGCGAGAACCAGCTTGAACCCGACAGCTTCACCGCATGGGACAAGAACGAGTTTGACCGCGGGCTGCTGCCGCACGAGTACGGCCATTCGTGGTCGGGCAAGTTCCGCCGGCCGGCGCGGCTGTGGACCCCAGATTACCGCCAGCCGATGCAAGGCGATCTGCTGTGGGCGTACGAAGGACAGGATCAGTTCTGGGGCCTGGTGCTGGCGGCGCGCTCGGGCCTGCAAAGCAAGGATATGGTGCTGGCGCAGCTGGCCACTTATGCGGGCAATTATTCGGTGCAGCCGGGACGCCAGTGGCGTTCGGTCGAGGATACTGGCAACGATCCGGTATTCGCCGCGCGCAAGCCCAAACCGTTTGCGTCGCTGGCGCGCGGTGAGGACTATTACACCGAGGGCGCGCTGATCTGGCTGGAAGCCGATCAGTTGATCCGCAGCCGCACCGGCGGCAAAAAAAGCATCGATGATTTTACCAAGCTGTTTTTTGGGATGCGCGCTGGCGATTGGGGCGAATTGACGTTCGAATTGCCCGATGTGGCCGCGACGCTTAACGCGGTGACCGCGTATGATTGGCAGAACTTCCTTGAAACGCGGATTAACCAGCCGGCGCAGCCCGCGCCGCTCGCCGGGATTGTCGCAGGGGGTTACCGGCTGATCTGGAAGGACGAGCCCAACCCATACGACAAGGCGCGAATGACCGATGCCAAAAACACCTCGCTGACTTACTCGATCGGGCTGACGATCGACAAGGATGCCAAAGTCGTGGCGACGCAGTGGGACAGCCCGGCGTTCAATGCCGGGGTGGTCAACGGCGCGAAAATCCTGGCAGTCAACGGCGCGACATACGATGCAGACACGATCAAGGCTGCGATCACTGCAGCCAAGACCGGCGCGCCGCTGGTGCTGCTGGTCCAGCGCGGTGACCGGTTCGACAGCTATCCCATCGATTATCGCGGTGGGCTGCGCTGGCCGTGGCTGGAACGCGCCGCGCCGGGCAAGGCGCCGACCGGGCTTGATCTGCTGCTCAGCCCGCGGCGGCCCAATGCCAAGCTGCCCAAGCCCAGCGCCAAGCAGCCCGCCGAGAAATGACCCGCCAGCTGGCCCCGCCGTCTGCCAGTGCGCTGGTCCGGCTGGGATCCAGCTTGGCACCGCCGCGCTTTGTGTTGTTTGCAGCGCTGCTGTTGGCGGTGGCTGCCGCGCTTCACTTTGCGCGCCGCAGCGGCTGGGCTGACGCGTTGGTGCTTGGGTTCGATGCGGCTGTAATCGTCTTTATCGCCTCGCTCTGGCCGCTGGCCCGCGATCACGACGCCGCACAGATGCGCCGCCACGCTGAAGAGAACGATGCCAATCGCGGGGTGGTGCTGGTGCTGACCGGGGTGGTGCTGCTGGCGCTGCTGCTGGCGATGGGAGCAGAACTGCCCGCCGCGCACAAAGGTGACATCGGCGCGATCGCCAAGCTGATCGGAACACTGGTGCTGGGCTGGGTTTTCACTAACCTGACCTTTGCGCTGCATTACGCGCACATGTTTTATGGCGCGGGCAAAACCCCCAGCAAGGACGCCGAAGGATTCGAATTTCCAGGCACCAAACAACCCGATTATTGGGACTTCATCTACTTTTCGTTCACCGCCGGGATGAGCTTTGCCGCCTCGGATGTCGATGTTACCAGCGGCGCGGTGCGGCGGGTGGTGGTGCTGCAGTGTCTGCTCGCATTTCTGTTCAACATCGGCGCTTTGGCGTTTTGCATCAACGTGCTGGCGGGCGCAGCCAGCTAATCGGCGCAAATATATTGCAGTGCAACATTAACCCTCCTAAGGGCTCCGACCATGCGTATTGACATGATCCCGGTGGGGGACAATCCACCCGAAAGCCTTAACATTGTGATCGAGGTTCCGCTTGGCGGCGAGCCGGTCAAGTATGAATTCGACAAAGCGTCAGGCGCGCTGTTCGTCGATCGGATCTTGCACACCCCGATGCGCTATCCGGCCAACTATGGTTTTGTGCCGCACACGCTTTCGGACGATGGGGATCCGCTGGATGCGCTGGTCATTACCCGCTCGCCGTTCGTGCCGGGTTGCGTGGTGCGTGCGCGGCCGATTGCAGTGCTTAACCTGGAAGACGAGCACGGCGGCGACGAAAAGTTGATCTGCGTGCCGGTCGATGCGACTTTCCCGTATTATTCCGACGTTGGCGAAAGCAAGGATCTGCCTTCGATCGTGCTGCAACAGATCGAGCATTTCTTCAAACACTACAAAGACCTTGAGACCGAAAAGTGGGTCCGCGTGGGCAAATGGGGCGACGCCGAAGATGCCAAGCGCGTCGTGCTCGAATGTATCGCCCGCTACGAAGCAGCCAAAACCGCCTAGTTCAGCCAGCTGGTTCCGGCCGGCGCGAGCGCTGCCGCGCTGACACCGATTTGATCACCAGCTGGCCGCTGCGCGCCGGATCGATCGGCGGCTGGGCGGCTGCTTCAGCCTGCGCGATCAGCGCGCGGATCGCTGGCGCATCAAGGGCTTCGGCGCGCGCCAGACGCAGCTGCCGCACGATCGGACCGGCGCCGCTCAGCAAGCGGTCCGGATCGTGCAGTCCGGCACCTTGCAGGAAAAACAGGTTTACCCAGCGCGGATACAGCGCGACGGAAATAAAGCCACTTTTGGTCTGGCCGTCGGGCGAAAAGCCGATCGCCAGCGCCTGATGGTTATCATAAACCAGCACGTCGCATGATGGAAACCGCAGGCGCAGCCGCTTGACCGCGGCTCTGCCCAGTGCCGCAACCGGCGGCAGATATCTGACGAGAAACGCCTCTAGCTGAGCTTCGGCCTGATCCATTCCGCTGGGCTGCGCGCATCGCTGTGCGGCGTCAATCCCCGGCGACCATCATCCCGTCGACCCGAATGGTGGGTACGTTGACCCCGCGATACCACTCCAGATCGTTGGCCGGAATGATTGCGGCAAACATATCGCGCAGGTTGCCTGCGATGGTGAATGCCGCGACCGGCCCGGCAATCTCGCCGCGCACAATCCGCAGTCCCGATGCGCCGCGGCTGTAATCGCCAGTGATCCCGTTGACCCCTTGGCCAATCAGTTCGGTGATCAGCACGCCATCGGCAATATCCGCGATCAATTCGGCCACGCTGAGCGTCCCGGCGGCAAGATGCAGGTTGCTCGCCCCCACGCCTGGCGCGCCGCCCGCACCACGCACCGCATGGCCGGTGGGCACCGCGCCAAGTTGCCGCGCGGCGGCGCTATCCATCAGCCAGCCGGTCAGCCGACCGTCGCTGACGAATTCGCGCGGCGCGGTGGCCAGCCCCTCGCCGTCGAACGGACGCGATGACAGCCCGCGCACCCGCAGCGGATCATCGGCAATCGTGATCCCGCGGGCAAACACTTGCCCCAGATCCTGGCCCAGTAAAAAGCTGGCGCGGCGGGCAATCGCATTGCCGCTGATCGCGCCCGCCAGATGGCCGATCAGCGATCCGCCGACCCTTGGATCGAACACAACCGGCATTGGCCCACTGTTCAGCCGCCCCGGATTGAGCCGGGCGACTGCGCGTTCGCCGGCCTGCTGGCCGATTTGCAACGGGCTGAGCAGATCGGCGAAATGATGCGCGCTGCGATAGGCATAATCGCGCTGCATGTCTGAACCTTGCCCGGCGATCACCGAAGCCTGCACCATCCGGCTGGTCCCGCCAAATGCGCCAGAAAAGCCGTGGCTGGTGACCAGGGCAAAGCTGTGGGTGCCTGCGCTGGCGCCGCCGCCTTCGCTGTTGGTTACGCCCGAAACGGCGCGTGCAGCGTCTTCGCATTCGGCCGCCAGTTCGCGCAAAGCCGCCGGGCCAAGCTCGTGATTATCGTTTAGATCGAGCGCCGGAAGCGGGCCTTGCATCAGCAATTGGGCCGGCGCGAGGCCGGCAAACGCATCTTCGGGCGCGGCCTGCGCCATTGCCACCGCTCGGTCAGCCAGTTCGCGCAGCGCCGCATCGCTCAGATCGCTCGATCCGATCGAGGCCGAGCGGCGCCCGGCAAACACCCGCAGATCAAGGTGCTCGCTTTCAGAACGCTCGACATCTTCCAGCAGCCCCAGCCGGACCTGCACGCCTTCAGACGATTGGCCCGAATAGACCGCATCGGCAGCATCGGCCCCGGCGCGGCGCGCAAACTCGATCAGCGCGGCGGCGCGGTCCTGGGCGGCAAGAGGGCTAAGCATGGGGGAAAGGTCACTCCGTCGGCGCGAGCGGCCGATTTAGGGAGCGGAGCGGCAAAGCGCAATCGGCGCAGGCTTAACCAAACGCCAACGCCAGCCCTTTGAACAAAGCGGTGATCACAAACGGCAGCCCGATGGCGATTGCCCACAGCAGCATCCGGTCGCGGCGAAACCACGGGGCAAATTGCGGATCGGCAGCCTGTTCGTCGCTCAGCCGGTTCCAGCGCTTCTCGAAACTGCGGCAGGCCGGAATGATCGCGGCGACCAGCAGCACCAGTGCAAAATACGGCAGCAACGAACCGCCCTTGCCTTCGAGCGAACCCATTGTGATAAAAATCTGCAGCCCGGTATAAACCAGCAGCGCATAAGCGATATTATCGCTCATCCGCTTGCGCCAATCGAGCGGCTTGCTCGCGGCGGTAACTTTACCCGGCATCTCATCCCAAGCGCGCGCCATGATCCAGCCCTCGTCCTGTTTATTATCGGCGCAAGTAAACCACGCATGGGCTCACCCGGCAAGCCTTGTTAAGCATTTGCCCGCAGCATGCCATGCAATAAACCTGCCAACTGCATGCAAGTACGCTTGCCCCCACCCGAATCCGGATTTACATCGCCACCATGAGCCAGACCGAACCTGCAACCGCAACCAGCTCCGCCCCGCCTTTACCCAGCAGCGGGCCGAGCAGCGGGCCACGTAGCACTGGCGGCGGGCTGGAAGTGATCTCGATCGCCAAGTCGTATGACAAGCGTGCGGTGCTGAGCGACATCTCGCTCTCGGTCGGCAAGGGCGAGGTGCTCGGGCTGCTGGGGCCGAACGGGGCGGGCAAAACCACGTGCTTTTATTCGATCATGGGGCTGGTGCGGCCCGATTCCGGCCGGATCCTGATGGACGGGGTCGATGTTACCAAGCTGCCGATGTATCGCCGCGCGATTCTGGGGCTGGGTTATCTTCCGCAGGAAACCTCGATCTTTCGCGGGCTGACGGTTGAACAGAACATCAGCTGTGTGCTCGAACTGGTCGAGCCCGATGCCGCCACCCGCGCCAGCGAGCTTGAACGGCTGCTTGACGAATTCGGACTGCAACGACTGCGCGGTAGCGCGGCGATGGCGCTGTCGGGGGGCGAGCGCCGCCGCTGCGAAATTGCCCGCGCACTGGCCGCGCGGCCCACTATCATGCTGCTTGACGAACCGTTCGCGGGGATCGATCCGCTGTCGATCAGCGACATCCGCGATCTGGTCAAAGACCTCAGCCGCCGCGGGATCGGGGTGCTGATCACGGATCACAACGTGCGCGAAACGCTGGATATCGTTGACCGTGCCTGCATCATTTATGGCGGACAGGTGCTGTTTGCCGGGTCGCCCGAAGATCTGGTCAAGGATGAGAACGTCCGGCGGTTATACCTGGGTGAAGGGTTCACGCTGTGACTTGTCCGCTGCACAGGCGCGGGCCCCAGCGCGGTAGCGCGATCCCCCTGCGTCTGGCCAAAGCACCACCTCCAGCCCCCTCCTCTCAAGAGGAGGGGGCGTTCAGGACCGGCTGACCCATGACCCTGGGTCCCCGCCTCGATCTCAGGCAAAGCCAATCGCTGGTTATGACCCCGCAGCTGCAGCAGGCGATCAAGCTGCTGGCGCTGTCCAACCTCGAAATCGAAGCCTTTATCGGCGATGCGCTTGACGCGAACCCTTTGCTCGAGGTGGGTGGAGCAGCGCCGGCCGAGGCCGAGGCCGTTCCGGGCGAAGCGCTTGACCAGCGCCGAACGACGCTGGAATCCTCGCCGGTCGATCAGCTGATCGGCGAAGGGCGCGGCGACGAAGACCGTCCGCTCGATCTTGATCGCGCCGCGATCGACCGTGATCGCGACACGGGAGATGGTGAATGGGGCAGCGATCTGCGCGCGGCCGGAGGCGAGGCCGGTCCTTCGATCGACGAGCGTGCAGACAGCGACAAGACGCTGGCCGAACATCTCCACGCGCAACTCGGTGCGGTCACTCGCGATCCGCAACTGGCGTTCGTCGCCCGGCATCTGATCGATCAACTTGATGAGGCCGGGTATCTGCAGGAACCGTTGCGCGAAATTGCGGCCACGCTTGGGGTTGAACTGGCCGCGGGCGAGGCGGCACTGGCTGTGCTCCAGTCGCTTGACCCCACCGGGGTGGGCGCGCGCAGTCTAAGCGAATGCCTGGCGCTGCAAGCGCGCGAGGCGGATCGCAACGATCCGTGCATGGCCAAATTGCTCGACAATCTCGATCTGCTGGCGCGCGGCGAATTGGCCCGGCTTAAACGGATGTGCGGGGTCGATGACGAAGATTTTGCCGACATGCTGGCCGAACTGCGCGGCTACGATCCCAAACCGGGGCTGAAATTCGCGCGCGGCGGGGGCGAGCCGGTGACCCCCGATGTGTTGATCACCGCCGCCGCCGACGGCGCAGGCTGGGAGGTTGCGCTCAATCAGGCGACCTTGCCCAAACTGATCATCAACCGCAGCTACTATGTCGAAATGCGCAGCGCCTGCGATGACAAAGCCGCGCGCGGCTGGTTGTCTGAAAAGCTGGCTGACGCGGGCTGGCTGGTCAAAGCGCTCGACCAGCGGGCCAAGACCATCCTCAAGGTGGCGAGCGAGCTGGTCAAACAGCAGGACGCGTTCTTTCGCCACGGCGTCTCGCAGTTGAAACCGCTGACGCTGCGCACCGTCGCCGATGCCATTGCGATGCACGAGAGCACCGTCAGCCGGGTCACCTCGAACAAATACCTGACGTGCGAGCGCGGCACTTACGAGCTCAAATACTTTTTCACCTCGGGGGTTGGCGCGGTGGACGGCGAAGGCGGCGCTTCGGCCTCGGCGGTCAAGGCGGCGATTCGGACGCTGATCGACGCCGAAGACCCCAAGGCGATCCTCTCGGACGATACCTTGGTCGACTTGCTCAAAGGCAAAGGCTTCGATCTCGCGCGGCGCACCGTGGCCAAATACCGCGAGGCGATCGGGCTGGGCTCTTCGGTGCAAAGGCGGCGGCAAAAAACGCTGGCGGGGGTCCGGTGAAACGGGTTGTCCAGCCCTGACTTGCTGCTAACTTGCCCGAAAGCGCCCAAGGATAGGGCGGCCAGTTTGAAAGGTTTGGGGGATGACCACCGAGGACGCAGTAGCGGGCGCGCACGGCGATACTGTTCCCATTCCAAGCGGATCTGGCGCCACCACCGACCACGCCTTCTTCGGGCACCCGCGCGGCCTCGGCTTCCTCGCCGGAACCGAGCTGTGGGAGCGGTTCAGCTTCTACTCGATGCAATCGCTGCTGATGCTCTACATGACCAAGTATCTGTTGTTGCCGCAAAATTCGGGCAAAGTCGCGGGGCTTGGCATCTATCGCAGCGTGCTTGAGCGGATCTTCGGTCCGATGACCGATCTGGCGCTCGCCGCGCAGACCTTCGGGCTCTACTCGGGGTTCATCCTCGTCACCCCGCTGATCGGCGCGTGGCTGGGCGACCGCGTGCTCGGGCGGACCAAGACCGTGACGATCGGCGCGCTGCTGATGAGCGCCGGGCACCTGACCATGGCGGTCGAACAAGCGTTCCTGCTCGCCCTGCTGCTGCTGATCGTAGGCGGCGGGCTGTTCATCAGCAACTTGGCCGCGCAGATCGGTGGGCTCTATGCGCCCGACGACACCCGCCGCACCCGCGCCTTCGGGATTTACCTGATGGCGCTCAACGTCGGCGCGATGGCCGCGCCGCTGATTTCGGGCACATTGGGGGAGCGGGTCGGCTGGCACTGGGGCTTTGGTTCGGCGGGGATCGGGATGTTGATCGGGCTTGGCACATACCTCGCCGGGCGCCGGCATCTGCCGCCCGACGTGATCGCGCAAGGGGCCAAACCCGAACCGCTCACCGCGCGGCAGTGGCAGTCGGTCGGCGGGTTGATCTTGCTGTATGCCCCCAAACTGTTCTTCTTCGCCGCAATCCAGCAGGCTTACGGGATAATGGTGGTCTGGGCCGACACCGCGGTCGACCGCAAGATCGGCGGGTTCGAAGTGCCGGTGACCTGGGTGCTGACCGCCGACGGCATCCTGACAATTGTCGGCGTGGTCGTGGCCAACTGGATCTGGACGCGAATGGCCGCCAAGGGCCGCGAGCCGCATGACATTCGCAAGATCGGCATCTCCAACATCATGGCGGCGGCAGCCTTTCTGATCATCGCCGGTTTCTCGGTCCTGCCGCAGGTTCCGGTGTATGGCTGGCTGCTGTTCTATCTGGTGATGGACTTGTCGTTCGCCTGGAATGACCCCCCCGCGCGCGCGATGATCGCACGCTATGCCCCGCGCTCGGTCAACGGGACGATGTTTGCGCTCTATTCGCTATCGGGCGCGCTCGGGTTTTTCCTGCTCGGCTGGCTGGGACGCTTCTACGAACCGCTCGGGCCGACCAAGTACTTCCTGCTGACCGCCACGTTGCCGATCGCCGGAGCGGTGCTGCTGATTGCTTTTGCGCACCCGCTCGAACGCCTGCTCGCGCGGGGCGATGCGGACCGGGTGGATTTGAAGACGTGAGGGGCAGCGCGGGCGCGCTTGCAAGAATTGGTTCACCCGTCTTGCGTTGCAGCAAGAATAACGGCGACCGTCTCTTCCGGCATGTCCCACATCGGAAAGTGCCCGCTCGCTTCAAACCAATGCAGTTCGGCGGAGGGAAAGGCGAGCTTGGCCCGCGCGGCTTGCCGGGGCAG
>JANMCG010000088.1:0-4733 GCA_031361075.1 Novosphingobium sp. | reverse complement strand
GCCGAGATCGTGCCGTTCAAGCACAACGATATCGAAGCGATGGAAAAGCGGCTCAAGCGCATTCCCGAAGGCGCGGGCAAGCTGGTGATCCTTGAAGGGGTTTATTCGATGCTGGGCGACATTGCCCCGCTGAAAGAAATGGTCCGCGTGGCCAAATCGCACGGCGCGATGGTGCTGGTCGATGAGGCGCATTCGATGGGCTTCATCGGTGCGAACGGACGCGGAGTAGCCGAAGATCAAGGCTGCCTCGACGACGTCGACTTCGTGATCGGCACTTTTTCGAAGTCGGTCGGCACGGTCGGCGGCTTCTGCGTTTCGAACCACCCCAAGTTCGAGATCCTGCGGCTGGTCTGCCGGCCCTATGTGTTCACCGCCAGCTTGCCGCCCAGTGTGGTGGCGACCGCCGCGGCCTCGATCCGCAAACTGATGCACGGCAGCAACAAGCGCGCGCATTTGTGGGAAAATTCCAAGGTGCTGCATCAGGGCCTGCGCGATGCCGGGTTCCAGCTTGGCACCGCCGAGCCGCAATCGGCGATCATCGCGGTGATCATGCCCGATCTGGAGCGCGGCGCAGCGATGTGGGAGGCGCTTTTGAAGGAGGGCCTCTACGTCAACCTCGCCCGTCCGCCAGCAACCCCGGCGAACATGACGCTGCTGCGTTGCTCGCTTTGCGCCGAGCACTCGGCCGAACAAGTCCAGACCATCATCGGCATGTTTGGGCGCGCCGGGGCCAAGGCCGGGATCCTTGGCTAGATGGCTGCTGGCGGCATTTGCTTTGGCGCAAGCCGCCACCCCGGCCAGCGCGGCTGACCCGGTGGCTGACCCGGTGGCCTACACGGTGGCAGCGCCGATCGGCATGAGCGACGCGGCCTGCCCGGCGCCGCAGCCGGGCGCGTTTGCGCTCGATCCGCAAATCCTTGCCGACGATTGGGCGTGGCTGTGCCGCTACCGCGCCGACAATGCGCTGGTCGATCCGCAGCACCCGCCGCGCGCGGTGTTCATCGGCGATTCGATCACCGAGAACTGGCGCGATACCGATCCCGACCTGTTTGCGCATGGCAGCATCAGCCGCGGAATATCGGGGCAGACCAGCCCGCAAATACTGGTGCGGTTTTATCAGGATGTGGTCGCGCTGCATCCGGTGGTGGTCCACATCATGGTTGGCACCAACGACATCGCGGGCAACACCGGCCCGACCAGCCCCGAGGCTTTCCAGAACGCGGTGCGCGCGATGGTCGATATTGCGAAAGCCAATCATATCGCGGTGGTGCTCGGCTCGATCCCACCCCAACTCACGTTCGGGTGGCAGCCTGCGGTCAAGCCCGGTCCCTGGGTGGCAAAGCTTAACCGCTGGCTTAAAGACTATGCGGCGCAGCAGCATCTGGTCTTTGCCGATTATCACACGGCACTGGCTGGCCCCGCCGGCGAGCTGCCGGCCGAGTTCGGCCCCGACGGGGTCCACCCCAACGCGGCGGGCTATGCAGTGATGCGCGGCGTGGCCGAGCGTGCACTGGCCGAAGCCGAGAAGCGCGCCCGCAAATTGCGCCGGGAGGACTGATATGGCCGGACGGCTTGCGGGCAAGCGCGCGCTGGTAACCGGCGCCGCGCAAGGGATCGGCCGGGCGATTGCGGCGGGGTTCGTGGCGGAGGGCGCGCAAGTCCTGCTGGCCGATATCGACGCCGATGGCGCGGCGTGCACCGCTGCCCAGCTGGGTCAGCACGCGTTCACCGCTGACCTCAGCCGCAAGGGCGAGATTGAGCGGTTGTTCGCGCACCTAACCCGGCACTGGGGCAGTCTCGACATTCTGGTCAACAATGCCGGAGTAACCCATTCTGCCGAACTCGACGATCTGAGCGAAGACGACTTCGACCGGGTGTTTGCGATCAACCTCAAAGCTGCGCTGTGGGCAACGCAGGCGGCGGCGCGCCTGATGGGGCCGGGCAGCGCGGTGATCAACATGAGCTCGGTCAACGCGGTCGTGGCGATCCCCAACCAGATTCCGTACGCGATCAGCAAGGGCGCGATGAAGCAGCTGACCAATGTCACTGCCTTGGCGCTCGCGCCCAAAGGCATCCGCGTCAACGCGATCGGGCCGGGCTCGATCATGACCGCGATGCTGCAAGGGATCATGCACGATCAGGCCGCGCAGGACCGGATCCTCAGCCGTACCCCGCTGGGGCGCTGGGGCGAGCCCGAGGAAGTCGCAGCGGTTGCGGTGTTTCTGGCGAGCAGCGACAGCAGCTATATCACCGGGCAGACGATCTACCCCGACGGCGGACGGTTGGGGCTGAATTATACGGTGCCGGTGCTGCGCTAATCCGCTGCCGCGTACATAAAAGTTCTCCGCCAGTCCGTTCCCGAAGGAACAAACTGACGGAGCTAGATTAATCGCAAATAACCGGGTCGCATGGCCATCCGCAATTTGCTCTTAATGGTGCAGCAATCGGCCGCGCGAAAGGATGCCGAGCCGATGATTTTCCGATGATTGCAAACCTGCGATTGTCGTGCTTGGTTGGGATAGTCCCAAAATTCCGTTGCGATTGAAGCCCCAACGGGTAAAACCCGCGCGTGGAACATTTAGAGGTCGCCGCAAAAACCGGCGCGCAAGGCAGCCGTGCCGATGAACTGAAATCGGTCGCCGAGCGTGGTTTAACCAGCGCTGCGGCGCTGCTCGCGCCCGTTCGCCTGATGCAGACGCCAGGTTTTATGATCGCCGCGTTGCAGGTCGAGCCGCAGACCCGGCAAGTCAGCTATGCCGATGGCACGCAAGAAACACTTGAGCCCCGCGTGATGGAAGTGTTCGTCGCGTTGAACCGCGCGGATGGTGTGATCGTATCGCGCGATGCCCTGACTATGTCGTGCTGGGGCGGCACGGTGGTGGGCGAAGACGCTGTGCAGCGGGTGATCCAGCGGTTACGCAAAGTTGCGTCGCGCTCCACCGCGTTCCGGATCGAGACGATCAGCAAAGTCGGCTATCGCCTGATCGCGCTGAGCAGCCCCGCCGCCGGTGCGCGCGGCGATGCGCCATGCGTTGCAGTGCTGCCATTCACGAACCGGTCAAGCCTGCCCGAAGATGAAAGCTTTGCGCTCGGGATGAGCGAAGACTTAAGCGACGCGTTGTCCGAAGGCGCCAATTTGCGCGTGCTGGCACATTCGGCAACCGCCCGGTTCAGGCAATTCCCACCGGTCGATTATGCTGAAGAAGGCCGCCGGCTGGGAGCGAGTTATTTCCTCGCCGGGAACGTGCGCCGCAACGGTACGATGCTGCGGGTCAGCGCGCAGCTGATCGAGGCCGGCAGTCAGGCGATCGTGTGGTCGCAGAAGGTCGAACGCCCGGTTGGCGAATTGGCCGCGCTGCAAGGCGAACTGGTGTCCGAGCTGGCGGCATGGCTGGGCGCGACGGTCTATAACCTGGAAATGGACCGCGCGCTGCGCAAACCGGCCAATCTTACCGCATGGGAATGCGTGGCGCGGGCAATGGCGGCCAGCCGCGAATACGGCGCCGAGGCACTGCTGCGCGCGATCTCCGAATCGCAGCGCGCGGTCGAGCTGGCGCCCGATTATGGGCTGGCCAGGGCCATGCTGGCACTGCAGGCATCGGGCGCATATCTGTCGTTCAGCCTGCACGATCCGGTCCACGAACGCGACATGCAGGTGCATATCGACCGCGCCTTCGCGCTCGATCCGGAAAATGCCGCAGTGCTGGCTGCGATCGCTGCCTCAAGCGCATATATCGGACGACCGGCCGAGGGCCTGCCGCGCGCGCTCAAGGCGATTCGCCTGCGCCGCGGGCATGGCCTGGCGCATTATGCCGCCGGGATTTCGGCCTTGCTGCAGGGGCTTGAGCAGCAGGGCATCGGACACATGGAGGATTTCCTCCAGATCGAACCCGAATCGCATCTGCATTACATCGCGCATGTGTGGCGCGGGCTGGCCCGGCTGCGACTGCACGATTTTGCCGCCGCGCGGATCAATCTGGGCGAAAGCCTTGCCTTGTATCCCGGCAATTTCATCGCGATGCTGCTGCTGACGGTGATCGACTGGCACGGCGGCGCGCACGACACCGCCGCGCGTCACCTGGCCGCAGCGCTCGAGCTTGAACCGCAGCTCGATCGCGCGCTGCTGAACGCACGGCTCGACCGGTTCCTGGCGGGATCCGACTTGCGGTTGACGCTGCGCGCGGCGCTTGATGCCACGTGGGATCGGCTTGAACAGCGCGGTTAGCTGAAAGCACCGCAAGCAAGGGCTGGCGCGGCTGGCACTGCGGCCGAAGCGATGCCGCACTGCCCGCCCGGCGCTGCGTTTGCTGGGCGCGTTGCCGCAAGGCCGGTGCCGTTCTGGACTGAGCGGCGAGGGCCATGCGGCCCTGCTGGAAGAGCTAGGTGGCGATCGCCCCGGTGCCTTGCGCTGCTTTGGCTTGCTGAAACCCCGCACGCTGGCTGAGCCGATCGAAATAGGCCGCCATACCCGGCGTCACCTGTGCGGCCAGCCCGATCGACTGCGCCAGCATGACCGCATAGCCCAGCGATATGTCGGCCATGGTGAACCGCTCGGCGCAGGCGAAATGTTCGCCCAGCAGCGGCTCGGCGGCGCGCAACCGTGCGCCAAACCACAGCGCGTAGTCCTCGGCGGCTTGCGGCACCCGGCGCTCGGGCGGTTCGAGCCGGGTGTAGCGCAAGTGGATCGTCTGCGGGAATGTCAGCGTCGCCTCGCCCATGAACAGGAAGTTCAT
>JANMCG010000087.1:0-36810 GCA_031361075.1 Novosphingobium sp. | reverse complement strand
AACAAGCGTCCGCTGAAATCGCTGTCCGACATGCTCAAGGGCAAGCAGGGCCGGTTCCGCCAGAACTTGCTCGGCAAGCGCGTCGATTATTCTGGCCGTTCGGTGATCGTCACCGGGCCGGAATTGAAGCTGCACCAGTGCGGGCTGCCCAAGAAGATGGCGCTCGAGCTGTTCAAGCCGTTCATTTACGCCCGGCTCGATGCCAAGGGTCTGTCGATGACCTTGAAGCAAGCCAAGAAGTGGGTCGAAAAGGAACGCAAGGAAGTCTGGGATATCCTTGACGAGGTGATCCGCGAGCATCCGGTAATGCTTAACCGCGCGCCGACTTTGCACCGTCTGGGCATCCAGGCGTTCGAACCGGTCCTGATCGAAGGCAAGGCGATCCAGCTCCACCCGCTGGTTTGCTCGGCCTTCAATGCCGATTTCGATGGCGATCAGATGGCAGTCCACGTGCCGCTCAGCCTCGAAGCGCAACTCGAAGCGCGCGTGCTGATGATGTCGACCAACAACATCCTCAGCCCCGCTAACGGCAAGCCGATCATCGTGCCGTCGCAGGACATGGTGCTGGGACTGTATTATCTGTCGATGGACCGTCAGGGCGAGCCGGGCGAAGGCATGTTGCTGGCTGATATGGCCGAAGTGCATCAGGCGCTGTATGTCGGCGCGGTCACGCTGCACTCAAAGGTTGTCGCCCGCGTATGGCAGACCGACGAAGCTGGCAAACAGTTCCAGAAGCGGTTCGAAACCACACCGGGCCGGATGCTGATCGGTGAATGTCTGCCCAAATCGCACACCGTGCCGTTCGACGTGGTCAACCGCTTGCTGACCAAGAAGGAACTGGGTGACGTGATCGATCAGGTCTATCGTCACACCGGTCAGAAGGACACCGTGCTGTTCGCCGATGCGATCATGGCGCTGGGCTTCCGCAACGCGTTCAAGGCCGGCATCTCGTTCGGCAAGGACGATATGATCATCCCTGACAGCAAGGTTGCCCTGGTCGACGAGACCAAGGCGCTGGTGGCCGATTACGAGCAGCAGTATCAGGACGGCCTGATCACCCAGCAGGAAAAGTACAACAAGGTGATCGATGCCTGGAGCCGTTGCGGCGATCAGGTGGCGAATGCCATGATGGATGAAATCCGCGCGACCCCGCTGGATAAAAACGGCCGCGAGGCGCAGGTCAACTCGATCTACATGATGAGCCATTCGGGCGCGCGTGGTTCGCCAACGCAGATGAAGCAGCTGGCGGGTATGCGCGGGCTGATGGCCAAGCCGTCGGGCGAAATCATCGAGACGCCGATCATCTCGAACTTCAAGGAAGGGCTGACCGTCCTTGAATACTTCAACTCCACTCACGGCGCCCGCAAGGGCCTCGCCGATACGGCGCTCAAGACTGCGAACTCGGGTTACCTGACCCGGCGACTGGTCGATGTATCGCAGGACTGCGTGGTGGTGATCGAGGATTGCGGCACCGAACGCGCGCTTGAAATGCGCTCGATTGTGCAGGGCGGCGCGGTGATCGCATCGCTTGGCGAGCGTATCCTGGGCCGGACTCTGGCCGAAGATATCGTCGACAAGGACGGCAGTCTGGTCATGCCCAAGGGCACGTTGCTTGACGAAGCGGCAACCGCATTGGTCGAGGCAACTGGCTTGCAGGCCGCACGGATCCGCTCGCCGCTGATCTGCGAAGCCGAACAAGGCGTCTGCGCGACCTGCTATGGCCGCGATTTGGCGCGCGGTACGCCGGTTAACATCGGTGAAGCGGTCGGCGTTATCGCCGCGCAGTCGATCGGTGAGCCTGGCACCCAGCTGACGATGCGGACCTTCCACATCGGCGGCGCGGCGCAAGTCAACGAGCAGTCGCATCTGGAATCGATTTGCGACGGTTCGGTCACCTATCGTGACGTCCTGACCATCGTCGACAAGCGCGGCCGCATGCTGAGCCTGGCGCGCAGCGGTGAAATCGTCGTGCTCGATGTCGATGGGCGCGAGCGCGCGATCCACCGCGTACCTTACGGTACGCATCTGCTGCTCAAGGACGGCACCAAGGTCAAGGAAGGCCAGCGGCTGGCAGAATGGGATCCGTTCACCACCCCGGTGATCACCGATCAGTCGGGCATCGTGAAGTATCAGGATCTGCTCGACGGGCGGACCATGACCGAGGCGACCGACGAAGCCACCGGCATGACCAGCCGTCTGGTGACCGAAAACCGCTCGACCAACCGCGCCAAGAAGGAAGACCTGCGACCGCGGCTGACCTTGCTCGATGCGGATTCGGGTGAAGCTGCGCGGTACATGATGGCACCGGGCACGACACTCTCGGTCGAAGACGGCCAGATGGTTGAAGCGGGCGATATTCTGGCCCGCGCCAGCCGCGAAGCTGCCAAGACCCGTGACATCACCGGCGGTCTGCCGCGCGTTGCCGAACTGTTCGAAGCGCGCAAGCCCAAGGACAATTCGATCATCGCCAAAGTCGCCGGACGGATCGAATTCGTGCGCGACTACAAGGCCAAGCGTAAAATCGCGATTGTCCCGGAAGAGGGCGATCCGGTGGAATACCTGATCCCCAAATCACGCGTGATCGACGTGCAGGAAGGCGATTTCGTCAAGAAGGGCGATAACCTGATCTCGGGCTCGCCCGATCCGCACGACATTCTGGAAGTGATGGGGATCGAGGCTTTGGCCGAATACCTCGTGGCGGAAATCCAGGAAGTGTACCGTCTGCAAGGTGTGAAAATCAACGACAAGCACATCGAGGTGATCGTTCGCCAGATGCTGCAGAAGGTTGAAATCACCGATGGCGGCGATACCACGCTGCTCGCCGCCGAACAGGTCGATCGCGAAGAAATGGACGAGTACAACGCCAAGCTGGCGCCGGGTCAGAAGCCCGCCGTGGGCAAGCCGGTGCTGCTCGGGATCACCAAGGCGTCGCTGCAAACCCGCAGCTTCATCTCGGCGGCTTCGTTCCAGGAAACCACCCGCGTGCTCACGCAGGCGGCGGTCGAAGGCAAGAAGGACTCGCTGATCGGGCTCAAGGAAAACGTCATCGTGGGCCGGTTGATCCCGGCCGGCACCGGCGCGGGCATGAACCGGCTGCGCGTGGCTGCATCAAGCCGTGATGCAGCGCTGCGTGCGCAGTATCGCAGTTTGCAGGAAAGCCTGATCGCACCAGCTTCGGCTGCAGAAGAGCATGCCGCCGAACTGGCACAAGGCCCTGAAGCAGCGATCGGCGACGATCCGCTGGCCGCGGTCGAGGGCGAAACCCACGGCACCGATGCCGACGCCGGCGATTACCTCAACGCCGAGGCAGCCGACGGCGCCGAATAAGCGCCTCGATTAGTCGAAGCACATTGGCCCCGCCGGAGCGATCCTGCGGGGCTCGTTGTTTAACGACCGCATTCCCCTTTTGTTGGCAGCGTGCTTTGGCAGCGGGTTCAGGCGGCGGTCTGGAAAAACGCACCATCGTGGTAAGCCGGTGGCGAGCGCTTGCAGCGCTTGCCCGGTCCCGGTGTTGTCAAAGCCCGTCCAGCCCGGCGGGGCTTGTTTACTGCACGCCGTTGCAGCGGTTATTTACCGCCCAATTGCGCGATCGGCAGCCTGCGCATCCGGCCAAAGCAGCGCAGCGTCGCCGGTTCGGCTGGCGCTGCGTTGCTGCCAGGCAGGGATAAATCGGCCAGCTCGGCAAGGCAGGTGCTGCCATCATCAAGCGTCACTTCGATCCGGCGATCGCCCGCCGCTGCGTTGATTTCCGTCACGCTGCCAAACCCGATCAGCCCGGCGCTGCCGCTGGGCAGCGTGCGCAGCGCGGTGCCGGGGGCAAACGGCTGGCCGCGGTGGTCAAGCAGCTGCAGCGTTACCGGCCGGTATGGCCGCAGTCCCAGATCGACCCGCGCGACCGTTCCGCCGGGAACCGCGACCAGCGCGCTCTGGCGGTCGGCGATCACTCCGCTGGGCAAACTGTCCGAGACAATCCCGATCCGCATCGCGGTGCGCGGAATCAGGTCGGTCATCAGCACCTGGCGACGCGCGCCGGTGGTCGCCACCGGCAGGTTATCGCGCGCCAGCTTGACGCCTTGCGCCCCGCCGGTGTCGACCAGCACCATGCCGTTCGCGCTGTCCTTGACCGCGAACACCCCGCCGCCCGCCACCACCAGCGCCCCGCGCGCCGATAGCCGGGCGGCGGCTTGCCCGCGGATCAGCTCGGCGGCGGCTTCGACCCGCCCCCAGCCGCCTTGATAGCCTAGCTGGCCCTGCACCAGTTCGGTTCGCCCCGCTGAAAGCCGCAGCCCATAGCCAAGCTCGCCCGGTACGATCGCCGGATGATCGAGCGCAAGATCGAACTGCTGCCCGGCGCGCTGATCGTGCGACAGCGCGGCGCTGACAATCGTACGCCCGCCCAGCGGGAGCGACAGCCCGACAAACGCTGCTGTAGTGCCGCGCCCGTCGCTGCGCCGCCACGACAGATCGGCGAACAGGTTGGCCCTGCCAAAACTGGTGCGGTACGATAGCGACGCGACCGTGCGCGCCGCCAGCGCGGGCAAGCGCGGGCTGATCCGCACGTCGGCCTCGCGCACGGCATTGAATGACAGCCCGCCCGCCTTGCCCAGATCGAAATCGAGCGCCAGCGCAATGAATTTGCTTGGCGGTGCATCGCCCCCGGCGCTGGCCAGATCGTCATAGCCCGGCGAGACCACCCGGCCCGACAGCCGCAGCGACGGACTGCGCCCCGCGCTGGTCAGACTGAAGCTGACGGCGCGGCCATCGCGGGTCAGACCGGCTTGGTTAAGGTGGCTGACTTTGACCGATCCGGTCAGTTCGGCCAGCGCGCCGATAGTCATTGTGGCATCGCCGCCAAACTGCACCAGCCCGTTCCCGCCTTCACCCGACAAGCCCAGGGTCAACCGCTGGCTGATCCCGCGCCGCAGCACGCCGCTGACCGCGAGCGGGCCGTAATCGCCACTGGCCAGCCCATAGCGCCGCCGCACTTTGCCCAGGCTGCCCGACCATTGGCTGATCCCCGGTTCGAGCAGTTGCCGCGAGACGTAATAATCGAGCTGCAGATACTGTTCGCGCCCCAGCGTATCGCGCACCACCACGCCGAGCCGCCCATGCCCGGCTGCGACCGGCACATTGCGCAAACTGAAGCTACCCGCCTGCAGCGTCGCGCGCGACAAGCGGCGATCGTTGACGATCAGATCGAGCTGCTGAGGCACCGCCAGTTCGCCGGCAAAATCTGGCAGCGGATACGATATGAAATCGGGCTGCAGCGCAAAATTGCGCGCGACCTGTATCCCGCCCATGCGCACCGCGCGGGCATCGACGCTGCTCGACTGGATGAAATCGCCCAGCGTCACGCTGCGCAGATGCGCCGGATCATCCAGCGTGATCCGGCTGTCAAGCCGGACCACGCGGCTGTCCCCGCCGCCGGTCACAAAGGTCCAGCCGCTCTCGGCGGCCAGATTGTTTTTGCTGAACCGCGTGGCTATTTGCCCGCCAAGCCGCATCCCGCCCGGCCCGGCTTGCAGCGACAGATCATAGCCCAGCGTCAGCGCGGCGAGTGGTTCGGCGCTGCTAGCGCCGGCCCGGCGCCGCGCGGCGGCATAATCAATCACGTTATCAGGATTGCCGAGCGACTGGACCGACAGCGTCAGCTGATAGGTCTGCCAGTTCATTGCATAGGTGACCCCGGGCAAAGTATCGAGCACCACGAATTCAGCTGCGCCGGCGGGCGCGGTCAACCCAATAGTGGCCAGACTGGCGCGGGCGATGGCCAGTTTGCCGCCCGGTTCGGACAATTTGACCATCCTGGTCAGTTCGCGCCCGTTGACCGAGGCGGCGGCAAAAAAGATGTATTCGCGCGCGGCGGGAGCGGCAGTTTGCCTCAACGACGGGGCAAGCCCACCGCTGGTGGGGGGCGCAGCAGGCGGGATCGCCGGATCAAGCGCAAACGGATCGTCAGCCGCGCGAACCGGCTGTGCTGCCAGCGCGGTCAGAACAGTGGCGAGGCCGCTGGCGGTCTTAAGGGCAGCGTGTCGGCGGCTGGACATCGAAACTGGCCCGGTCAATCATCCCGCTCACGCGGACCGGCCCCGCCGTAACGCAATCGAACCCGCGCAGATCATAGCTGATCATCGAACCGCCCAGCACGTACCGGCCGCGATCAAGCGCCACCGGCCAGCGGCGGCCATCCGCCGCGACCAGCGCCAGCGTCCCGATCCGCGCGGTACGTCCGCCCGCATTGCTCAGTTGCAACTGCACGCCGTCAAGCCGCGCCGATACTTGCGCCGGGCTGACCCGGTCGGATCCCACAAACAGCGGCAGGGTCAATTGCAAACGGGTTTGCGCGGCCTGATTGGCGGCGCTGGCAGGCTCGGGCAACTGGTCGATCACCACGCGGTAGCGCTGTTCCTGCGCGCCGGAAAATTCGCGCTGGCGGATCACGTGAAATTGCTGAACGGCACCAGCATCCAGCCGGAAAATCCCCGGCGAAGCAATGAAATCGTTGGTCGGGGTGAAGACGTCGCGGCCTTGCTCTTGCCGCCAGGCGAAAATCCGCACCTGAATCGATGCGCGGCGATCCATCGCATTGGTCAGCGTCAGATTGGCAAATTGCGCCGATTGCGCCAGATCGACCCGCAGCGGCGCAATATTGAACGCACCGCTTAGCGCTGCTGGCTGCTGCGGGGCGGCGTCCGCGCTCGCCGCCAGGACGAGCAAGGGGGCGAGGCTGAGGCAAAGCAGGCGGGTGTCAATCATGCCACCCGCCTAGCCGCCAAGGGAGAAAAATATGGTTAAGCCGCAGCTTAGAAGTTTACCGTTACCGTCACCGTATCGGTATAGGCACCCGCGGTGACTGCACCGGCGCTGGATGGAATGCGGCCATAGACCGGATAGGTGGCGTTGCCGGTGGCATCGGCGGCGCCAGCTTTGGTGTTTGTGCCAACCGTATTGCCCCACGGCTGCATGCGATTGCTGTCCATGAACAGATCGTACGGGATGAATGCGCTGGCACCGGTGTTAGCCAGACGGCGCTGTCCTGCGCTGGCATTGCCGCCGCTGTTGAGCAGGATGTCGTAATCGGCATTGGGCGTGCAGATTAGCGTCAGTTGCGAGCTGGTATCGATGTTGGCGCTGCCGGGGGCAACGTTGCCAAACAGCATCGGGGTGGCGGCGACGGTGCAGCTTTCCAGCACAGAGGCAGTGACCGCCAGGGTGGCAGATGTGGTTCCAGCGATGGCGGTCTGCGGCATTGCAAAAGCCAGGCCAGCTGCGACAAGCAGGCTCAGTTTGTTCATGTTGGGTCCTTTTGTTCGCAACCGCCGACCGTTTGATCATCCACTTGCGAGACCGCCTCTAGCCCCCAGACGCCAACGCAAGGTATCTGGATGTGGTTACAATCCCTATAATTGTCCGGTTGGTGAGCCGTTTTGCGGCTGCAGGGCTTAAACCCGCCCGCCGCCAATCTGGCGCGAGCGCGGCATAACCAAAAGCCCCGCTGGGTCGCTCCAGCGGGGCTTCTTGAAATTTCATCGCGCTTTACCGCAACTGGTCGGGTTTAGAACTTGAACCGCCCCGTCACGCCATAAGTCGACGGCTGGCTGGGATAACCCGACAAGCTGCCGGCTTGCGCCACCGATGGGAAGATGGTGGCGTTGTAATCAGGCTCGGTCAGGTTACGGCCCCATACCGACAGCTCAAACCCGTTCGACAGCGCCAGCGCTACCGAGGCGTTAAGCGATTCGGGCGCCGCCTTGAACTGCAGGCCTTGCGCGATTTGATACGCGCTGTTCATCGAATAATCGACATGGAAGATCATGCCGTTATCGCCCGACAAGGGCAGCGTGTATGTTCCGCCCACCGCAATCGAATAATTCGAAATACCGCTTGGCTTCTGCCCGGTCAGATTGGCCGGAACGACACCGTTAGTCGCCGGGTTGAACGCCGATCCGCTGGTGAAGTTGTCAAACTTGGGATCCAGATACGTAAGCGATGCGGTGAAGTTGAGCCCCTTGATCGGGGTCATCGACGCGTCGAGTTCAAAGCCGGTCGTCGACTGCTTCTCGGCATTGCCCAGCACGAAACCGGTGCCTTGGAAGATGTTGCTCTGGAAGTCCTTCAGGATCTGCTTGAACACTGCCAGGTTGAAACCGAAACCGGGGAAATTGCCCTTAAGGCCGATTTCGTAGACCTGCGATTTTTCCGGACGGGCAAAGCGCGTGCCGTTGGTCAGGTTATTCACCGCCAGCCCGCCAGCGCGGATTGGCGAAGTTGCCGGAGCGGGAACTTGCGCCGGTGAACCTGGAGTAAAGTCGCTCGGGAACGGCCGGCTGTCAGGCCCGACGTTGAACGAGCTGGCTTTGAACCCGGTCGCGTAAGTCGCATAAGCGCTTATCCGCGAGCTGAACTTGAACGCCGCACGCAGGGTGTACGACAGATTATCGTCGTTGGTCTTGCCATTTTCGACCGCGTTGGGGAAGTTCAGGAACGGCGGCAGGAACTGCAGCGGTTGCAGCGCCAGGAACGGGTTGCAGGTGCCCGGGATCGAGACGGCGGGGCACGGCGTGGTGCGCGGGTAAATCGTCGTCGTCTGCGACAGTGCGATCGAACCCGGAATGCCGGCATTTGCGCCCGCCTGCACCAGATCCAGCCCCGAGAACACGTCGGTGCTGACATTGTTCTGCACCAGCGCCTTCTTGTCGTGAGTGTAGTTGAAGCCGGCGGTCAGCGTCACGTTTTCGATCGGCTGAAAATCAACCTGACCGAATACCGAAATAGCATCGTCATTGTATTTGTACTTTTCAAACCGGCCCTGGCCTTGCGAGCCAAAGGCACCGGCGGGGGTGCCAGGCAGCAGGAACCGCAAGGTGGGCTCAAGCCCGCTGTAAGCGCCGGTCGGGAAAGCCGATGAGCGCGTCAGCAGGTTGGCATAGTTTCTGAAGTCCTTGCCAAAGGTCAGCTGCGAATTGATATTGATGTCTTCCTTGAAGTAGAACCCACCAAGCAGGAAGTTGACCGGACCATCGAAGTTCGAGGTCAGCCGAAGTTCCTGCGTGTAGGTGTTGTACTTCTGGTTCGAGCTGTTTTCCCCGATCAGGTCGGCGCTGGTGAAGTCCGAATCCTGATTGGTGAACGATTTGACCGCGCGGTATGCGCTGATGCTGGTCAGCGACAGCGTGTCGTTCAGTTCAAGGTCGGCCTGTGCCGAAAAGCCATAGTTCTCGATCTTGTTGACCGAGGCAAAGTTGCCATAGCTGTCGCGTGAGAATGGCTGGTTCGACAGGATCTTGCCGCCCAATGCCCGCACTGCGCCGCCGGTCGGGCCATCGAACACGTTGGCAACCGAGCAACAGATTTCGTCGATATTATCGTAATCAGCAATCAGCCGCAGCTTGAACGCCGACGAGGGTGTGAACAGCAATTGCCCGCGCACGCCATAGCGATTGCGGTCATTTGTGCGGATACCCAGATTGAGATCGCGGCCGAACCCGTCGCGTTTGTTGTAATTGCCAGCCAGGCTGAACGCGACGTTTTCGGACAGCGGTCCGGTCACGTCGGCCTTGACCACCACCGCGTTGTAATTGCCGTACGACGCTTCGAGGTTGCCGCCGAACTTGAACTGCGGCTCAGCCGTGACGATGCTGATGATGCCGGCCGAGGCGTTTTTGCCGAACAGCGTGGACTGCGGCCCGCGCAGCACTTCGACGCGTTTGATATTAGGCAGATCGCCGATCTGGGCAGCCGAACGCGAGCGATAGACGCCATCGATGAACACGCCGACCGAAGGCTCGATCCCGGCGTTGTTTGCTCCGTTGCCAAAGCCGCGGATGATGAAGTTGGTGTTGGCCGAGCTTTGCAGCTGGCCGACCTTAAGCGAAGGAACCAGCGTCTGAAGATCGATCAGATCGCGGACTTGCGCGCGCTTGATTGTGTCAGCCGAAGTTACCGCGACCGAAATCGGAGTGTCCTGCAGGGTCTTTTCACGCTTGCTGGCGGTGACGATGATTTCAGCAGGATTTTCCTCGGCCACCACGTCTTCGGCGGCAGGCTGCGTTTGCGCATGCGCGGCAGTGCCAAGCCCGACCGACAGCAAGCTGATCGTCGAAAGCAAAGCGGTGCGCGCAAATCGTTGATTGGTATTCATAAAAAAACAGCTCTCCTGCGAGGCCAATTGCGGCTCTCTTGGTGGCGGCGCGTAAGCAGGCTGGCTTGCTCCGTCAAACGCCGAAGCAGCATTGCAGCGGTGTGGGCGATTTTAAGATCGGAGTGCGGCAATTTTGTTACGGTGCTGACGGTCAGCCGGTCATGCGTATTCGTCAGGCGTAAGCCATCCGCTCCAGCGCGCCGAATGCCGCCAACGCGCCCGGATCGCCAAATGGCATCACCTGGCTCATAAACACCCCGCCCACACCCTTGGCCGGATCGAACCAGTAATAAGAATTGAAAATCCCGGCCCAGGCCAAGCTGCCGGGTGAGCGGCCATGCGGGGCTGGCTCCGGGTTGATCAGAAAGCCCAGTCCCCAGCCCGTGAGCTGATCGGGGAAAGTATCGTATGGCGCGGCAAATTCGGGCATCGCGCTGCCCATTGCGCCCGCGCGCAGCGGCGCAACCTGATTGCGGCACATATCGGCAACGGTTTCGGCGGCCAGGATACGCACGCCGTCCAGTTCACCACCGCGCAGCAGCATCCGCACAAACCGCGCGTAATCGGGCGCGGTCGAAGACAGTCCGCCGCCGCCCATCTGGAATTCGCCGCCGCCCAGCACTGCCGGGTTAAGCGCCCAGCCGCCGTCAGCGGTGCGAACATGGATTTTGGCAGCATCGGCGGGCATTTCGGCACGAAATGCGGTGCTTGCCATGCCGAGCGGCCCGGTAACTTTCGCCGCCAGATAATCGCCCAGACTCTGCCCGCTGACCGCTTCGATCGCCAGCCCGACCCAGTCAGTCGCGACGCTGTATTCCCAACCTTCGCCGGGATCGAACATCAGCGGCATGGTGATCGTTTCGATCGAGCCTTCGCGCGGCGCACCGACCGCGCCGTAATATTGCAACACTTGCGGATGAATGAAAAAGTAGCCGAGACCGGCGGTGTGCGTCAGCAGGTGGCGCAGCGTGATCGGGCGGGTAGCGGGGCGCAGCTGCGGCTGGCCATCGTCATCAAACCCGGTCAGCACTTGCGGATTGGCCAGCGTGGGCAGCACCGCGCCGATATCGTCATCAAGGCTGAGCCGCCCCTGTTCGACCAGTTGCATCGCCGCGACCGAAGTGATCGCCTTGGTCATCGAAGCGATCTGGAACAGCGTATCTTCGCGCATCGGGGTGTGTGCCAGCGCATCCGCCTCGCCGTGCGCGGCGGCAAACCGCACCCCATCGCGGTCCACGATCATGCCGACTGCGCCGGGCAGCCTGGCGGCGGCGAGGGCTTGTTCATACAAGGCCGGATTCATCGGTGCTGGGTCAATCATCTGCATTGGCTAACGCGTTCGCAGTGCTTAGGGAAGAGTGCATGGTCGATACGCTTTCCATCACGCTCGCTCAGCTTAACCAGTCGGTCGGCGATATCGCTGGCAACGCCGCCGCGATGCTGGCCGCGCGCGACCGCGCCGCGGGCGCTGACCTGATCGTGTTTCCTGAAATGCAGCTGGTCGGCTATCCGAGCGAGGATCTGGTGCTCAAACCGGCTTACGTCGCGCGCGCCACGCAGGCGCTCGAGGCGATGGCCAAGGTCACCAGCGATGGCGGCCCGGCGATGCTGGTCGGCTCGATCTTTGTGGTCGACGGCGCGCTGCACAATGGGGTGGCGCTGCTCGATGGGGGCAAGGTTTCGGCGATCCGCTTGAAGCACGAGCTGCCCAATTACGGCACTTTCGACGAGGTCCGGCTGTTCCAGCCTGGACCCTTGCCCGAACCGATCGTGTTCAAGGGCGTGATGATCGGGCTGCCGATCTGCGAGGATATCTGGCACCCCGATGTGTGCCGCCATCTGGCCGATTTCGGCGCCGAGCTGCTGCTGTGTATCAACGGCAGCCCTTACGAGATCGACAAGGATACGCTGCGGATCGACGGGGTGGCAAAGCGCCGCGCGGTCGATACCGCGCTGCCGCTGGCTTACCTCAACCGCGTCGGCGGGCAGGACGAGCTGGTGTTCGATGGCGCAAGCTTTGTGATCAACGGCGATGGCGCGCTGGCGGTGCAGCTGACCGACTGGGAAGAGCAGGAGGTGACGACCCGCTGGACCCGCACCGCGAACGGCTGGCGCTGCGACCGCGGCGAACTGGCCAGGCTGGCCGATCATCCCGAAGATATTTATTGCGCGATGGTGCTGGCGCTGCGCGACTATGTCGATCGCAACAAGTTCCCCGGCGTGGTGCTGGGCCTGTCGGGCGGGATCGACAGCGCGATCTGTGCCGCGATTGCCGCCGACGCGCTGGGGCCAGAGCGGGTGTGGTGCCTGATGCTGCCCAGCCGGTTCACCGGCCAGCTCAGCCTTGATCTGGCGGCGCAATGTGCCGCCATGATCGGGTGCAAGCTCGAGACGATCCCGATCAGCCCGGCGGTCGAAGCGTTCGATACGATGCTGTCGGGCAGTTTTGCCGATGTCGCGGTCGATATCACCGAAGAAAACGTCCAGAGCCGGATCCGCGGCGTGACCTTGATGGCGCTACCCAACAAGTTCGGCCCGATGCTGCTGACCACCGGCAACAAGAGCGAGATGAGCGTCGGCTACGCCACGATCTACGGAGATATGGCGGGCGGCTATAATCCGCTGAAGGACGCTTACAAAATGACCGTCTTTGCGATCAGCAAATGGCGCAACAGTCACAAGCCCAAGATCGGGCTCGGACCCGATGGCCCGGTGATGCCCGAGGGGATCATCACCCGTCCGCCATCGGCCGAACTGCGCCCCGACCAGAAAGACGAAGATTCGCTCCCGCCTTACCCGGTGCTCGACGGCATTCTGCTCGGACTGGTCGAACATGAAAAAAGCGTCGATCAGCTGGTCCACGAAGGGTTCGAGCGTGAGACTGTGGTGCGGATCGAGCGCTTGCTCAATATCGCCGAATACAAACGCCGCCAGGCCCCGCCGGGGGTTAAACTCGGCACCCGCAACTTCGGGCGCGACCGGCGCTATCCGATCACCAACGCGTTTCGCAGCGGATAGCGCAGATGGGCTTGGATGCAGGCAATCAACCGGTCTTGAGCCGCTCGGCGGATTTGCTATGCTTGAGCCATGGGGTTTCGAAAACCTTTTGAAGCAGTCCCGATCAAGCGCGGACTGCACTACCGCGAACAGCGTGATCAACGGCTGGCCGACGATGCTGCCGACACTAACCGCGCAACGCTGGTGATTGCGCTCTTCGGCCTGTTGCTAGGAGGCGGATTAGGCTGGGCGCTGCTCGCTGGTAGCGGGGGGTTACCGCAAACGGCGCAAGCCGGTTTACCGCGCTTCGCCGAGCCACTTTCCTTCGGTCGCCGGCGCGCGCCGCAAGCAGGCGATAGTTGGGGCGGCTGCAATTCAGCTCGTGCTGCCGGAACGGCGCCGATCTATGCCGGCGAACCCGGGTATAGATCCGGCATGGACGGCGATGGCGATGGCATCGCCTGCGAACCACTCCCCTATTAACAGGCAGATATTCTCGCTAAGCCGCCGCAACCTCAGCGCTCAGCTCTTCCGCCGCCTCGAGCAATTTCTTTTCGAGCGCCCTTAGCCGGGCACTTGCATCAAGCTTTTCGCCGAACAAGTCAGTGACGTAAAAGGTGTCAATCGCACGCTCGCCGTAAGTGGCGATGTGCGCCGAATGGACCATCAGCTTGCCATCGAACAAAGTCCGCGCCAGCCGGCTGAGCAGCGCGGGCCGATCACGCGCGTTGACTTCGATCACGGTGAAGCGGTTCGAGGCGGCGTTGTCGAACTCGACCTCGGGGCTGACTGTAAAAGCTTCGGCGCGGGGCCGCGCGTGCGGGCGCGCCGCCAGCTGCGTGACCAGCTTGACCTGACCCATCAGCGCGTCCTGAATCATTTTGCGGATCCGGGCGAGCTGGCTGACCTCGGAAAATGGACGCCCGAGTGGATCCTGCACCAGGAAGTTGTCGACCGCCATTCCGCTGCGCGAGGTGTGGATGCGCGCGTCGATAATGTTGCCACCGGCCAGATGAATGCCCCCGGCAATGCGGTAGAACAACCCGGGATGATCCGCCGCGATCACAGTCACCAAGGTGGCCCCGCGCGCGGCGTAATACTGGGTATGCACATCAAGCGCCGCGCCTTTGGCCGCTTCCAGCTGCGTCAGGTTCATCGCGATGATATCGTCGGGTTCGGCGATCCAGTAAGCATCGTTGAACAGCTTGGCGAGCTTTGGCGGGAGCATTTCGTCCAGTCCCAGCCGCGCCGCCACCGCCGCCTGCTTGGCCGCCACGCGCTGCGCCCGCCCGTGCTGGACGTGCCCCAGCCGCATCCGCTCCGAGGCGGCGTCGTACAGCTCGTGAATCAGTTGCCGCTTCCACCCGTTCCAGATCCCGGGTCCGACCGCGCGAATATCGACAATTGTCAGCATCGCCAGCAGCCGCAGCCGTTCGACTGTTTGCACTTGCGCGACAAAATCACCGATCGTTTTCCAGTCGGCCAGATCGCGCTTGAACGCGACCGCGCTCATCAGCAGATGCGTGCGCACCAGCCACGCCACCAGCTGAGTCTCTTCGGCGCTCATCCCCAGCCGCGGGCACAGCTTCAGCGCAATTTCGGCACCAAGTTCGGAATGATCGCCGCGCCGGCCTTTGGCGATATCGTGCAGCAGGATCGCCACATACAGCGCGCGGCGATTGACGACCTTGTGAACAATCCGGCTGGCCAGCGGGTGGTCTTCCTGCAGCTCGCCCTGCTCGATCCGCGCCATCAGGCCAATCGCGCGGATGGTATGCTCATCGACGGTATAGTGATGATACATATCGAACTGCATTTGCGCGTTGACCCGCCCGAAATCGGGAATGAACCGCCCGAACACCCCCGCCTCGTTCAGCCAGCGCAGCACCGTCTCGGGATCGTGGCGGCTGGTCAGTAGTTCTAGGAACAGCGCGTTGGCACGCGGATCGTTACGCATACTGTCAACCAGCCGCGCATCGCGCAGCGCCAGCCGCATCGCTGCGGAATGGACCTCTAGCCGGTTGGCATCGGCCAGCACGAAAATCTCGAGCAGCCGCGCCGGATCAGCTGCAAACCAGTCATCCGAGGGCACGTTGATCTTGCCGCCGAACACTTCGAAGCCTTTGAGCATCCGTTTGCGCGCGCGAAACCCTGCGAGCAGCCCGCGCGGCTGCTTCTTGGCGAACTGTTCATCAAGCTGCGCCAGAAACAGCCCGGTCAAGTGGCCGACGTGTTTGGCCTGCAGGAAAAAGTACTGCATGAACCTTTCGACCGCGCTTTTGCCCGGGCGGTCGGCAAATTGCATCCGCGCGGCAATTTCGCGCTGCACATCGAAGGTCAGCCGATCCTCGGCGCGCCCGGTGATCGTGTGGAGATGGCAACGCACCGCCCAGAAAAAGTTTTCGGCGCGGCGGAACGCGCGGTATTCGGCGGGCGACAGCAACCCGGCACCGACCAGTTCGGACACGTCGCGGACGTGGTGGATATATTTGCCGATCCAGTAAAGCGTGTGCAAATCGCGCAGGCCGCCCTTGCCTTCCTTGACATTGGGCTCGACCACATAGCGGCTGTCACCCAGCCGCTTGTGCCGCTCGTTACGCTCGGACAGTTTCTCGGCGACATACTGGCGTTCGGTTCCCGCCACCACTTCGGCCCAGAACCGCGCGCTGGCCTGATCGAAGAGTGCTTGATCGCCCCACACATAGCGCCCTTCGAGCAGCGCGGTGCGGATCGTCAGATCGCTTTTGGCCATCCGCACTGTCTCGTCGAGCGAACGGCTCGATTGCCCGACTTTCAGCCCCAGATCCCACAGGTAATAGAGCATCGCCTCGATCACCTGCTCGCACCACGCGGTCTGCTTGCCCGGAGTAATGAAGCCGATATCGACGTCTGAATGCGGCGCCATTTCGCCGCGCCCGTACCCGCCAACCGCGATGATCGCGAGCCGCTCGCCCGAGGTGCGATTATGCGAGGGATAAACGTCAGTGATCACGTGATCGTGAATCACCCGCACCAGCTGATCAATCAGGAAAGCCTGCGCCTCGGCGCAATCATGCCCCGCGCCGGGCGCAGCGGCCAGTCGCCGCGCGATTTCGGCGCGGCCGCTGGCCAGCGCCGCGCGCAACAATTCAACCACTTGGGGCCGCGCTTTGCCCGCGCCAACGCTGATAATCGCATCGGCAATCTCACCCGCCAGCGCGCGGCGATCGATCACCGCACGCTGATCGGGGATCCGCGCGGTGCTCACGCCTTGGCTGTCTGTTCGCTTTCCCACAGGCTCAGGTAACGAGCCTTGAGCGTGCGCTTGTCAACCTTTTCGGTGCCCAGCCGGGGCAGCGTCGCGTGTTCCTGCCACAGTCGCACCGGCACTTTGAACGGGGCCATTGTCTGCTTGAGATAATCGCGTAAGTCAGCCTCGCTCAAACTGCGGCCTTCCTTGAGCAAATAGACCCCGGTGGGCAGTTCGCCGAATTTTTCATCGGCCATCCCGAAGACGCTGGCTTCGGCCACATCGGGATGCGCATAAATCGCCTCTTCCACTTCGATACAGCTGATATTTTCGCCGCCGCGAATGATGATGTCTTTCTTGCGATCAACGATGAACAAATAGCCGTCTTCGTCGAGGTATCCCAGATCACCCGAGCGGAAGAACCCGTCAGGCATGATCGCGGCTTGCGTGGCTTCGGTATTATTCCAGTACCCACCGAAATTGCAGATCGAGCGGATCGCGATTTCACCGATTTCACCAGCGGGCAATTGCTCTCCGGTATCGTTCAGGATGCCCATTTCGACCAGTGGTTTGGACCCGGTCCCGGTCGAGCCGGGCTTGGCAAGGTAATTTTCATTGAGGTTGCCGCAGCCAACCGCGTTGGTTTCGGTCAGGCCATAGCCGAGCAGCGGAAAGGCGTGCGGCAAGGCTTCCCTGATCCGTTTGACATGATCGATCGGGCGCGGCGCGCCGCCCGCGGCAAAGGCGGTGCAGCTGGTCAGATCGTACTTGGCCCGGTCAGGATGCGTGGCGATTTCAAAACTCATCAGCGGCACGCCAACAAAGTACGTAACCTTTTCGGCTTCGATCAGCCGCATGGCGGACTCGGCGTTCCATTTGGGCATCATCACCAGCTTGCGCCCGATCGCGAAGCTTTGCAGGAATAGCGGCACTTCGCCGGTGACGTGGAACAGCGGCACGCTGACCAGGGTGCACGGCTGCATCGCCGGAGCATTGCCTTCATCGGTCAGGTGAGTGAGCACCATCAGCGTTTGCGCAACGAAGCTGAATACCCCGTGGACCACGCTGCGGTGATCGGACCAGGCGCCTTTGGATTGCCCGGTCGAGCCCGAAGTATAGAGGATTGTCGCCAGGTCATCGCCGGTCAATTCGGGCAGCGCGGTGGTGCTGCCGCCGCCCTGCGCCAGCACTGCACTGAGCCCGTCGCGCCACGGCAAGTCATGCTCGAACACCACCAGCCGCGTGGCCAGATTGAGATCGGCAATCCGCGCGGCGCGCGGCCCATCGGCCAGGACCAGCTTGCATCCGGTCAGATTGATCCCGGCGGCCATTTCGTCGCCGCTCCACCAACCGTTTAGCAAGGCCGCGCAGCCGCCGGCCATCAGCACCCCCATATAGGCGATCACCCAGTTGGTGGAATTGCGCGCGGCAATCCCGACCCGGTCGCCCTTCTGCACGCCCTGCCCCGCCACCAGCGCCCCGGCGACTTCGCGCGCGGCGGCGTGGACTTGCGCAAACGACATCCGGATCGGGCCGTCGATCAGAAATTCGGCGGCGCCATGCTGCGCGCAGAATTGATCGAAATAGGCCACCAGCGTTTCGGGCGCGTTCTTGAGCACCGGGAGTTGCCGCCCGAACCGCTCGATAGTCGCCCCTTCGAGCAGCTGGCCGGGGGCGGTGATCCGCGCGATGACATTTTCCAGAGACTTGTCGAGGGCAGTGGCCATGCGGCGTCCTTTGTCTGTGCTCCGGCCGCGCCCCTTTCGCGCCCCGATTCCTGTTCCCAAAAGCATCCGCCGGGTTTGTTTCCCGGCTTGCTCTGTGCCAGAAGGCGCGCAATCGCTGCCCGCCTGTGGCAGCCGCACGCTTAAGGGGTTCGCGTCTTGCTGTCACTATCGCTGGCTCAACTGGCCGCCGCTGCCACTCAGGCCCCGCTGCAGTGGACCGATCTCGGGCTCAAGCCGTATCTGTTTCACATCACAACCGGGCTCGGTGATTTTCAGCTGCGCTGGTACAGTCTGGCTTACCTCGCCGGGATCGTGTTCGCTTATTGGCACGTCTCGAAAACGCTTAAAGCCCCCGGCGCACCGATGGCGCAGCGCCATGCCGACGACTTGTTCTTCTATTGCACGCTGGGCGTAATCCTTGGCGGGCGGCTGGGATATGCAACGTTTTACACCGGCGCCGGGACCGACTTACCCAGTCTGTGGAGCCAGCCGGGCGAACTGATCAAGCTGTGGAACGGCGGTATGAGCTTTCACGGCGGGCTGGTCGGCGTGCTGGTGGCGATCGCCTGGGTGACCTGGCGCAACGGGTTGAGCTTCCTGCGGGTGTGCGATTACATCGCGGTGCCAGTGCCGATGGGGATGCTGTTCGGGCGGCTCGCCAACTTCATCAACGGCGAACTGTGGGGCAGGGAAGCTGGTCCGGGCGTGCCGTGGGCGATGGTCTTCCCCGGCGGCGGCGCTATGCCGCGTCATCCCAGCCAGCTGTACGAAGCGCTGCTCGAAGGGCTGCTGCTGGCTTTGGTGCTGATTTACCTGTTCTGGCGGACCCGCGCGCGCTGGCGGCCGGGACTGCTGGTCGGAACCTTTGCGCTGGGCATCGCGCTTGCCCGGTTCACGGTCGAATTCTTCCGTCAACCCGACGAGCAGCTGACCGAATTTGCCCGCACCACTGGCTTTTCGATGGGCCAGTGGCTGACGATCCCGCTGATGCTGGTCGGGCTGTTCTTCATTGTCCGCGCGCTGCGCTTGCCCGCGCTGGGCAGCGGCGACGTCATCGTGCCGCCCGCCAGCGATCCGGCGGCGTCCAGATGATGCTTGAGGGCGTCTGATGGACCATGCCGCGCCTGCCGATCCGCTGGCGGCGATATTCCGGCGGCTGATCGCCAACACCGGGCCGATCAGCCTGATGCATTACATGGGCGAATCGAATACGCGGTATTACGCCTCGCGCGATCCGCTGGGTAGCGCCGGGGATTTTGTCACCGCGCCCGAGATCAGCCAGATGTTCGGTGAACTTATCGGGCTGTGGCTGGCCGATATGTGGATCAATGCCGGGCGTGAAGAACCGGTGCACTACGTCGAGCTGGGCCCCGGACGCGGCACGCTCGCCACCGATGCGCTGCGCACGGCCAGACGCTACGGGCTTGAGCCGTCGATCCATTTCGTCGAAGCCTCAACCGCGCTTAAAGACCTGCAGCTGGCGGCGGTGCCCCGGGCGCAATGGCATCATGATCTGTCCACCCTGCCGCTGCACGGCCCGATCCTGCTGGTCGCCAATGAATTTCTCGATGCGCTGCCGGTGCGCCAGCTGGTCAAGACCGGCGATGGCTGGCGCGAACGCATGGTCATCCCCGAGGGCGAAAAGTTCGTCTGTATCGCAGGCAGCCAGCCAATGGATGCGGCGGTGCCCGAGGCGCGCCGCAGCGCCGCACCGGGGACCATTATCGAGACCTGCCCGGGCGCGGCGGCGACGGTTTACGAAGTCGCCGGGCGGTTGATCGAACAAGGCGGCGCGGCACTGTTCATCGATTATGGCCACGATACGCCGCGCGACGGGTCAAGCCTGCAAGCGGTGCGCGCTCACCTGAAGGTCGATCCGTTCACTCAGCCGGGCGAGGCCGATCTTACCGCGCATGTCGATTTTGCCAGCCTGGCGCTGATCGCGCAGTCGCGCGGGTGCCGCTGGTTGGGCACAGTGCCGCAAGGGCGCTGGCTGCGCGATCTGGGGATCGAGGCGCGCGCGCAGACGCTGAGCGCGCAAGCCCCGCAGCACACCGCTGCATTGGCCGCCGCGCAGGAGCGGCTGGTCGGTGAGGGGCAGATGGGTGTGTTGTTCAAGGTCATGGGGCTGGCCGCACCAGCTTGGCCCGGCGGGGCCGGGTTTTGAAGCCGGCCGGTTTATCTTCGCGGCTGTTCAAGCGTGCTGTGCTGGCGCTGTTCGCCTGGAAAGGCTGGAAGCTTGATCCGGCCGGCCCGGCGCCGCGCCGCTGTGTGCTGCTGGGGGTGCCGCATACCTCGAACTGGGACTTCGTGTTCTTCACCGGCGCGACGTATCATTACGGCATCACCCCCAGTTTCATGGGCAAGACCAGCCTGTTCCGCTGGCCGCTGCGCCGGTTCATGTTCGACATGGGCGGGGTCCCGGTTGATCGCACCGCCAAGGGCAACAACTATGTCGACCAAGTCGTCGCCGCCTTTGCCGGGCGCGAAGAACTGGCGCTCGTGATCGCGCCAGAAGGCACCCGCTCGCCCACCCGTGGCTGGCGCTCGGGGTTTTACCATATTGCCCATAAAGCCGGGGTGCCGCTGGTTCCGGCGTGGGTCGATAACGCGGCCAAGCGCGGCGGGATTGGCCCGGCGATCATGCCAACCGGTGATTACGCGGCCGATCTGGCCAAAGTGCTGGCCTATTACGAATCGGTGATGCCCGGCCATCCGCGCTGGAAGTTGCTCGCGGCGAGCGTTGCCCAAGCTGCAGGAGAGACCGATGCTTGATGCTTTGCTGATTAATGCGGCGACCGACCTGGCGATGATGCTGATGCTGTGCTGGGTCGCGGTGCGGATCGGTGACGTGTCATTCATCGACGCGGTGTGGGGCGCGGGCATGGCGGTGCTGGCGCTGGTCAGCTGGCTGCAGATCGCCCCCGGCGGTGCCCGCGCCCAGCTGTTGCTGGCAATGACCGCGCTGTGGGGCCTGCGGCTGGGGTTGCACTTGTTCGTGCGCTGGCGCGAACACGGCGAGGACCCGCGCTATGCCAAGATGCTGGGCAAGGCGCGCGCGGCGGGCACTTATGGTCCGGCGGCGTTCAAGCGGGTGTTCGGTCCACAGGCCGTGCTGCTGTTTTTGACCAGCCTGCCCGCTCAACTCGGCATTCTGGCAAGCGCAGCCCCGGCAGCCATCGGGCCGCTGGGCTGGGCCGGGTTCGCGCTGTGGCTGGCCGGGATGCTGTTCGAAACAATCGGCGACGCGCAACTGAAAGCCTTCCGTGCCAACCCGGCGATGAAGGGCAAAGTGCTCGACACCGGGCTGTGGCGCTATACCCGCCACCCCAATTATTTCGGCGATGCCTGTGTGTGGTGGGGGATCTGGCTGGTTGCTGCTGAAGCCGGCAAATGGCCGCTTAACTGGGTGGCCTTGGGTAGCCTGATCGGGCCGGTGTTCCTGACGTTTACGCTGACCAGATGGTCGGGCAAGCCGCTGCTCGAAAAAGGGTTGGCCAAGAGCCGTCCGGGCTACGCCGACTATGTCGCGCGCACCTCTGGCTTTGTTCCCTGGCCGCCCAAACGCGGTTAGAACGATTGCAGGTGGCGGGAACGATCTGCCGCGTCTAAGCTTTCTACAAGCACGGCTGCTGTTTGGCCGTGTTCCACTTCAGGAGTTCTTCCCGATGCGCAAAGTCCTTATTTCCGTGGCCGCGCTGGCCATGATCGCTGGCTGCAAAGGCAATACGCCCGCCCCGGTTGCAACCGACACCGGCATGGTCGCCGCCGATGCCACTCCGCTGGCCCTCCCCACCCTCGCCGCCGATGCCAAGGCGATGCCGCTGGCTGGCAGCTATAGCAACGCCGATGGCGGCACGCTGAAACTGGCGGCGGATATGACCTACACGCTGACCGGCAGCGATGGCAAAGCCGCCGACGGCAAATGGGCGTGGTATTCGGACGGCAAGCGCATCCTGCTGACCGGCGACAAGTCGATTTACGCGGTCGCCGATGGCGGGCTGTATAAAATGGCGAGCAAGGACGCGCCGCTGTCGGGCTTCACGGCTGATCAGCTGTGGACCAAGGCTCCGTAATCCGGACCTGCTCAAGCTTGATTAACGGAGGGCGGCGCTGCGGCGTCGCCCTTTGTCGTAGCGGCGCCGGCCTTTGTCGTACCGCACTGGCAATTCGATCAAGGCTTTACCTCGACCGCGCGCTCTTCAGCCGGGACTGCGCGCAGCGGCACGGCTTCAAGCCAGGCCTGCATCGCATCAAGATCGACCCCGCCGTTCACCGCATCGCGCTGTTTGGCAAACAGGCTGAAGCTATCGCCGCCTTGCGCCAGAAAGTTGTTTGAGGTCACCCGGTAATTGGCCGCCGGATCGATCGGCTGGCCGTTCAGCAGCATTGCCGAGACCCGGTCACCCACCGCGCGCGACAGATCATAGCGATAGGTGAAGCCCGCCGACGGGGTCAGCGCCTGCACCGGGCCGTTACTGTCAAATCCCTGCTCAAGCACGGCCTTCAGCTCAGCGCCGGTCAAGGTCTGCGTGACCAGCGTATTGCCAAACGGCTGGACCGCGTAAATATCGCCGAAAGTTATGGTGCCATCGGCTGCGGGGACCAGCGGTGCGCGCTGCCCGAACGGATTCATCAGCGCGATTTGCGCGCCGGCCCCGCGTGCTGCCGCCAGCTGCGAATCGGCGATCAGCTGCCCCAGGGCCCGCCCGGTCGCGGGCGCTGCCAGACGACCGACCGGGCGGGCGGAAAACGTCTTGGCCGCATCTACATAGGTCTGCACATAAGCTGCCACATCGGCGCGCGGGGCATACTGCGGATAAAGCGGCGTGTTGGCCACCGGGCCCTTAGCGCCGGTGTAAGCCGCGCTTTGCACGATCACATTATGCGCGCGTTTGGCGGTCACCCGATGCTCCGCCGGATCGATTTCAAGCGTAATATCGGTCACCAGTTCGCCGAACACGCCCGCGCTGGTCAGCAGCAGCGGATGCGCCGGATTCAGTGCGGCGTAATTGCACACATAGGCTTTGTGAGTGTGGCCCGACACCACCACATCGACCCGCGGGTCAAGCGCGTCGAGGATCGGGCGAATTTCGCCGCTTAACCCGGCGCAGCCATTTGGATTGCTGGCGCTGTCCTGCTGGCCGCCCTGATGGATCAGCACCACGATCGCATCGGCGCCTTTGGCCTTGAGCACGGGCACAAGCGCGTTGATCGTCGCGGCTTCGTCGGCAAAGGTCAGCCCTTTGATCCCTTCAGGGGTGACCAGATCGCTGGTGCCCTTCAAGGTCAGCCCGATCAGCCCGACCCGCACCGTGCGCGCGCCGCGGCCAAAGCTGCGGATCGCATAGGCCGGAAATAGCGTCTGGCCGGTTTCGGTCAGCGTGCTGGCCGCCAGGAACTGAAATTTCGCGCCGCCGAACGGTTCGACCTGACACGGCTTGCGCTTGGCCAGCTGCGCGCAGCCGCCGCGCTGCATCCGCAACAATTCGTTGCGCCCGCGATCAAACTCGTGATTGCCGACCGCGTTGAAATCAAGCCCGATGCGGTTGGCCACGCCGATCGCCGGTTCATCAAGATACAGCGACGAGGCGAGCTGCGACGCGCTGATCAGATCGCCCGCCGACACGGTCAGATGATTGGTATATTGGTTGCGGATGTCCTGCACTGCGCTGGCCAGCCAGGCCGCTCCGCCAGCCGGTACGCGGACCGTGCCACCTTGGCCATCGGGAGCTTCGACCGATTGTTTGGGCGGTTCGATGCTGCCGTGAAAATCGTTGATCGCGGCGATCCCCACAATCACCGGCCCGTTGCTGGCTGCTTGTTCAGCAGGTGGCCTGGCCCCGCCCGGGGTCATACACCCCGCCAGCAGCGGCAACGCGAGGACGGGCAACAAATGAGCGAATCGCGCAGTGCGCTGAGCCAGGCTGATCATGCCGCCGTCCTAGCCCATCCACCGGGCGCGGCAAGTTAACGCGTATTAACTGTGCAACACAGTTTCTTGAAAATGTCGCAAGGGCGTTATATATTGCCGGCAGAATCAATTTGGCTTGCGGAGCTGGTTATTATGGCGCGTCCTCACACCGATCTCGAAAGCGGCCGCGTGGCGCTGCTCGAACTGATGGTCGGGCTGATCGAGGAGCGCGGCAGCAGCGCCTTCACCATGACCGAACTGGCCGCGCGCGCCACTATGTCGACCGCCAACCTCTATCGTTATTACCCCAGCAAGGAAGCCTTGATCGAAGCGGTGGCCGAATACTGGTTCCAGCCCAAGATCGAGATCATGGAGGCAGTGGTCAGCAGCGATCTGAGCGCGCGGCGCAAGATGTACGAATTCTACGCGCGCCGGTTTACCCGCATGAAAAGCGAATGGGAACGCGATCCGGTGGTATTCGCCAACTATGTCGAGCTGGGCAAGGAGCACTTTGAACTGGTTCGCTCTTACGTCGATCTGGGTGACCACTATCTGGCGATGATCATCGGTGAAGCGATGGCTGAAGGTTACTTCGCCGGACTGTCGATCGACGAGGCGATAAGCTTGGTCAACCAGATGACCGGACTGTATGTCAATATCGGCGCGATGGAACTGGTGATGCCCAAGCTGTCCGAAGCGAAACTCGCGCGAATTGTCGACGCAGTGTTCGATGGTTTGTCTGCGGTGGACCGCGGTGCGCGCGCGGTCAGCGGATTACGCGCTGCCTGAACAGATTATGCTGGCAACTATGTACTCTATATGAAACTATTGGTCATATAAAAGCCCGGGTTGATGCAGTGATTTGCGCAATCAACATCCTTTGATCGCGATCTCGTATTGTTCTACCGCTGGATGCCGCACAATGATGCACGACGACGTAACGTCAACCGTAAGTGCCGCCGAATTGGTCCGGTCATTTGCTGCGTGCCGCGATCGGGCAACAATTTCTCCGTTATTGATCGCTAACCACGGCCGCACTACCCATGTCCTGCTTGGAATAGAGCGGTATAATCAATTGTTTGCGGCGCAGTCTTCGGGGGGCGAGCAGGCACAACCAAATCCGGACGATCTTCTGGTCGTAGCCGAACATTCGCCATCGGCCGTGTTCGTGATCGATGCCAATTTGCAGATCCAATTTGCCAATAACACTGCGCACGCTGTCGCAGGCCGCACGCCGGGATCGCTTAACGGCCGGGCTGTGGCTGATGCTTTGCCCGAATTTGCCGATTCACTGGTGGTTGTCCACTTGCGCCGCACGATGAGCAGCAAGGAACCCTACAGCGCCGATTTGCCGTCACCGTTCAGCAACAGCGCTTTCGTGCAGTGCCAGACTTATGCGATTGGCAACCGTACCGTTCTGATATTGCGAGATATTTCAGAAGAGGTGAAGCGCCTTCGACTGGCCGATGTCAAAAAGTCACTGCTTGCAGCGATGGATCTGCATGGCGGCATCGGCTATGTCCGGGTGTCGCTGCGCGGCACGATCGAGCGGGTCGATGCGCCGCTGTGCACGATGCTGGGCTTGCCCGAAGAGCGCCTGATGCACGTGCCCCTGCTCGATCTTGCCACCACCGCCACCCGGTCCGAATTTCGCGCTGCGCTGGAATCTGTGCTGCGCGGCAAAGGCCCGCGCCGCGTGCCGGTTTCGCTGCTGTCGAACAAGGGGGTGGCCATCGACCTGCTGGCGGCGATAGTGCCGCTCAATGGCGCCTACGGCAGCCAAGGCGCCGTGATCCTCGCCACGCCAATCGCCGAAACGTGAGAAGTTCCCACAATCCAGCAGCTTAACCCATTTTGACGCGGGTGTGTATTTGACTGATTCCAGCCGCGACCGCGCCGGGCAACATCTAGGGCGAAATTAACCAGACCAAGGTTTTGTGCAGTTCTTGCCGCCAGCTTACTCTGCGGTTCTGCGTAATTTACAAATAATCGTCTGATTCAAGCAGCAGCCGCTTGGTCAGAATTGAACGCCACAATAGCGTTTATGATAAACCCACTCGCTCACGACTTGCCCCGTATCGCGCCGGGCCGCTGCATCCTTAGGGTCTTTTGGATGCTGGGCCCGGCGCGTGCAATGTCGCGGCGGTTGCGCCTCGATCAGCGCGGAGCCGCACTGATCGAGGCGGCCTTTGTGCTGCCCATGGTGATAACGCTGCTGATCGGCGTGGTCAGCTTCGGGCAATGGTTCATGATTGCGCACACCATGCAGCAAGCCGCCGATGAAGCGGCGCGCGCGGCAGTCGCCGGGCTTAACGATGCCGATCGCAAGACGATGGTCAGCCAAAGCATAACCGCATCGCTGAATGTCGCCAGCGGGGTCGACAAGCGGCTGGTCAGCACCACCAGCCAGCGCAGCGGTGACTATTACACCGTCGTGGTCACGTACCAGACCGCTCAGAACAAATCGCTCACGATGGGCATCGTCCCGCTGCCGCTCGATCCAATCCGGCGGCAGGCCACCGTAAAACTCGTCTATCTGTGAAAGGACGCGCCATGACCAAGCCTAGCCTGCTGCACCGTCTGCACCGCGACCAGGCCGGGGTAAGCACGGTGTTGCTGGCGGGAGCCTTTACCGCGCTGATCGGCGCGAGCGCCTTCGCGATCGATCTGGGTTCGCTTTATCTGGCCGATCGCAAGTTGCAGGGGCTGGCAGATTCGGCCGCGATGGCGATTGGCGAAAACGACTTTGCCGATGGCAGCAGTGCGGTGCAGGCCCTGCTGGTGAAAAACAGCAGCACCGACGCGCGGGTGGTCAAGCTGATCCCGGGCAAATACACCGCCGATCCGGCGATTGCCCCGGCGCAGCGGTTCCAACCGGGCAGCGCCGAGACCGCCAATGCCATGAAAGTGGCGCTCGAACTCGACGTGCCGCTGACTTTCGGCGCGTTTATGACTGGCAACAAAACCGCCAAGGTGCATGCCGAAGCGATTGCTTCGCGGCGCAATCTGGCCGCTTACTCGATCGGCACCAGGCTGACCAATGTGGGCGGCAATCTGCCCAATCAAATCCTCTCGGCGCTGGCCGGGACCAATTTGAACTTGTCATCAAGCGACATTACGCTGCTTTCGGGCACTCAGCTCGATCTGTTCGGGGTGGCCGATGCAATTGCTGCCGACAAGGGCCTGGTCGGTCAGAATTACAATACGATCTTTGCGCAAAAGGTCGAGCCGGCCGAATTTCTGGCGGCAATCGGCAAATCAAGCGGCGATCCAACCGTGGCCAATCTGCTTGACGGGATTGCGCCGCAGATCAGCGGCTCGGAGTTCTCGCTGGCGCAACTTGCCAACCCCGGCGAGCTTGGCAGTTCGGATCTGCGCGACATCAAGAATCCACTACGGATCGATGTTTATACGCTGCTCCGCACCACGCTGCAGATGAGCCAGGGCGCAACGTGGAAAATTTCGCTCAGCTTGTCAGTGCCCGGCCTGGCCGCAACCAGTCTGCGGATGGCGGGCACTAACAGCACGCAGCGCTCGCCGTTTATGACCGTCACCGCCGCCAAGAATGTCGTGCTGCATTCGTCGTCGAGCCGGGTCTATCTGGAAACCACCGTGGGCACCGGAGCCGCGCTGCTTCCCTCGCTCAAGGTGCCGTTCTACCTTGAAACTGCGCCTGGCGATGCACGGATGACTGCGATCACTTGCGCCAGCGGCGATGCCGACGTCGATGGCGTGACATTGGGGGTCAAGCCGTCAATCGGCAAGGCCGCGCTTGGCACGGTAAATGTGGCCAACCTCGACGATTTTTCGCAGGACCTGCCAATCGCCCCGGCCGAGCTGGCCAAGGCATTGTTGTTCAAGCTTGAAGGCAGCGCGGTGCTCAGCCTGGGCGGCAATTCCGAACAAGCGGTGTTCTTCAGCAAGAACGAAATCGCCGCCAGCACGGTCAAGTCAGTGTTCACCAGCGATGCGGTGTCGTCGCTCGCCGGATCGCTTGCCAAAAAGGTCAACCTCACGGTCACCTTGCTGGGGCTGGGTGTCACGCCAAGCCTGTTGACCACCATCGCCGGGACCACGCTCGGCACCATCGCGCCCACCATCGATAGCGTGCTGTTCCAGGCGATGCGCAGCACCGGGGTGGGCCTGGGGGTCGCCGATGTTTCGGTCGACCGCTTGTCGTGCGGGATCCCGCTGCTGGTTGGCTGAGCCCGGCCTAAACGTCCAGATTGGCGACGTTAAGCGCGTTTTCCTGAATGAATTCGCGGCGCGGCTCGACGATATCGCCCATCAGCCGGGTGAAAATCTCGTCGGTCACGTCGGCATCCTCCACCTTGACCTGGAGCAGCACGCGGTTGTCGGGATCGAGCGTGGTTTCCCACAGCTGCTCGGCGTTCATTTCGCCCAGCCCCTTGTAGCGCGCGATGGCAAGGCCCTTGCGCCCGCCCACCAATACCGCGTCGAGCAGTTCGGACGGCCGGGTGATCTGGTCCTTGGCCGCAATCGGCGCTGGCGGAGCGTCGTCTTCGGCTGCGGTGTCAAGCTGTTCGGGCTCAGGCGTTTCATCGGCCGCGCTGCTACGCACCAGCCGCACCGGGTGTTCGTACACCTCGACGTTTTCCACCGCGAGCCGCGCCAGCTTGCGCGCTTCGGCGCTGGTCAGGAACGCCGCTTCGATCGGGTGCGCGTCGGTCACCCCGCGCCAGATCCGCTTGACCATCACGCTGCCAGCCTCGGTCAGCTCGGCGGTCCACTTGGCTTCGCGGTCGCCCAGATCGAGCCACAGCGATGCTTTGGCCAAGGCAGCCTTCCGCCCTGCGCGGTCCAGCTCGGGCTCGAACACCCCGGCCATTGCCAAGGCTTCGACCACCGCCGGATCATACCGCCGCGGAACAAAACCCATCAGGCTGCGCATCCGCAAGGCGTGCTGGACCAGCGCGGCCAGATCCTCACCGCCGCGCGCGCCGCCCTTGGTTTCAAGTACCCGCCCCGCGGTCCCGGCTTCGACCAGATAACGGTCGAGCTCGGCGGCATCCTTAAGGTACACTTCGCTACGGCCCTTGTTGACCTTGAACAGCGGCGGCTGCGCGATGAACAAATGTCCCGCGCGGATGATATCGGGCATCTGGCGGTGGAAGAAAGTCAGCAGCAGCGTGCGGATATGCGCGCCGTCGACATCGGCATCAGTCATGATCACGATCTTGTGATAGCGCAGTTTCGCCAGGTTGAATTCGTCGCGGATCCCGGTGCCCATCGCCTGGATCAGCGTGCCGACTTCCTTGGATGAAATGATCCGGTCGAACCGCGCGCGCTCGACGTTGAGGATCTTGCCCTTGAGCGGCAGGATCGCCTGGATATTGCGATCACGCCCCTGCTTGGCCGATCCGCCAGCCGAATCGCCTTCGACCAGGAACAGTTCGCACTTGGCCGGATCGCGTTCCTGGCAATCGGCCAGCTTGCCGGGCAGGCTGGCGATATCGAGTGCGCCCTTGCGCCGGGTCAGTTCGCGCGCGCGCTTGGCGGCTTCGCGCGCGGCAGCGGCATCGATGATCTTGCCGACCACCTGTTTGGCATTGGCGGGGTTTTCCTCAAGCCACTCGCTCATCTTGTCAGCCATCAGGCTTTCAAGCGGCTGGCGCACTTCGGACGACACCAGCTTGTCCTTGGTCTGCGAAGAGAACTTGGGATCGGGCAATTTAACCGAGACGATCGCGGTCAGCCCTTCGCGCATGTCCTCGCCGGTCAGGGTGACCTTTTCCTTTTTGAGCAGCCCGGATTTTTCGGCGTAATTGTTCAGCGTACGGGTCAGCGCGGCGCGGAACGCGGCCAGATGCGTGCCGCCATCGCGCTGCGGGATGTTGTTGGTGAAACACAGCACGTTTTCGTAATACGAATCGTTCCATTCGAGCGCGACCTCGATCGCGATGCCTTCGCGTTCGGACGAAATCGCGATCGGATCGGGCAGCAAGGCCACCTTGTTGCGATCGAGATAGCCGACGAATGCGCCGATCCCGCCTTCGTAATACAGGTCGTGTTCCTTGACCTCTTCATGGCGCTTGTCACGCAGCAGAATGTGCACCCCCGAATTGAGGAATGCCAGTTCGCGGTAGCGATGCTCAAGCTTTTCGAAATCGAATTCGAGCACGTTCTTGAAAGTTTCGGTGCTGGCCAGAAAGGTCACGCGGGTGCCCTTTTTGCCGGCTGGGGCAGTGCCAACCACGCGCAGCGGTTCAACCGCATCACCGTAAGCAAACTTCATCCAGTGCTCTTGCCCGTCGCGCCAGATCGTCAGCTCGAGCCATTCGGACAGCGCGTTGACCACCGACACGCCAACCCCGTGCAGTCCGCCCGAAACCTTGTAGGCATTGTCATCGCTGGTATTCTCGAACTTACCCCCCGCGTGCAGCTGGGTCATAATGACCTCGGCCGCCGACACGCCTTCTTCGGCATGGATCCCGGTGGGAATTCCGCGGCCGTTATCCTCGACCGAAACCGAGCCATCGGGGTTAAGCTCGATCAGCACCAGATCGCAATGCCCGGCCAGCGCTTCGTCAATGGCATTGTCCGAAACCTCGAACACCATGTGATGCAGGCCCGAGCCATCGTCGGTATCGCCGATGTACATGCCGGGGCGTTTGCGCACCGCATCAAGGCCCTTAAGGACCTTGATCTGATCAGCGCCATATTCATTCTGGTTCGGGAGATTTTCAGGGATATCGGACATGACCAGCATATAGGGATTGAGGGGCCAAAACGGAAGCCATTGCAGCCCCTTCCATCCACAGGGAAATCCTGCTCAAATGCGCGCTTGAACAGGGAGTCCGATCGTGCCCAGAACCCTTGCCATAGCCTTGCTCAGCAGCGTTATGTTTGCCGCGCCAGCAAGCGTAGCATTTGCTCAACAGCGCCCCGATCAGCAGGCATTTCGCAGCCTTTACAAAGATATGGTCGAAACTGACACGTCGATCACCAGCGGCAGCTGCACAACGCTGGCTGACAAGATCGAGGCGCATCTGCGCGCGCGCGGGTTCACCGATGCCGAGCTGACGCGCTTTGCGGTGCCCGATCACCCCAAAGAGGGCGGGATCGTGGTGGTCTATCGCGGCACATCAAAGACCCTTAAGCCGATGCTGCTGGTCGGCCATCTTGATGTGGTGGTGGCCAAGCGCGAAGACTGGATCCGCGATCCGTACACGATGATCGAGGAAGGCGGCTATTTCTATGGCCGCGGTACGTCCGACATGAAGGCGATGGACGCGATCTGGGTCGATATGTTCGAACGGTTCCGTCAGCAAAGTTACAAGCCGCAGCGCACGATCAAACTGGCGCTGACCTGCGGCGAGGAAACCAGTTGGGCGTTTAACGGCATGCGCTGGCTCAGCGAAAATCGACGCGAACTGATCGACGCCGAATTCGCGCTGAACGAAGGCGGCGGCGGCCGCACTGACGGGCATGGCAAGGTGCTGCAGCAATCGCTGCACGTGGGCGAAAAGATGGTCGGCAATTACCGGATCGAGGCGACCAACCCGGGCGGCCATAGCTCTACCCCGGTGCGCGACAATGCGATCTACGAACTGGCCGACGCGCTGGTCAAAGTGCGCGATCACGAATTCCCGCTGATGCTTAACGATACCACCCGCGCGTTCTTCACCAAATTGGGCCAAAGCCGCAGTGACGAGGCGGGCAAGGCAATGCTGGCGATTGTCGCCAACCCGCAGGACCAAGCGGCTGAGGCCGTGCTTAACCGCGACAAGGCGTGGCATTCAATGCTGCGCACCACCTGCGTCGCCACGCTGCTCGACGGCGGCCACGCCAACAACGCCTTGCCGCAGCGCGCCGGGGTGACGGTCAACTGCCGGATTTTCCCGGGCGTGAGCTATGAAACTGTTCGCACGGCGCTGGAAACCGCGATTGCCGATCCGCGCATGACCGTGACCAAGCTCGATGACCGGGGCCCCTTGGCCAAGCCGCCTCCGTTGACCCGGCAAATCCTCGCCCCGGCCCAGGCGCTGGTGACGAAGTATTATCCCGGGGTACCGCTGGTGCCGACTATGTCGACCGGGGCGACCGACGGGATCTATCTCGAAGCGGTCGGCATACCGTCGTATGGTCCGCCGGGGCTGTACGGCGACCCTGATGGCAACGGCGCGCACGGGCTTAACGAACGGGCGATCGTCGCGGCGGTTTACACCGGGCGCGATTTCCTGACCGAACTGGTCAAGGCTTATGCTGACCCGCGCGGTAGATAGCACAATCATTGGAGCGATAAAATGAACCAGCGTTACCCCCTGATCGCCGCGACGATGATTGCCGGGCTGTCCGTCCCGGCGCTGATTGCGGCCAGTGCCACGGCAGCCGAACCCGCGGCGCTGCGCCCCGACCAGGCCGAATTTCGGGGGTTGTATAAAGAACTGGTTGAAACCAACACCACGCTTTCATCGGGCAGCTGCACGCTCGCGGCAGAGCGGATGGCAGCGCGGATGCGCAGTGCCGGCATCGCCGACAGCCAGATCACGCTGTTTTCAACCCCAGAACACCCCACGGACGGCGGGGTGGTGGTGGTCTATCCCGGCACCGACAGGAAGCTGAAACCGATGCTGCTGCTGGCGCATATCGACGTGGTCGAGGCCAAGCGCGAGGACTGGACCCGCGATCCGTTCACACTGATCGAGGAGAACGGCCAGTTCTATGCCCGCGGCGCGAGTGACGACAAGGCGCAGGCGGCCGTGTGGACCGACACGCTGGTGCGGTTTGCCAAGGAGAAGTACAAGCCCCGGCGCACGATCAAGCTGGCGCTGACTTGCGGCGAGGAAACCTCGGGCGCGTTTAACGGCGCGGAGTGGCTGACCAAGAACAAGCGCGACCTGATCGACGCCGCCTATGCGCTCAACGAAGGCGGCGGTGGGCGCTCGGACGCTGACGGCAAGCTGCTGGTGCAGACCATTCAGGTGGGCGAAAAAGCCTATCAGGATTTCACCTTGACCGCGACCAACGAAGGCGGTCATTCGTCCGCTCCGGTGCGCGACAATGCGATTTACGCGATGGCCGACGCAGTCAGCAAAATCCGCGAGCACGAATTCGCGCTCGAATTCAACGACACCACTCGCACTTTCTTCAGCAAGGCCGGTCCGCTTTATCCCGGCACCATTGGCAAGGCGATGGCCGCGCTGGCCGTCAACCCGCAGGACAAGGCGGCCGAGGCGCTAGTCAATCAGGACCGCAGCCTCCATTCGATGCTGCGCACCACTTGCGTTGCCACGCTGGTGCAAGGCGGCCACGCGCTCAATGCACTGCCGCAGCGAGTAACGGTCAACGTCAACTGCCGGATGTTCCCGGGGCGCACCTCGGACGAAACCCAAGCCGAACTGGCGCGGGTCATCGGAAACCCCGGTATTGCGATCGAGCAGCGGATCAAGGACAAACCGATCGCCAAAGTGCCGCCGCTCGATCCGACGATCATCGGGCCGATGGAGCAGCTGTCCGCCAAGCACTTCCCCGGGGTGCCGGTGATTCCGACCATTTCAACGGGGGCCAGCGACGGGGTTTACATCGCCGCAGTCGGCATACCCACGTACGGGGTTCCGGGGATCTGGGCCGACAGCAAGATGAACAATATCCACGGCCTGAACGAGCACATGGAAGTGCGCGCGCTGATGGACGGGCGCGATTACCTTTACGCGCTGGTTAAACTGCTTTCGAGCAAATAGGCGGGGCTTGCGGTTGAAAGCGCTGCACAAACAAAAGGCCGTCACGCGATGAGGCGTGACGGCCTTTTGCTGTTGGAGGTGTGCCGAACCGCTGCTTAGGCAAGCGTGGCGGTGAACATCAGGCCGCTGATCGAAGCGGCAATGATGATCGGCAGCACAAACGAAACGATGCTGCGCATTGGGTATCTCCTGTTGCATTCGCGAACTCAGTTCGCAATTGCAACATAACCATTTAAGTAGAGTTTGCCAGTGCAAAGGCTGGAACAGGTGTTGCAGATTTTGCAACTGAGATATTTTCGAACTGTTTACGCTTCGGGCAAATTGTGTTCACCGCTGATCGGTGCAACACCCGCGCGATGACTGATAATCCCGCGCACTTGCTCGATGCCGAATTCGGCTCCTTCGCTGCCCTGATCGCCGCCTGGGGCGCCTATCGCGGCAGCGCCGATGCCTTGTTCGACGGCACCACCCAACTCTCATGGCAAGACACGGCGGCCCGGGTCGAGCGGATCGCAGCACGATTGCAGGCCGACGGGCTGGAACGCGGGCAAGCCGTGGCGATCCTGGGCACCACCAGCGTCAATTATGCGCTGATTTATCTGGCCGCGATCCGCGCCGGGGGCTGCGCCGCGCCGCTGACCACCAGCGCGAGCAACGCTCAGCTTGCCGGAATGGCGGCGGATTCGGGGGCGATGCACCTGTTCATCGACCGCGCCAAGCTGGCCGAACTGGGCGATTTCAGACTGCCGGTGGCGCAACAGATCGTGCTCGATGAAGAGCTTGAGAGTTTCATGGCCCCGGTTGGCACGAAGGCGCAGCCGTTCGACCCGGCCGAGCGTGACCCGTTCAACATCATCTATTCGTCTGGAACCACCGGGGTACCCAAGGGCATCGTCCATTCACACGGGATGCGCTGGCGCCAGATGACTTTTCGCGCCGCGCTCAATTACGGCACGGACAGCCGCACGCTGACCTCGACCCCGCTCTATTCGAACACCACGATGGCGGTGTTCCTGCCGACGATGTATTCGGGCGGCTGCGCCAGTCTGATGGGTAAGTTCGATACCCAGACGTGGCTGGAACGCGCGCAGAACGAGCGGATCACGCACACCATGCTGGTCCCGGTGCAGTACCGCCGGTTGATGCAGTTCGAGGCATTCGATGACTACGACTTGTCATCGATGAAGATGAAATACTGCACCAGCGCGCCCTTCCCCGCTGATCTCAAGGCCGAAGTCCTCGCCCGGATGCCCGGCGGCTTGATCGAGATCTACGGCATGACCGAAGGCGGGGTCGCGTGCATCTTCCCCGTCCATGAATTCCCTGACAAGCTGCACACCGTCGGCTTCCCCGCCCCGGGCCATTCGCTGAAAGTGATCGACGAGGCTGGTAACGAACTGCCGCCGGGCGAGGCTGGCGAACTGGTCGGCAAATCGCCGACCATGATGCTCGGCTACAAGAACCAGCCCGAAAAAACCCGCGAGGGCTATTGGACCGATCCCGCCGACGGATCGACATGGCAGCGCATGGGCGATGTCGGCCGGGTCGATGCCGAGGGCTTCGTCGAACTGGTCGGGCGGACCAAGGACGTGATCATCTCGGGCGGCTTCAACATCTTTCCGATCGATCTCGAGCATGAACTGGCCAAGGACGAACGGGTGATCGAAGCGGCAGTGGTGGGCGTGCCGAGCGACCAGTGGGGCGAAACCCCGGTCGGCTTCGTGGTGCTCAAACCCGGCGTGGAAGAAGCCGCGCTGGAAGATATTCGCACGGTGGCGAATAGCCGGCTGGGCAAAACCCAGCGTGTCTCGGCGCTGCTTGCCATCGAGGAAATGCCGCGCAGTCACATCGGCAAACTGCTCAAGACCGACCTGCGCGACCTGGCAGCGGCAAAGGGCGGAGTGGCCTGAGGCGCGTCAGGAGTGTCCCGGCTGATCCTGTTCAACAAACCCTACGGCGTGCTCTCGCAGTTCACCGACGCACGCAGCCCAACCCCGCGCCCGACGCTTTCGGGGTTTATCGACGTTCCGGGCGTCTATCCTGCCGGGCGGCTCGATGCCGACAGCGAGGGGCTGCTGCTGCTCACCGACGACGGCCGCCTTCAGGCCCGCATCGCCGACCCCAAGTTCAAGCTCGCCAAGACCTATCGGGTGCAGGTCGAGGGCAATGCCGATGACGCCTTGCTCGCGCCCTTGCGCCAGGGCGTCCGCCTCAAGGACGGCATGACCCTGCCCGCCGAAGTCGCCCGGATCGCCGCGCCAAACTTATGGCCGCGCGATCCCCCGGTGCGGGTGCGCCAGACCGTGCCCGATTGCTGGATCGAACTGACTATCCGCGAAGGCCGCAACCGCCAAATCCGCCGGATGACCGCCGCGATCGGCCTGCCGACCTTGCGCCTGGTCCGTTGGCAGATCGGCGAGTGGTCGCTCGACAGCTTGGCCCCCGGCGAATGGCGCGAAGTGATTGCGTAAGGCAGCCCGCTTTCGAGGGCGCGGCGGGTTTCTAAGCGATTTGCGATAACGCGGATTCCTGTATGGAGGCCGCCATGCCTCTTGCGACCGGCCGACAATGGCACCCCGCGGTCGGCCAGGTCGTCCGCTTCGGCATTTCCGGCGGGTTGGCCACGCTGATCTATTCCGCGATCTATCTGGCGCTTGCCGATTTCGTCCTGCCGTCGGGCCTAGCCTTGGCGGCCGTGCCCCCGGCGTTTCTCGTCGCGGCGTTTTGCGGTTTTTTCCTGCACCGTAATTGGAGCTTCAGGGGCCATGTCGCGACCGACGCAACCGGATCGCAGTCATTCCGCTTCGTCGTCGTCCAGCTGTTCGGCTTGGGCCTGAACACCTTTTTGACCTGGATCGTCACCGCAGAGATGCACCTGCCCAATTGGATGGCTTTGATTCCGGTCATCTCGCTGACGCCGGCAAGCACCTTTCTGCTTCAGCGCAACTGGGTGTTTGGCGCGCGTGGGTGAGACCATGCATGACGAATTCATCATGGCTTCCGGCGAGATGTCCAAACTCCTGTTGGTCGAGTTCTTGCGCAACGCCATCGCTGCCACCAAGGGTCATCTGATCGACGATGCGATCCTTTGCCCGTCC
>JANMCG010000086.1:0-6354 GCA_031361075.1 Novosphingobium sp. | reverse complement strand
CCCGTGGGGAAGGGTTGGGGATGGGGGTGCGGCGGTGATGGGGTGGTGCGGCCTTTCGGGTGTGGTACACCCATCCCCAACCCCTTCCCTTGAGGGAAGGGGCTTAAAAGCGCTTCCCCTCAAGGAAAGGGGCTTAAGTGGTGTTGCGGGCGAGGTTGAGCTCTTCCTGGATCGCGATGAGGACGCCGTCGGTGTTTTGCAGGACGTCGGTGTTCCAGAAGCGGATTACGCGGTAGCCGTGGGCTTCGATAACTTGCGTTCGCATTTCATCGATGGCGCTGTCAGCGTGTTGGCCGCCGTCGAGTTCAATGGCGATCCGTGCGGAGCGGCAGGCGAAATCGACCACGTAGTCGCCGATCGGGTGCTGGCGGGTGAACTTCGTCCCTCCCAGCTGGCTCGCGCGCAGATGCGACCACAGTCGCCGTTCCGCGTCGGTCATGGTGCCGCGCAGCTTGCGCGCGACACCGGTCAATCGCTTTCCTACCAAGGCCTTACACCCATCCCCAACCCCTTCCCTCAAGGGAAGGGGCTTTTAGTAGCAAAGCACTCCTAAATGCCCAAACGCACTGACATATCCTCGATCCTCGTCATTGGCGCTGGGCCGATCATCATCGGCCAGGCTTGCGAGTTCGACTATTCGGGCACCCAGGCAATCAAGGCGCTGAAGGAGGAGGGCTACCGCGTGGTCCTGGTCAACTCCAACCCGGCGACGATCATGACCGACCCGGACATGGCCGACGCGACCTATATCGAGCCGATCACCCCCGAAGTCGTCGCCGCGATCATCGAGAAGGAGCGCCCCGACGCGCTGCTGCCGACAATGGGCGGGCAGACCGCGCTTAACACCGCGCTGGCGCTGTTCAACGACGGTACGCTCGACAAATACGGGGTGCAGATGATCGGCGCCGATGCCGATGCGATCGACAAGGCCGAGGACCGCCAGCGCTTCCGTGAGGCGATGGACAAGATCGGGTTGGAGAGCGCGCGCAGCGGCGTGGCGCACAATGTGGATGAAGCGTTCGCGGTGCTCGAACGCACCGGACTGCCCTCGATCATCCGGCCGAGTTTCACGCTGGGTGGGACCGGCGGCGGGGTGGCGTATAACAAGGCCGAGTTCGAGCAGATTGTGAAGTCTGGCATCGATGCCTCGCCAACCAATGAGGTTTTGATCGAGGAATCACTGCTCGGCTGGAAAGAGTTCGAGATGGAGGTGGTGCGTGACCGCAACGACAACTGCATCATCATCTGCGCAATCGAGAACGTCGATCCGATGGGGGTCCACACCGGCGATTCGATCACCGTCGCACCCGCGCTGACGCTGACCGACAAGGAATACCAGATCATGCGCAACGCCAGCATTGCGGTGCTGCGTGAGATCGGGGTCGAGACCGGCGGGTCAAACGTGCAGTTCGCGGTCAATCCCGCCGATGGCCGCCTGATCGTGATCGAGATGAACCCGCGCGTGTCGCGCTCGTCCGCGCTGGCATCCAAGGCCACCGGCTTCCCGATTGCCCGCGTCGCGGCCAAGCTGGCGGTGGGTTACACGCTCGACGAGCTGACCAACGAGATCACCGGGGCGACCCCGGCGAGCTTTGAGCCGAGCATCGATTATGTCGTGACCAAGATTCCGCGCTTCGCCTTCGAGAAGTTCAAGGGCGCCGAACCGCTGCTCTCGACCGCGATGAAATCGGTCGGCGAAGTTATGGCGATTGGCCGCAACTTCAAGGAATCGATGCAGAAGGCGCTGCGCGGTCTGGAGACCGGGCTTGACGGGTTCAACCGCGTGCTGGCGCTCGAAGGCGCGGGCCGTGACGAAATCACCGCCGCATTGTCCCGCCAGACCCCTGACCGGCTGCTGATCGCCGCGCAGGCGTTCCGCGAAGGCTTCACGCTTGAAGAAATACACAGCATCACCAGTTACGATCCGTGGTTCCTGCGCCACATCGAGCAAATTGTCGCCGAAGAAGCGGTGATCATGCGCGATGGCCTGCCTAACGATGCAGCCGGGCTGCGGCGGCTCAAGGCAATGGGCTTTTCGGACCGGCGGCTGGCAGTGCTGGCGGTGCGCGGCGTGGGCGTCGCCGGCGGGATGGGCGAAACCAGCGCCAAACGCTCAGGGCTGCTGCACGACGCCTTGCGCGCGATGGCCGGGGCGACCACCGAAGGCGAGGTCCGCGCGCTGCGGACCAAGCTTGGGGTGCATCCGGTGTTCAAGCGGATCGACAGCTGCGCCGCCGAATTCGAAGCGGTCACGCCGTATCTGTATTCGACGTACGAGGCCCCGCTATTCGGCGCGCCAGAATGCGAAGCCCGTCCCAGCGAGCGCCGCAAGATCGTTATCCTGGGCGGCGGGCCGAACCGCATCGGGCAGGGCATCGAGTTCGATTACTGCTGCTGCCATGCCTGCTATGCGCTCGAAGAAGCCGGGTTCGAGACGATCATGATCAACTGCAACCCCGAAACGGTGAGCACCGATTACGATACTTCCGACCGTCTGTATTTCGAGCCGCTGACTTGTGAGGACGTGCTCGAAATTCTGCAGGTCGAGCAACAAAACGGCGAATTGGTCGGGGTGATCGTGCAGTTTGGCGGGCAAACCCCGCTTAGCCTGGCACAGGCGCTGCAGGACGCTGGCATCCCGATCCTGGGCACCTCGCCCGATGCGATCGATCTGGCCGAAGACCGCGAACGGTTTGCCAAGCTGGTCAACGATCTGGGGCTCAGGCAGCCGCTTAACGGGATTGCCCGCAGCCGCGATGAAGCCGTCGCGGTGGCTAACCGGATTGGCTATCCGGTGCTGATGCGGCCAAGTTATGTGCTGGGCGGCCGCGCGATGGAAATCGTCGACAGTCAGGCCCAGCTCGACAATTATATTACCACCGCAGTCCTGGTTTCGGGCGATAGTCCGGTGCTGATCGACCAGTATCTGCGCGACGCGATCGAATGCGATGTCGATGCACTGTGCGATGGCGAACAGGTCGTGGTCGCGGGCGTGATGCAGCACATCGAGGAAGCCGGGATCCATTCGGGCGACAGCGCCTGCACGCTGCCGCCTTACAGCTTGCCGCCTGAAATCATCGCCGAGATGGAGCGCCAGGCCGAAGCGCTGGCGCTGGCACTGGGCGTCAAAGGCCTGATGAACATCCAGTTCGCGGTCAAGGATGGGGATGTTTACCTGATCGAGGTCAACCCGCGCGCCAGCCGCACGGTGCCCTTCGTCGCCAAAGCTATAGGCCAGCCGGTGGCCAAGGTCGCGGCGCGGGTGATGGCGGGTGAGAAATTGTCGAGCTTCCCGCCATTCAAGCGCACTTTCGATTACATGGCGGTCAAGGAAGCAGTGTTTCCGTTTGCGCGCTTTGCCGGGGTCGACCCAGTGCTCTCGCCCGAAATGAAATCAACCGGCGAAGTGATGGGGATCGACCGCAGTTTCCCGATTGCCTTTGCCAAAAGCCAGCTGGGCGCAGGCACGCGGCTGCCCGAAGGCGGAGTGGCGTTCGTGTCGGTCAAGGACAGCGACAAGCCGGTCATCCTGCCAGCTGTGCGCCAATTGATCGAACAGGGCTTTACCGTGATCGCCACAGGCGGCACCCAGCGCTATCTGGCCGAGGCCGGGTTGCCGGTCGAACTGGTCAACAAGGTCGCGGAAGGCCGCCCGCATATTGTCGACAAGATCATCGACGGCGATATCGCCCTGATTTTCAACACCACCGAGGGCTGGCAAAGCCTTAAGGATTCGCAATCGATCCGCGGATCGGCGCTCACCGGAAAGGTGCCGTATTACACGACAGCGGCGGCCTCAGTAGCCGCTGCGCAGGCAATTACTGCCTTAAACGGTGCAAAGCTTGAAGTGCGCTCGTTGCAGGATTATTATAACAACTGAACAATCGCGTTTTCCCGGTACCGCGACTGGCCTGACCCGCTGCCACGTTGGCGCGGGACGGGATTACAGTCGCTGCGGCGGGAGCGACAGGAGGAACGTCTAAGATGGCAATTGTCGAAAAGCTGCCGATGCTGGCTGAAGGCTACGAACGCCTGATCGGTGAGCTGAAAGCGCTGCGTGAAGAGCGGCCCCGGATCGTCGACGCGATCGAGGAAGCCCGTGCGCACGGCGATTTGTCTGAAAACGCTGAGTACCACGCGGCCAAGGAACGTCAGGGCCAGGTCGAGATGATGGTTTCTGACCTTGAGGATAAGGTCAGCCGATCGCAAATCGTCGATCCCACCACGCTGTCCAGCGACAAGATTATCTTCGGCGCGACGGTCAGCTTGCTGGATGATGACGACAAGCCGGTCAAATATCAGATCGTCGGGCCTTACGAAGCCGATGCCAAAGTGGGCCGGATCAGTTACGCCTCGCCGCTTGGCAAAGCACTGATCGGGCGCCGCGCGGGCGACGAGATTGAAGTGACCGTGCCGTCGGGCGACAAGTTTTACGCGGTCGAGAAGATCGAGTTCGTCTGAGGCAGCTTAGCGCTTCAACATATCCGGCATCAGCAGCCGGTGCAGATGCACCACGACGTACTTCATTTCGGCATCGTCGATCGTGCGCCGGGCCGCGCTGCGCCAAGCTTCTTCGGCACTGGCATAGTCAGCGTAGACCCCGACAAAATCCATCTGATCAAGGTCGCGAAACTCAAGCGTCTGCGGATCGGTGACGCGTCCGCCGATTACCAAATGTAGCTTCTGATCGCTCATCGCGCATACCCCGGGGAGGACTGATGCGCGCCCATAGGCAGCCTGCGCGCGCGGCGCAAGCATGGCAAAGCGCTTATTTGCGCAGCCGTTTTACCAGCTTGATGGCGTCCTCGGCCAGCTGCACCCCGCGATTGCGGGCGTTTTCCCCGGCGCGGAGCGCGTTTTTACGAAGCGGTGCGGTTGTTTCTTCGAGTTTGGCGATCCCGTCATGCGCCGCTCCGCCCGCGACATCGCGGGCTTGCTTGCTGTACGCAAGCCCCAATTCAGCCGCCACGGTTGCTGCCCCCATCGCACGGCGACCAGCTTTGCTGGCAAACCCGCGCGGTAAAAGGGCCGCGACCAGCAAGCCAATGCCCAGGCCCGCCGCAACAGTGAGCAACGGATACTCGCGCGCCAGAGAGCGATAGCTCTCAGGGGGATTGGCGTCAGGCATGGGATCGCGGCGAATGCGCGCGGGCAAAGGTCCACTATCGCGCGTGAGCCGGTCTTGCGAGGCTGAGATGCGTTTGGCGACGCGCTCACGGCGGGGATCGGTGGTGCTCACTTGGTTTACTCCTGATCGGGGCCGAGGCGTTCGCCGTTCTGGCCACTGGTTTTGTCCGGGGTGTGACCAAAGAGCCGGCCCAGAATCCGCCCCAGCGGGTTACGCAACAACCAAACCAGCAAGAGCCCGAAGGTTCCCGCTACTACGGCCTTGTTTTCGCGGGCGACCGCCAAACCGGTGGCCACCGCCTCGTCGGCTTGTTGAACCACGTTGTCCTTGATCCGGCCGCCAATACCGCGCGCGGACAGATCGGCTTTTATTTGCGCCCAGTCTGCGCCGAACACGCGCCGTGCGGCAGCGCGCTGCGCTCGATCAGTGGAAAGCTGACGGTCGGGATTGGTCACGCCAGGTCATCCTTACCGCGTAGCGCTGCAGACATGCGGCCAAAGCGCTTGGTCGCCGCCCAGGCAGCAAGTGCGGCGCAACCCAATAAAGCGATCACTGTAGCGGCAGTCGCGGCCCAGATGCCGATTACCTGCGCAAGCCCGATAACCACGCCGAACACCAGCGCCATCAGCGCAAGAAAAACCAGCGCGAGTGCCAAGGCACCCCATCCGGCAACGCCCTTGATCGCGCTGCCAGCCAAGACCATGCTCGATTTATGGTAAGCCAGTTCGGCTTCCACCAGCGTGCGGCCATCGTCCAACAGGTGCTTGAAATCTTCCACCAGCGAACGCTGGGCAGCATCGCTGGTGGTATCATCAATCAGGGGCGGGCGGATATCGTCCATGGCCAGCTGACAATCCGCACCGCAAGGCGCGCTGTCAAACGGTCAAGGTCAGTCTGCGGACGAATTGCCGCGGAACATCCGGGCAAGGAAGAAGCCCGCAACCGCAGCGATCCCGACTGCGAGGCCGGGGCTTTTGCGAACAAATTCTTTCGCATCGTCGCCCAGCTCGCCCAGATCCTTGGAATCGATCTTTGCGGCGGTTTCTTGCATCGAGCGGGCGGCAGTGCGGGCATAATCGCCATATCGCGTGCCCAGCTTGCTATCGATTGTGCCAGCATTCTCCGAAACGATCTTGCCCAGATTGGCAATCGCATCGCTGGTCCGGGCTTTGCCGTCTTGCGCCAGTTCTCCGGCCTTGCCCCTGGCTTGTTCGGCCATTGTCTTG